>DAOUEW010000248.1:0-4187 GCA_034430275.1 Anaerolineae bacterium | reverse complement strand
CTGGCGGGTTGTTCTGCTCCCCTCCGATGCTCCAGTGCTTCATACAGTGTGCACCGGACTCGCCATCGCTGACGTATGCGACGAGAGTGTACAAACCCGGATCGAACGTGGGCGGGCCCCACACGACGGTCGGATTCTGACCCTGTCCAGATTCCACCATATTCACGTTCCAGACAAAGGATAGCGTGGCGCCAGCAGCAAAGCCGCTGGGTGTGATGCTGGCTTGGAAGGTAGTATCTCCTGGCCCAATCGGGTCAGGGATTGTCGTGATAGTACAGGAAGGAGCCACTGAGAGCGCCAACGACGGTGACGTGCCGCAAGACAAGGTCAATTCTCGAGGCATGGATGGAGGGGGAGGATCCAGCCAGCGAGTAGCTGGGATCTCACCCGCGTCTGTCTGCTCGGGCGTGAACTCGGCAGTGATGTCCCTCAAGGTGAGGGAACCATCGTCGTTGAAGACGCCGGTGGCGGTGCCACCTAGCTTGCCCTCGCAGGAGCGGTCGAATCTGTCATCGTCCTGGTTGTCGATGTCCACCGTCCCCACCCCGGTGAGCTGGAGAGAGAAGGAGGGTGAACCGTTAGCGGAGTAGGTCCCGGTAAACTCGACGCTGACGTTCACGGCTCGCTCTTCGAGGTACTCCTCGCTGGACCCATCCTCGTCGAAGAGCGAGGATACCTCCTCGGTGACCATCGAGCTTGTGTAAGCCCCACTGACCGCACCACCGCTGGCCGGGAACTCCAGTGTCATGGTGGCTTCGTCGGAGCTGCACCAACACTGTAGGATGTCTCCCTCCCCCTGAGCCATCATGGCAGAAGGCCCTGATAGAGGCAGGAGCATGGTCAGACAGGCCAGCGAAAGTAAGAGCCTGGCGAGACTACTTCTCATCGTCGATCTCCCGCAATCCTACCGGTCGGACCACAAAACGAGTCACCGGATGCTTCGTTCGGCGCGTTGCCGTGGCAGACGCAGTCTACCACACCCCGGTCAGTGGTGCAATCGGATTGTGAAGACGTGAGTGCGGACCCCTTCGTACTCGCCACGAGTCCGCCCTATTCGCCCTCTATCCGGAGCGGGACGCCCAGCACGATTCGACTATCGAGGACGTCTCCTGCTGCATCCAATAGCGGCAGCCGCCGGAAGTCGGGCGTGGCAGCGTCGTACATGCCCACCTCTATCAGGTACTCTCCGGGTGGAGCGTCGGCGTCCACGGTCAACTGGTACTCGTCCTTAAGATACTCCCCTGGCACCCACCCTGTGGTGGGGCGAGCGCCCCCCCTGGGCACACTATCCATCTGCCCACGGAGCTGGCTATCCTCATCCAGCAGGTGGGTGAAGACAGTGTACGAGGTGTCCGTGGACTCCAGCGCCTGCCAGTACAGGGTCAGGTGCAGCGTCTCGCCGGGTCGCAGGACGTCGCTACTCAGGTCGTACCCGTACAACGCCGCCTTGTTCCCCAGGTTGCCCACCTCGACACGATGCTGCACCTCTGGCGCGGAGAACACGCGCTCTGTGGCCTCGATCTCCAGCCCCGTGAGCAGCATCTCACCGGCCACCTCCTGGACGCGACAGGCAACGAGTCCAGGCTCTTCGCCGGCTGGAGGCTCGAAAGCCACGACCATCTCACCCTCTGGCACCTCCGTCTCCCCTGGCAAAGAAGAAGTCGGAGTCAGCCCGTCGCGACACCACAGCAACGAAACCCACAGCTCCGCTCGCCCCGGCTGGGCGAACAACGGCACTCTGTAGTCGTACTGACCCAAAACGACCTCACCCGACCGCCACTCTGAGCATGGGTAGTACACATTGGCCAGGTGATAGACCTGTCCGCGAAGGGCGGTGCCCCCCGGCGCAGCCCAACCCCCAACGTCCGGGCCTCCGATCCCTTCATCTGCAGCCTGCCCTGACTCATCCAACAGCCTCACCAGCAGAACGTAGTCACGCCTCTCCAAGGAGGTCGCGCGCCAGTACAGACTCAACCGCAAGGCATCACCCGGCTGCGCCGAGGCCGCACTCACTCCGTAGCCCAGGAGCTCCACATCTTCGGTGAGTGTTGCCTGAACGGTGTGCTCAGGCTCCACGTCTGACGCGGACGCTGGCTCGCCTCTCCGCAACTCCACAAACCCCAGTTCGGCGGTCGTTCCCATGGGCGTGCCGTTGGCATCCAGGACGTCCAGCCCCACCAGATCGACGTCGCTGTACAGGCTGGCCTGGAGATCGTACAAACCGGGTGGAGTCCCCACAGTGGGGGTGATGCCCGCCGTGCCGAAGAGCTTCTCTCCAGCCGACCAGCGGAAGGTCGGATAGAGAAGCGACGTGGGTCGCCCGTCGTACCCTCCCCACTCATGTCCCTGTTCATCTCGCAGCCTCAGGGACACCTTGTAGTCCTCCAGGAGGTCCTGGAGGGCCTGCCAGTACAGCGTGACCTCCAGCCCATCGGTGGTGGCATCCTCAGTCGAGACGGAGTAGCCCAGCAGCAACACCTGGTCATCGAAGTTGACGGTCACAGGATAGTCCGGACGTGGCTCATTGGAGAAAGACACTTCAGCCGGCAGGGCGTAGTGCAGCAGCTTCAGACCCCAGAAGCCGCCTTCATAGGGAACCAGCTCGCCCTCCTCCCCAAGCATCTCAGTCAGAAATCCGACGGGATCCACGACGTCGTGCTGCCACAACAGCACCCATACCCCATCCCTTCCCGGCAGGATGCGGTTCAGTTCGTCGGCGACGCCGTAGCTGAGAACGCTCTCCGCCGACAGAGTAGGCTCGTCAGGGATAGGATACCAGTCGTCCCCCTGGTAGTAGTAGCTGAAAACCGGGAAGAAGTGCCCCGAAGAGAGAATGACGACTTCGTTCTGCCCCTTGTGCTCCTCGATGAAGCGAGCAGCGCTGCGGAAGTCGTCCTTCAGGAAATCGATGTCGAAGTAGGCGTTGTAGACCGAGTATCCCGAGGTCACTCCCAGGTAGCACAGGCACAGACACCCGACGATCAAAGCGGCATTCCTGCCGTACCCCGCCCTGGACCTGCCCAGGTCGAGCAGTGCAGCCAGGCCCCCGGCGATCAAGAGGAAGAACGCTGGGGCCGACAGCATCAGGTACCGTGGATGGAACTTGGCCCGCTGATAGGAGATCAAGATCAGCAGCAGACACGGAAGGCCAAGGTACAGCAGCAGACCCCACAGGGTTAGCCAGGGACGTCTATCGATCATGGGCATGAGAGCAGCGTCAGCATCTTCGACCAACCCCCGTCTCCGTGCTCCCTTCACCAGCAAGATCGCCAGCGCCAACACCAGGATCAGGAGGTACCCCAGCGCAATGGGCTGGGCCAGGACCTCCAGGACGCTGTGGCCCGTGCTGAAAGCGATCAGCGTCTTCCGCAGCACCTCACCGACCCTCAGCGTGCCCTGCCAGTAGCTGACGTCGGCGCCATACCGCTGGAGGACGAAGCCGCTCCACGGCAGATACGCCCCCACCACCGCAGCCTGGCCCAACAGCAGGCTGACCATGGTCGGCCATCGCTGACGGACCCGCCCCCTGCTCCACAGCACCCACCAGAAGAGGAAGAACAGGAGCTGGAAGACCAGCACGAAGAAGGCATAGAAATGCGTGTACACGGCCACGACGTTGGTCACCACGTAGGCCGCCCACAGCAGGACTCGTCCCCCGCCTCCGCCCACGACGCGCAGCAGTAGATACGTGGACAGCAGGCAGAGGAACGTGACCAGGGTATACATCCGTGCTTCCTGAGAGTACCACAGGAACAAAGGTGAGATGGTAACCAGAGCTGCGGAGAGCAGACCGCTATTCTCCCCCAGGAGTCGCTTGCCCACGGCCCAGATCAGGGGGACGCTCAGCACTCCGAAGATCGCCGACAGGAAGCGCAGTGAGAACTCGGTGCTTCCGAAAACCAGGACCCACAAGTGCAAGAGGTAGTAGTAGAAAGGCGGGTGAATGTCGTGTGCCGTACGAGAGGTGATCTCACCCAGGCCCATCCGGGCCAGATAGACGCTGAAACCCTCGTCGTACCACAGGCTCTGGTAGTCCAGACGGAAGGTGTAGAGGAAGAAAGCCAGAAAGACCAGGAACAGAAGCACAACGATGGGGGAGAATCGGCGCAGCCTTGGCATGCAGAACTACCCTTCCGACGGGTATGTTAGCATAGCCGGAGGCCGCTTTCAACCACGCGGAGAGCACA
>DAOUEW010000247.1:0-4944 GCA_034430275.1 Anaerolineae bacterium | reverse complement strand
TCGCCCGGCTGCCCAACGCCCACGTACTTCAGTCCTACGAATGGGGCGAGTTCAAGAGCCGCCATGGGTGGAGGCCCTTTCGGATGATGTTCCTGAGGCAGGGTCTGGAGGTGGCCGCGGTTTCTGTCCTCTTGCGCAGGCTGCCCCGGTTGCCGTGGGCGGTGATGTACGCGCCCAAGGGGCCGTGCCTGGACTACCAGGACCCCGACCTGCTGGCGATGGTGCTGAAGAGACTGGAGGAGCTGTCCAGGGCGCAGCGGGCCATCTTTCTCAAGATAGACCCCGACGCGCCAGCGGACAGGAGCGATGTGACGAGGCTGCTCGAGGGACGCGGCTGGCGCGCCTCAGTGGAGCAGATCCAGTTCCGGAACACGATGCTCGTCGATCTGCGACCGCCGGAGGAGGAACTGCTGGGCGCCATGAAGTCGAAGTGGAGATACAACGTGCGCCTGGCCCAGAGGCGTGGGGTGGAGGTGGTAGAGGGCGGGATGGGCGATCTACCGCACTTCTACGAGATGTACACCACCACCAGCGCGCGGGACGAGTTCATCATCCGTCCCTTCTCCTACTACGCCGACGCCTGGGGTACCTTCGTGAGCCAGGGACGGGCGCAGTTGCTCCTGGCACGATATGAAGGGGAAGTGCTGGGGGGGCTGATCCTCTTCTACTTCGGCAACAAAGCCTGGTACATGTACGGTGCCTCCACGGACAGGCACCGCAACCTCATGCCCAACCATCTCTTGCAGTGGGAGGCTATGAGGTGGGCCAAGGCTCACGGTTGTACTTCCTACGACATGTGGGGTGCGCCCGATGTGATGGAGGAGAGCGACGCGATGTGGGGGGTGTACCGGTTCAAGGAGGGTTTTGGAGGAGGGTTCACGTCCTACATCGGAGCGTACGACTTCCCAGCCTCGAGATTCGTCTACTGGCTGTACACTGCTGTCATGCCCAGATTCCTGGACCTGCTCCGCTGGCGGCATCGACGAAGGCAGGCTGGTGGACTGACAGACAGCCCAGGCTACGACTGACGGGGTACCGGCCGGTTCGGACCTGTGTTTTACACAGCGTTTACGTGGTGGCAACGGCAGGCTTACTGTGCTCCCCGATACTCGTGATTGAGGCCGAAACGCGGCCGAAGTCTATCGGGAGGTGAGAGCGGATGAGACGTGGAATGAAGCTGCTGGCGAGCCTGGTCTTGGTGGGGGTGCTGCTCACCACGGCCGGGACAGCCTGGGCGGAGGAGTCGACGGAGCGTGGTGCTCTGCGTGGCCAGGTGGCAGCCATTGAGGGAGACACCCTGCTGGTAAACACCGTCTCCGGCGAGGAGCGGTCGGTGATCGCGGGGGAGGATACACGGTTGCGTATCCCCGGTGTTCGCGAGCCCTCCATCGAAGACATCGAGGTGGGCGACTACGTGGGCGCCTGGGGGGAGATCAACGAGGACGGTCAATTGCTCGCGACGGTCGTGGTGATCCTGCCTTCCGAGATGGCGCCCCGCAGGTTCTTGGTGTTGGGACACGTAGCGGCGATGGAGGGGCAGACCCTCACCGTGGAGACCGGTCAGGGCGAGCGAATGGTAGTCACCGACGATGCGACGCGCTTCAGGATCCCCGGCGTGGAAGGTCCTGGGTTGGAGGATGTTTCTGTGGGAGATCCCATCCTGGCCCTGGGGAGGCCGGATGACGAGGGGAATCTGCTGGCCCGCGTGGTGGCCATCGTCACTCCGGGGCAGGTGCGGCGGCATACCATCCGCGGCGTGATAGAGGGTATAGAAGGCGACACCATCGGTTTGCTCACTCGCCAGGGTGAAGTGAGGGTGGTGACCGACAAGGAGGCCAACTTTCGTATTCCTGGCGCGGAGGACCCGGGCCTCGACGACCTGGAGGTTCGCGATCTGATCGTGGTGTTGGGAACCTGGGAAGCCGAGGGAGAGGTCTTCCACGCGCGAGCGGTGAGGCTGATCCCCAGATGGCCCTCTCACCTCCGCTTCCTCCGGGGGCAGGTGACCGGCATAGAGCCTCGCACTGTCGTGCTCGATGCCTTGCAAGGAGAGGTGGCGGTGCTCACCGATGGCGACACGGTGTTCCGCATCCCCGGGGTGGAGGATCCGGGACTGGACGATCTGAGGGTCGGGGACAAGGTTGGGATCCTCGTCGCTCGCGACGAGGATGGAGGACTGCTAGCCAAGGTGGTGCTCGTCAGGAGGCCCGACGAGTCCATAGCCGAAGCCATCGCCGCCCCAGTCGAGGCGGCAGCGGCCTATCTGGACTCCTTTGTGCAGCAGGTGAGTGACATCCGGGGGGGTGACGAGGTCAGAGTTGCCTCATAGGCGGAGTACGATTCGTGAAAAGGCCAGGGGCATGGGAGAGTATCCCATGCCCCTCTGTTTTCATCAAGCGTCTCAGTACGCCGACCTGCTACTCCCTACGCCTGGAGCGCCAGCGCAGCGTTGCGTAACCGCCCAGGCCAGCCAGACCGATCCCGAGCAGGGCGACAGTTGTAGGCTCGGGGACGAACTCTTCCTCAGGGGCAGCTAGGCATATCTGTCCAAGGTCGTCGGGGAAATCAGGCTCCTGATCTTCCTCCACCAACCCCGCGGGCCACACCCCCCCAGCGCCTCCGCCCCATTGCTCGTCGAAGTAGGCTTCCTCGGTGATGAGGATGATGGCGGCGTTGAAACAATCACCAGGCGCTACGTCCAGCGCCGAGGTCTGGAGATCGAACCGCACCTCGAAGTTGGTGGAGCCCCATCCCAAGGCCCTCCTGTACCCCGGGGGGTGGTGCTGCCCGGGCCAACACCAGGCGTCCTCTGATACCGGCACGAAGGAGTCGTAGTCGAAGTCAGTCCCCGGGGAGTACCGGCTTGCAGATACATAGCCACCTTCGTCCGGGTTCTGGCTGCAGAGGTTGGCCGCCCAGCGGTTGTCGCCAATGGTGGGTTCGTCCTCGAAGAGGAAATACAGCATGGTGTACCAGTAGTCGGGATCCCCAGCGGGGGCACCCATGTCCAGGGAGACCGCAAGATACATATAGCGGGCGTCGTTCATGAAGCGAGCCCAGCCGCTCACCTGTTCGGCGCTGACTTGCTCATCCAGCGCCAGGCCGGCAGCTTCGCCCCCCAGGGGTGCAACGCCGGCGCCGACCTTGAGGGGGTGGAGCTTGACTCTCGTGGCGTCTGCCCACTCGCCGGAACCCAGCTTGCCATTGAGGTTTGGCGGGGAATTGGTCCACCCCGACTGGACAGGGCCCTGAGAGAGCGCGGCGCTGGGGATGGACAGCAGCGCCAGTAGGGCGACGCATAGCAGAACCTTGCTTGCTCCTCTCATCGCTCTTCCTCCTTGACTAATGCGAGCCTGTGCCGCAAGCGCTGTCGTTCCGTATGCATCCATTATAGCAGAGTCGGTCTCCTTTGTCAAGGATATGGTCAGACATATGTGCATTTTGCGAAATAGCCCAGCCCGCTCGTACCGCGGTTCGTTCGCTGTGCAGGGTTGTCACGCTGGCCCACCTTGCACGGTGCTGGCACTCTGCCGTCTCTCTAGGTGTCACCACGTCCTGTCTGATCTCTACCCGAGCGCCGGCGCCGCACCGGGTAGAGTCGCTCCCTCATCGCCTTCGCCAGAGCCATCAGCACCGCATGGGGGATGGTCAAGTGGCATCGCTGGTCATGGTCATCTTTCCACTCCAGGTGCACCGTCCCGCTCTGGTAGTCAAACTCCAACCGCGCCTGGGTCTCCCGCCCATCCTCCGCGTGAGCGACCAGCCCTGGTCTGAGTGCTTCCGTCAGTTCCTGCTGCCACTCACTCATCCACCAACCCCCACCAGGGATACTTGCTCTTTTGTTCTGCTTCCGTCTTCGTCATCTCTGCCGTCGCCATGCGGTCCAGATACTATCGTGGCTCAGTGCTTTCTTGCGCATCCAGGCTCAGGTCGCCCAGCCAACCTTCCAAGCCCCTAGCTTGACTCTCGTGGCATCGGCCCACTCACCAGGGCCCAGCCTGCTGTTGAGGCTCGGTGAAGAGTCGGTGCAGCCGGACTGAACGGCAGCTTGGGAGAGGGCCGTTGTGGGTGCTGCGGGAAGCGCCAGGAGGGCGACACACAGTAGTTCGGTGCCCAGTCTCCTCATCGCTCTTCCTCCTGGACTCGTCCGAGACTGCTGTCATTCCTCCCGCACCAAGCATATCATAGTCTGTTGTGGCTGTCGAGGTAGGCAGTATCCAATAGAGACGTTGCACAGCGACGCGGCCCCTTGCACCACGCCTCGCTCACGCCGCAACATAGCCACGCTAGAGCAGCTTCCGTGCATAAGCAAAGGGGCATGGGATAGCCTCCCATGCGCCTCTATTCTCATCAGGCGTGTCAGTGCGCAGAGGCGCTACTCTCTTCGCCTTGACCGCCAGCGCAGGGTCGCATAGCCGCCAAGACCGGCCAGACCGGCCCCTAGCAGGGCCATGGTCCCAGGCTCGGGGACGAACTCCTCTTCCTCGACTGGTGCCTCGGCGAGGCACACCTGCTGCAAGACGTCAGGCAGGTCCTCCTCCTGCCAGTTCTCAGGCCAGACCGCGGCGCCGTATCCATTCCATTCCTCTGTGAAGTAGTATTCAGAGGTTTGGATGCGGATGCCGGCGTTGAAGCAATCGCCCGGCGCGACGTCCAACGCAGAGTCTCTCATATCGAACCGTACCTCGAAGTTGGTGGAACCCCATCCGAAAGCTCTCCTGTACCCCGGCGGGTCGTACAGCCAGGGCGGGCATGGGGCCGCCTCTGAGAACGGTGCGAAGTAGTCATCGTCGTAGTCAGGCAGTGGGCCGCGCATGCTACCAGATACGAAAGCGCCTTCGTCCGGGTTCTGCGTGCAGAGGTTGGCGGCCCACCTCCCGTCGCCCATGGGTGGTTCGTCCTCGAAGACGAAGTACAACCAGTCGCTCCACCAATCGGGCTCTC
>DAOUEW010000246.1:0-5384 GCA_034430275.1 Anaerolineae bacterium | reverse complement strand
TGCCAAGATCGCACGCGTTACTCATCCTCACGCGGTGGGCCATCAGCGCGGGACTACTGATACGCAGACCCGAGCACCTGCTCGGGGATCGACAGCTTAGCTAGTGCCGTCCGTTTCCGTCGGTATGATACCCGGGAGATCAGCATAAACCGCTCCAGCCGCGCAACTCTCCTCCCGCTACTCGAAAACCTCCAGCTCCGGATGCGTCACCGCCTCATCCACGATGGGTCCCTTCACCGCGAACCCGAGGGCCAGACTACTGCCTCTCACGGTGAGCAGCCTGTCCCCTGGAAGTATCTGGTACTCCCTCAACGTATCCAGGGGCAGGGTGATGTAGCCCCCCTCCTCGATCGTGGTCCAGCAATAAGCCCTGCCCCCTGCCTTGACTACCGTCGCCTGGCGCATCTGAAACGTGCGCAGCCTGGAGAAGCCATCCAGCACCGCAGACAGTGGAGATCCCGCCAGCAGGCCCGGGGTAGACATGGCAAACCCGCCAGACCGGCGGCTTCCACTCATCAGGATGACCTTGTCGTGCTCCTTGAAGCCGTATTCGTGCATCGCCTCTTGTGGTACGGCGATCCTCCCGACTTCGCTCACTATCGACCAACCATAGGTGTGCTTTCCACCTTTGACGAGTTGTGGCATCTTTGGGTCTCCCCACAAAATCGACTCGGCCAAACCCCGCGGCTCGGGCGCTGCTCCCCGCGCCATGGCGTGCCCAAATCCATCACGCAAGACAGAACATCTCTTGCAAGCAGATTGTAGCACGCGGAGAAAGCGTTTTCAATGGCGCGGCCGACGACGACCGAGACCGTACCAGGAGGGGACCGATGGGAGCGTCGAGAGACAGGCGGCCACAGTCGTCGTGTGGACCCGACACGCGCTATTTCAGAATGACAAGCGGACTACTGTACCCTGGTGATACGCCACCAGAGCTCCATGCCGAAGTAGTTCCACGAGATCGGCGCCGCTTCGTCACAGCCCTGGTTTGGCGATTGGCCGTAGTACACCTCGTCCCTGTGCCCGTAGTTCACATCCGGGCCATACTCCGCATCGATGCGACCCAGGAAATCATCGTCCCAGAAGTCGTCCTCGTACCCGGTGGCCATGATGTAGAGGTTCTCGTCTGGCGGCATCTCGAACTCGATGATGAACCGGGCCGGCTCCTCCTCGCTGGGGTACCAGGGCGCCCACCAGTCGGGGTCCTCGCCTCTAATATCTTCATGGAGGTCCAGCCAGGCGGTGCCGCTGTAGGGGTACCTTCGCGAGCCACCAACCCACTCGACCTCCCGCAAGGACGTGCCATGGCCCGCCCAAAACAAGAACCAGTGCTCGGAATCGACGCCGGTGGTCTCGCAGGGGTGAGCCACAAGTTCGGTGAACTCCACACGCATCAACACCGGCGTCTCGTAGACGTTGTTGAGCTCGCCCTCCTCTGTCTCTTGGATGGTGTTCTCTGGATCCAGGATCAACCGCAGGTCATAGATGGGCAAGGAATCGAAGACCAGGGCAGTGGGGAGGAGTTGACTCTCTCCGGGAGCGATGCTCAGGTGGTGCCAAGTAATAGTGTCGAGGAAGTCGCCGTCGAGGCGCTCGGCGCGGAAGGTGACCGTATCGTTCTCCAGGAACGCTGCACGGTTGAACACCTCGACCTGGAGTTGGTTGGTGCCAGGGTCCAGAGTGATGTCGCTGATCACGAGGTCGGGACTGCCGCCGGCCTCGGGGCCGACCAACACGTCTATCAAGACCGTCAACGCGATGCCGCGGTCCACAACGGTGTGAGGACCGGGGACGATCTGGCCCGGCAGAATGGTGTCCCAACCATCGAAGATCATCCCGTCGTCCCCGAAGATGCGACCACCGTAGGTCAGACTGTCGTGAGGACCTAGCTCGACCTCTACGTGGGTCAAAAGGGGAGCGTAGTTGTCGGTGCAACTATATGCTACACAGGACGCTGCCTCCGTCTCGATAGCGGCGAAGAGTTCGGCCAGATCGTAGGTGTAGCCGGGGTCCAGGTATCTCTCTGTGTCGTCCGTCGAGTCGAAGGTCGGCGGGTCCGACCTCCAGTCGGGCAGTAGTGTCTCATCGTTGGCCCTGAAGGTCCCACTGATGGGCCCTGCCCGGCGACTCATGCCGGAGGTCTCCAGCGACTGAAAGGTAACGCGCACGCTCCGCTGGCATGCCCGGCCCTCCCAGGCCTGACTATTGCTGGGAGGTGATTCGTGATCCGGCACTCCTGTGGACCCGCTGTAGGCCGTGACCTCAAACTCCAGCCTTTCGCTGCAAGCGGGAGCAAGCTCGCTGATGTCCAATGAGTCCCTGTCTGGACCCACGCTCCTCCAAAAGTTCCCCTTGACGTAGATCTTGAACCCCGTGATCAGATCCTCGTCCCCATCCCATCTCCACGTCAATGTGAAGGGACCGTCGCCGCCATAGCCGAGGCCTACCGGGGCCAGTGCAGGCGCCGCGAAGAGCGCTTCTTCGCACGATCCGTCGCAGATGCGGTACTGCACGCGGAAGTAGTCTCCCTCCGGCCCCGGATCCGAGAACTCCTCGATCACGTGGCCATCCCAATCCTCTTCGCCGTGGAAACTCTCGAAGGATCCCAGGTCTGCCAGGGTCTGCTGTCCCAGGATGCCAACGAGCGCATAGCAGTGCGCATAGACCCTGAGGTCTTCGTCCTCGGCCAGGGCCACGAACCGGCGGCCCATGTGCTCGTCGATGTTGAAGTACCTTTCCTCTCCAGGGCTGAAGTACTCATGGTTGTCTTCGGGAAACCTCTCCTCGCCTCCGTGCCCCAGCGCTGCATAGCAGTAGACGCGGCTGTAGTCCTCGAAGATCTCGAACTCCAGGGCCTGAAACTCCACCATGGGTCCGGCCTCGATCGGTTCGTCAGGCGGCCAGAAGGGCTCTAGATCCCAGTCGAAAGGCCCACTCCCAGACGGCTCATCTGTGTCGTCGGTGCCGTCACCGTCAGCGTCGTCCACGTCCGGCGGTGGGCAGCCGTCGTGCTCGATCAGGCCTTCCTCTTCGGGGCACTCGTCGAACTCGTCGGGGGTGCCATCTCCGTCGCTGTCTGGAGCGTCGCCACCGATGCCTCCAAAGTCGTCACCGAACCCCGGATCATCGGGCCGGACGTCGTCCCCGTCAGCCGTTCCGTCGAGGTCTGTGTCCGGGCAGCCATCAAATCCGGGCAAGCCCCACTGATCAGGACAAGCGTCGTCGCCATCGGGCACAGCATCGCCGTCCCCGTCGGGACAGCCATCCAGTTCAGGCAAGCCCGGCTCCTCCGGACAGGTGTCCGCACTATCCGTCACACCATCGCCGTCCGAGTCCCCAGACACGGTACAGCCATCATGCTCAGGTAGGCCCGCTTGCGCAGGGCAGGCGTCCTCAGCGTTGGGCACGCCGTCTCCATCGCGGTCGGGACAGCCGCCAGTCGCAGATGGCCCTGCCTCATCGGGACAGGCGTCACCCCCGTCAAGGATGCCGTCGCCATCGCCATCGCTCTCGCTGGGAGACGCACATCCGTCACCCTCGGGCAGGCCCGCTTCGTCAGGGCACGCGTCCGTAGCGTCCGGGATGCCGTCTCTATCCCGGTCAGGGCAGCCGTCGGCGGAATCGGGTCCCGCCTCATCCGGACAGAGATCGGCTTCGTCAGCCACTCCGTCGCCGTCCAGATCCGCCAGTTCCACCGCGTCCACATTCACCGAGGCCTGAGAGCGAGCGCCCTCGGCATTGATGGCCCTAACGATCAGGGTGTGAGTGCCAGCAGAGAGAGGCCGCCAGTTAGCCAGCAGGGGAAAAGGAGTGATGCCCCCAGGGATGGCGCTCGCCTGGGATTCCTCCAAGCCACCATCTACCCACAGCTCGATACGTACGACTCTTGCGCGCTCGTCGCGGGCGACGGCTTGCACAATGACGTTCTCTCCCACCTCCGCCTGCCCCCCATGATCGGGCGAACTGATCAAGACCACGGGCCTGGCCTCCACGGCCGGTACACGGTAGAAGTAGGCCATCCCGCCAACCACGGCCGCCACGCAGCACACGCTCAGAAGGAGAGCCATCACGATGATCGCTATTCTTCTCATGCTTCCATGCACCTTTGTCTGGTGGCCCCTCGGGCACAGTCGAGTTCGAAAGACTCTGAGAAAAAAGTCAAGCAGTTTCCCATCGCCGCGCAATGGCTCCGGTGCCCTCGGTCGCGACGGGTTGACTGCCCTGGCCTGCTAGTCAGGGCAGTCCAGTATCGATACGGTGTGACTATCCGAATCACTGCAATTCATCGGATTCACCATGTCACAGGCGCTGATCTGCCAGCGAAAACTACCACCCGCCCCTTGAAGATTGGGAAGCGCGTACTGCAAGCGATACGTAGTGCCGGAGACCAGTTGCAAACCCCCGGACTGCTCGGGTTCTTGGTTGATGGAGTATATCAGCTTCACCCACAGCACCCCCGAGGGATCGCTCACTCTCGCCTGGAACTGATATGGCTCGTCTCCTCTACATGCACTTCCATCGGGAGCCCACATCTGCTGCGGGCCTGTCTCGTTCTGGATCAGCGGACCCTCTGTGTCCCCGGGTGTGGGGCTGGGCTCCACAACCACCACAGTCAGTCGCTCCGTGTCCGCTCCGCCTGCACCCTCGGCCCGCAACTCGTAGTCTCGCGTCGTCGTCGGACACCTCTGCCTGGAATCGGGAGACGTGACCCCCTCCCCATCGAAGTAGATGGCGCTAGGCTGCCCCTCAATATGCCAACTGAAGCGCACACATTCGCCGACGCTGATCTGGCTACGATCAACCTCGAACGAGACTATTCTGGGTGGCTGCGGTGTCGCCGTGGGGGGAGGTGGCGTCGCAGTGGGAGGCACAAGGGTCCCCGTCGGCGGAGGGGAAGTGGCCGTGGGCGGAGGTGACGTCTCAGTCGGCCCGGGCGTGGTTGTCGAATCCTCTGGCATTGGGCTGGCCGGAGGTGGCGTTTCCTCCGGCTCTGGCGTGACGATGAACTGTGGACCCTCGCCGGTGACGGACACGGTCACGCTCGCCGGGCTGCTGGCCTGTCCGTTGACGTCGAAGGCTGTCACCGAGAGCAGGTAGGTCCCTGGCTCGTCGGCGAACCACTCCACTGACACCTCGACGAACTGCTCTCCAACCTGGTCAGGCGAAACCACTCTGTACGGCTGTCGATCCACCGACAGTTGGACCTCGGCCACACCTCGCTCCGCGTACGCGTGCGCGATCACGGTTAGTGTCGTGCCCACGTCGGTCTCGAACCCTTCCCCGGGCCAGTCGATCCACGCTCGAGGTCCTCTTTCAGCCGGGGCACACGACAGGGCTACCGCCATCACACCCAGCAAGACCAGGGGAAGAATCGCCGTCCAAAA
>DAOUEW010000245.1:0-22951 GCA_034430275.1 Anaerolineae bacterium | reverse complement strand
AGAACGTCTGCCGATCTGGGACGGCGAGGGCCAGAGACTGGCAGATGACTCAGTTACTTTGGGAACGATCAGCGTGGACGCACCTCACACCGTGCACTGAAATCATGGGTGGCTATGCCGCCGACGCAGGACGTGCGTTCACGAATCCTCTCACCACAAACATCTCCTCACCAAACTGGTGCTGAGCTGAGGACTCGATGAACTGCCGCCATAACCGGCCCGCAGATCTCAATAGTCTGCTGGCAGTCTGGTGCCTCAGTCGACCGTGAAGAGCGGCGCGCCGCCCGACCCGTGACGCTAGAATCGTGAAGACAGTGGAGCACATGTCCTACTCACTCAAGAATCCAGGAAGCAGCATCACGAACAACATTTCAAAGCGAGCGCCAAAATCGGTGTACCTGGCGCCACTCCTGGCCATCTTCATGCTGGGCCTAGCTCTACGACTCTACGCTCTTGACGCCGACAGTCTGTGGCTTGACGAGATCTTCACCGTCACGACCTCGCGGCTGGATTTCTGGTCCATTCCCACCTTCTTGGCTACTTCAGATACTCATCCTCCCATGCTCTATGTCATGGCGAAGCTGGCTAGCGGCCTGTGGGGCGGCAGCGAATTCGCGATCCGCATGCCTGCCGCGCTCCTTGGCTCCGTCTCCGTACTGTTTGTATTCAAGGTTGGGGAAATCCTGTGGGGTCGCAAAGAAGGGCTAATAGCCGCATTCCTCCTCTCCATCAGCGCCTACCACGTTCAGTACTCTCAGGAAGCCAGGGACTACAGCCTGTTGGTCTTCCTTGCACTGCTGTCCCTGATCTTCCTCCTCATGGCGCTGAAACAGGGGCAGAAGAGGATGTGGCTTCTGTTCGCCCTTTGCACGAGCTTCAGCATCTACACACACGATGTCGCGTTCCTGGTCCTGGCCAGCGAGCTACTCTTTGCGGCCTGGGTGATTGTCGAGGATTGGAGATCGTCGAGGCGTGAATCCGCGCAGACCAGCCCGAACGCCGGCGCGCCAGCATACTCCAACCACCGGTCCACGCTGTCAGTGGTCTCGACGGAGCATGTGAGTCTGGCAGCCCAGGTTTCCTCCCGTGCGCCTGGCACCAGGAGGCAAGCATTCAGTCTTCTTGTGGCGCTGGCTCTGGTGGGCATCTCCTATCTGCCCTGGTTGCCATTCCTATATCAGCAGATTGGAGGCCGAATCATACAGTTTGAAGGCTTGGGGCCGGTGACTCTGCCCGGTGGTGAGCCCCCGGTCGGATTCCTCAGTGACGCGTTTGAAGCATACACCGGTATGGAAGGAATCTTCCTCTTGATGTTCTTGGCCCTGTTGGTCGCGGGCCTGGCAAGTTCCCCGCTCAGGTACATCGTGCTCTTGGGGACATGGATTCTGACACCATTCCTGTTTCTCCTTATCGTCAGATCCGGCCATCACATCTCCATTAGATATGCCATTCACATCGTTCCAGTCTTGTATCTTGGTGTGGCAAGGGGGACATCGGTTCTGACCGGTTGGCTGACTCGCCGGCTGCCGCTGCTCAAGAGTCGTGAGAAGTGGCGCCTCGCGCTCACCGCAGCGCTTACAGTCTCCGTGTTTGGAGGCCTCAGCATACAAGCCCTCAAAGCCTACTATCTCTGGGAAAAAGCCGACTACCGGGGCGTAGTCCGCTACTTGGACGAACGACTGCTGCCGCATGACGTAGTACTCGTCGATGGTATCAGGTACAGAACAGGCATGGACGCTGCTTGGACCGACACGTGTCTCTCCTACTACACGGACTATCAAGCTGCACAGCAATGGTCGATACTGCCCGTCGAAAGGGGACTCTGGGCCAACCTGCAAGACGTGACGCAATCGCAGGGAGAGGTCGTGGCGGTGCTCGCACGCGGAGGTAGACCCAGATTCTGGGATCAGCAGCCAGAGGTCTCCGTGGTCGATTTCGAAGACCTTTCGGTCGTCCGTCTGCGGCAGCCCTCTGGGGATACGCTCCAGGATGCCCTCTCCATGGTGGAGATGCTGCTGGATCTCCTGCGCTTGCCCGTAGCCCGGTTCGACGTGCATCTCGCTCTTGCGGAAGCGTACGCTCAGATGGGTAGGGACGTAGACGCAGCGTCCCAACTGGTGCTTGCCAGCGTCGTCAGGCCAGACAACGAATGCGCCATCGCCGATCTGATGGAGGCTGGAGACGAACTACTGTCTCCCCTTGACCTTTGTCTGGAAGACGCTCAACTGGGCGATGTGCTGTCCATCTCCGGCCATCGACTATCCCCGAGAGTCGCTCGAGCGGATGACACGATACACATCACCATCTGGTGGCGAACACTCGCCACGATGGACACCGACTACACGGCGTTCATCCACGTCCTGGGACCGGATGGACGTGTGCTTGCGCAAGAGGACAGGCTGTTGCAGGACGGACCACGCCGCACTTCCAAGTGGGAAGTGGAAGAGGTGGTAACCGACGAGTACGAGCTGAGATTGCCCTCCGACACGGAAGCTGGCGAGTACGCGGTCAAGGTCGGAGTGTACAACTGGGAAACTGGACAGCGTCTGCCGGTCTGGGACGACGCTGGTCAGAGACTCCCCGACGATGCGCTCGACCTGCAACCCATCACCGTGCTCCCAAGTGACTGAACACGAACCTCCATCATCACAGCGCTCCGTGAGCCGGATCAGGGTTCGCCGCAGCGGGCTATGGGCGAAGTCGCAAGCAGCAAGAAGAGCGCACCACCCACCGGAGGAGGCGCGCCCGCCGCTCGCGTGGGCTCGGCGAGACCGCGAGGGCATACCGTTGCCAAGTCCTATGAGGCTGGCCGACTCTCACCGTCGATGGAAGTGATATCGAGGCCACAGATTCCATGACATCGAAGACCAGAATGGCTCGTCGCAACAGTGTGACACTGACCGGTTTGCTCCTGGCTGTCCTCCTTCTTGGCACGAGTCTACGGCTGTGCCGTCTTGATCAACAGGGCCTCTGGCACGACGAGATAATAACGGCGAAAGTGTCCGAGCAGGACGTTTCGTCCATACTCCAGTTCAGCCGGGAACAGGCCGGCAATCCTCCTCTCTACTTCCTGATCACTCACTTCTCCTTCGCGTGGTTGGGCCACAGTGAATTCGCGGCCCGACTCCCGGCAGTTCTGTTCGGAACAGCATCTGTTCTGCTGACCTATGTACTGGGGCAGCAACTCTGGTCCAAGCGGGTGGGCTTGGTTGGAGCGTTTCTGCTGGGTATCAACGCCTACCATATCCAGTATTCCCAAGAGGCGAGACCCTATTCGTTGATGGTATTCCTGATTCTGCTCTCACTTGTCTTCCTGATCAAGGCACTAGAAACGAACAGAGTGATCCTGTGGATAGGCTTCATTGCCAGCACCGCTCTCAGCCTCTACGCCCACTACTTCGCCTTCCTGGTATTGCCAGGAGAGGCAGCCCTGGGACTCTGGACGCTCGTCAGGGAGTGGCGACGATACCACAGAAAAACAGACTCCACCGGCGACGTCTCGCTGGCCCACTCGCACTCAATTCCGATCTCCAAGTCGGTGATGTTCTGCGCGAGCTTGATCCTGATCGTCGCATTGTACATCCCCTGGGCCTCGACGCTGCTGGCACAGTTCCCGAAACAGCTCAACTCGGACCCCGTAGGCACGTCGCCAGCCAACCTCCAGCTAGCTCTCGACTATCTGGGGGAGGTGATCGTGGCGTACTGCGGCGCCGGTGGAGCTCTCCTCTTCTTCTGGGTGGTCGTAGTCGTCGCGGGACTGGCCACTACGCGTCGTGAAGTGGCAACCCTTGCCATACTCTGGATAGCAATTCCCTTCGCCTTCCTATCCGTCATCCAGAGCACCCACTTCCTTCATCCACGGTATCTGCTGTTCATCCTTCCAGTCTCGGTCCTGTTGGCCGCCAACGGCGTAACCTGGAGCTCCCGGGGGTTGGAGCGAGCCCTACCTGGTTCCGGCCATAGTCGTAAGCGCCTGCTCCCCATCACCGTCACTCTCTGGATGCTAGTCCTGGCGGTGTCCAGCGCGGCCCCGCTCGTGGGCTATTACGAAGGCGTGAGAGGAGACTGGCGGGAAGTGGCCCTGCTCCTGTCCGAGAACATGGCTCCCCGCGACGTGGTGCTGGCAGACGGAGCAGGCTACTATCGCGAAGACAGCATCACCGTGAAACACAATCTGTCATACTACCTGGAGCGCTTCGGAAGGGCTGACACACCTGTACTGCAGGTCAAGGCTGGACTCGCGGAAGCGCTCAGCGAGACCATGCCCGGTACCGGTGGTGAGCTCTGGGTTGTGCTGATGCACGAGAAACCACTGCTTCGCATCGCAGGAACTGAGGACACCGTCACCGCCGCTGACTACAAGGAAGCTACCATCATCCGTCTGCGTCAACCCTCTCTGGACGTACGCGAGGACGCGGTGGTTCTGCTGCACACAATGATCGAAATCCTGCCCGCATCTGAGGCACAGTTCGACATTCACCTGGCATTGGCAGGGCTGTACGACGAGATGGGCAAGAGCGCGGAATCAGCCATGCATTTCGAGTTGGCCGCATGGACGATGCCGGCTCAAGGAAGCGCCTGGCTTGGCCTCGCCGAGTCATACCGGCAACGGGGGCGCGCCGATGATGCCGTCGACCAGTACCTCACGTTTCTCCAGACACCTATCGCGAGGTCTGACCGCAGGTGGCAACGGGATGCCTACTGGGGTCTCGCGGTTACTTACGAGCAGTTCGGGATGCTGAGAGAGGCCGTAGAAGCCTATGAAAAGAGTCTGAACGCAGATCCTGCCTATTGACAGTCCTACATGGGCCTGGGCAATGTGTATCGCAATCTGGAGGAGCCCGACAGAGCGCTCGCCGCCTATCACCAGGCCATAGAGATGCAGCCCCAGAATGCGTGGCTGTACCTCCTTCTGGGCGAAACCTATCGAGAACTGGGCAACACCGAGAAGGCCATGGAAGCCTACCAGCAAACACTGAGACTCGATCCCTCCAGCGAATGGGCACAGAACAGGGTTCAGCAGTTCTCCCAGTCCCTTGACGAGAACATCCCCAACCGCATCCGGCGAAGTCTGGGCATGGAGCTGGCGCTTCTCGGATATGACCTGGATCGCGAGAGCGGCGACACCGTGGGGACCTTGGGTATAGTCCTGTGGTGGCGGGCTCTGGCCAAGATGGACCTCGACTACACGGTATTCATACACCTCGTGGGGTCGGACGGCCATGTGGTGGCCCAGCAGGACAGACTACTTCAGAGCGGGGATCGCGCCACCTCTAGCTGGTCACCGGGCGAGGTGGTAAGGGACGAGTACCAGATACACCTGCCGCAAGGCGCCCATCCGGACGAGTACAGCATCTCGTTGGGTGTGTACTACTGGGCAACAGGAGACCGGCTGCCGGTCTGGGATGAGGACGGCCACTCCATCCCCGGGGGCACAGTAACACTGTCGCCCGCCACAGAGGGCGGTTTGTAGTCCTTGGGAAGGGGGAGGAGCACGAACCGCGTTAGGGCAGCCAGGCAGAGGCTGCGACTGAGGGCGAGAGGCTCACATCGGGCGGCAGGTCGAAACGCAGCAAGCGCCCAAACCCAGCGGACTACCCAAAAGGGGTATTGACTTCACGGACCCTGTCACCCTATAATGGGCGCAGGCGAGACAGGAACGTATCGGCGGTGGAGTGTACCCTGAAAGGAGACTTAGTCATGAGAGTGAAAATGTTGGTGGGAGTAGCAGCGGTGCTGGCTCTCTTGCTGACGGCATCCGTGGCTGTGGCCAAATTCCCTGACCAGTCCGTGGGGCAGGGCAGCAGCGACATCTGGGTCATGAACCTGGATGAAACCGAGGACGCCAACGTGGTGGCAGCCTACGTAGATCAAGATGGCAACCCGGACGACACGATTGGCGCTGTTATCGACAATCTGGGCAACACCAGTTTCCCCGCCTCCGACTCAGGCGTGGGTAATGACTGGCTTGGATCGATGGTGCTGTACTCGGATCGCGAGTTAGCCTCCATTGCCGAGCTGTACTGGCAGAACGTCCCCACAGGCGACGGCTGGAGCGGTGCGTCGTACGTCGGCTACTCGGAAGGTGCCAATGACATCTTCTTCCCGTACGTCATGATGACCGCACACCAGAGATCCATAGTCACGGTGCAGTGCGTGGACACTGTGGACTGCGAGATCTCGATGGAATACCGCGATCGCGATGGCGTGGGGGTCACCGGCAATCCCTTCACCGACACTCTCGAGCCAGACTCGCAGGAAAGCTACGACCTGTGGGATCCCACGCTCAACCCCAACGTGCCGACGACCCTGTCAGCCCCCTGGTTTGGGGCCTTGCGCGTCACCTCCGACCAGGACATCGCCGGCGCGGTCGTGATGCACTACCGTCAGGGCTACGCGGCGGCCTACAACCCCTTCGTGCCTGCTGACGACACCGAGATCTACATGCCCTTCATCAAGAGAAGGGACTTCACGGGGACGTGGAGAGGCGCATCTGACTGGAGCTCGATCGTCGTCCAGAACATGGCGACCTACCCGATTTCGGTTCACCATTCCTACTACGACCGAGACGGTGGTGCGCCATTGCTGACCTTCAGCGACACTATCCCCGCCCTATCCTCGGCCGGATACAACACCCGGTACGGAATCAACGGCGCCACTCCAGAGGTCTTCGAAGCCTTGGGGGATAGGTTCCTGGGTTCGGTGATCATCTCCTCGACTGACCCCATTGTAGGCGTCTGCTCCACCATCCGCTACCCCAGCGGTGGCTTGGCTGGCACGTATCAGGGCGTCCCAGGAGGAGCCAGTACGCAGATCTTCCCGCGATTGTATCGGACTAAGAACGGGGCTGCGTGGACGGGGTACTCAGGCTTGATAGTCCAGAATTTGGACCCCGACAACGAGGCTGATGTGCACGTACAGTTCCTCAAGTCAGACGGCACCGTCGGCGTGCAGTTCGATGACACCATCCCAGCCAACGCTTCCCACGGATACAACACCAGGTACGATGCGGCCGTGCCTGCATCGACCTTCAACGTCCTTGGCAACAACTGGTCCGGCCCTGCGATCATCACCACTGACAACCCGGTGGGCATCGTGGGTATCACTCAAGACCACGTCAAGGGCTCGGGGTACATCTATCACGCCATGTACAATGGTCTGGAGAATTGACCCCTGTCCTCTAGGTGTCCATTCGACGCTACAGAGAGGCTTCCAGCGTTTGATGCTGGAAGCCTCTTTCTTGTTTGCACCTGTTGGCACTTCCCCTAGCCTCCATTCCCCGTTTGCTGTATCATAGCAAAAGGCGACCCCTCGCCTCGCCACTTACCACAGCCGGTGAACAGTCTCACCGGCTCCAGTGCCGAACGAGCAGGCGAAGCACACTACACTAGCAAGAGGGACCCATGGCCTACATTCCCTTCAACCGTCCTTCCCTAGCGGGAAGAGAGTTCGAGTACATGCGAGAGGCCATCGCCAACGGCCATTTCTCCGGCGACGGACCGTTCACTCACCGATGTAACGCCCTCCTCGAAGAAGCATTGGGTATTCCCAGCGCAGTGCTCACCACATCATGCACTCACGCCCTGGAGATGTCAGCCTTACTTCTCGACATCCAGCCGGGCGACGAAGTCATTATCCCTTCCTTCACCTTCGTCACTACCGCCAATGCCTTCGTCCTGCGCGGAGCGCAGCCCGTCTTCGTCGATATCCGCCCAGATACGCTGAACGTGGACGAAGCAAGACTCGAGCGACTGATCACCCCACTGACGAGGGCCATCGTGGTCATGCACTACGCGGGTGTGGGGTGTGAGATGGACAAGATCTGTGAGATCGCCCAGCGACATGATGTGGCCATCGTGGAAGACAACGCCCACGGCCTCTTCGGGAAGTACAAGGGCCGTCATCTTGGGACGTTCGGAGCTTTGGCCACATTGAGCTTTCATGAGACGAAGAACTTCACTTGTGGCGAAGGAGGAGCGCTCCTTATCAACGATACCCGATACGTAGACCGAGCAGAGATCATCCGAGAGAAAGGCACGGACCGCAGCCGGTTCTTCCGCGGACAGGTGGACAAGTATACGTGGGTGGACTATGGCTCCAGCTATCTCCCGTCGGACATCCTTGCGGCGTTTCTCTGTGCCCAACTCGAAGCTCGTGCCCAGATCCAGTCCCAGCGCCAGCGTATCTGGGAGTACTACTACGACAACCTAGAGGACTGGGCGGCGGAGAATGGGGTGGATCTACCCACGGTGCCAGAGTACTGCGAACAACCATATCACCTATTCCACCTGCTGCTCCCGTCACTCGAGGAGCGCCAGGCCTTCATCGCCTACCTGAAGAGCAATGACGTCGCCAGTGTCTTTCACTACCTTCCCCTCCACCTGTCGAAGATGGGACGGCGCTTCGGTGGCGAAGCAGGGGACTGTCCCGTGACGGAGGACGTGAGCGACCGGCTGGCAAGGTTGCCATTTCACAACAGCATTACCGAGGAAGACCAGGAACGAGTCGTGAACCTGGTCACGCAGTTCAGGTGTGGCCGTTAGCGGTGTTGAGGTGCCTCGCGCTTCCCGTACCGGTTGGATCGCACGCCGGGCTGCGATAGCCGCCAGTCGCCAATGGGCATACGAGTTGGAGGTGTACGCTTCTCGCCGTCGCGAGCGAACCTGCTGCTCAATGCCTGCACCGCAAGCGAGTCCTCGCCCCTGGTCAACGCTCTCCCCATCCTGATCGGCGTCTAACCCCATGACGGTTAGAGCCCAGGGTGTAGCGTCGAGCTCGCTTCTGCGATATGATAGCCGCACGTGAAGAAAACGCTCGCCGACAAGACCCAACCAGCGGGACGTTCTCACACTTCCACCACAATCGAACTCGCTGAAATGCTGTGCCGGCGAGTCCGTCCACAGTAGCCACGCGCGGACCCGTGTGATATGCTTCATGGTACGTCATTACTTGGCGCAACTGTCTTCTTCTGAGGCCCTCCGCTGGGGCTTCCTG
Organism: Anaerolineae bacterium; assembly: GCA_034430275.1. Lineage (GTDB taxonomy): Bacteria > Chloroflexota > Anaerolineae > UBA7937 > B3-Chlor > JAUVXJ01. The sequence goes on along the minus strand of DAOUEW010000245.1, from coordinate 13,957 downwards.
GTCATGCTGCCCCTGGCAGTCCTGGGCTCCGTCGCCGCCTGGCCCACCCTCAGGACGCTATCCGCCTTTCGTATCCTGTACATGGCTCTGGGCCTGGGCGGCGCATGCTGGATCCTCTATCATCGCAGGTTCCCACGAAGGGTGTACGTGACTCCGTTTCTTCTCTTACTGGCCTTCTGGCTGGCCTGGACGCTCGTGTCGCTGCTCTGGGCAGCCGACACGACGTCGGGCGTACGCTACTCGATCTTTCTCCTGATGATGACCTCTCTGGCCGCAGGGAGCGTCTTGGCCATCAACAGCGACAAGACCCTGCGCGCGACGCTTCTCCTTCTGTTCGCGGTCTTCGGCGCAGCCCTGGCCGTCGGGCTGCTGGAGATTGTGAGCGACTTCCGCCTGCCCACGTCCGGGCTGGTAGGGAGGCCCGAACGTTACCAATGGGCCATTACGTCCATCTTCTACAACCAAAACGATTTCGCGACCTACATAGCCCTCTGGCTGCCCTTCCTGCTGGCCGTACCTTTCTTCGCCCGGCGCGTATCGGCACTGCTCGCCGCCATCGCCGGCTCCGTGCTCTCCGTCTATTGCCTGCTCTACACCGGTTCCAGGACCAACCTGCTGGCCCTTGCCCTCGCGGTCCCCAGTCTCCTGCTCATACTTGCTATCCGGCGCGGCACGCGCAGCAGCCGGTGGCAGTGGGCGCTGGGCATCGCGCTCGTCTGCGTAGTGGTATTTGCCACATACCTGGGCATGCAAGGGGCACTGCCCGGATTCCGGTTGCCGGACATAGGAGTCCAACACTGGCGTCTTGACACGCTGAGCACCGAGATGGGGGCAGGTACAGGGTCAGGCGGCACCAGGCTCAAGCTCATCTCCGGTGGTCTGGCCGCGGCCCTGGACTCCCGCCTCCTGGGCGTGGGCCCGGGGAACGCGGAGTATCACCTCAGGCAGATGTCCGGCCTGGAGACCGTTTACAATCTCCATAACTGGTGGCTGGAGGTGTTGGTCAACGGAGGCCTTCTCGTCTTTGTTGGATACCTCCTGTTCTACACCGGGCTAGTCTGGGCTCTTTTCCGCGTCGCCGTGACGACGAAACGGGCCCTCACAGCCTTCGCAGCAACGGCCCTCCTGGCCGCTCTCGCCGGCTACACCTTTGGAGCACTGTCCCCAAGCAGTGCCATCCATTTCACTCCTATGTGGATCCATTTCGGTCTGAGTATGGCGGTCATCAACCTGCACAGGAGATACAGAGCGGAGAGTGATGTCGACGTGTGATTTGAACATCCTGGTGGTGTCCCGTCTCTACCCGCGCGCCACGGATTCCGTTCTGGGCATCTTCGTGGAAGAGGAAGCGGTGGCCCTCTCGAGATTCTGCCGGGTCAAGGTCATCTCGCCCACCCCCTGGTTCCCCCCGCTGAAGGCGTTCAAGAATTGGTACCCTTACTCCCAACTCCCTTCTTGTGAGAGACGAAAGGGCGTCGAGGTGCTACGGCCCAGAGTGCTCTTTCTTCCTCGAAACCTCCTCTTCGGCCTCTTGGGCTGCTCACTGTACCTATCTCTGCGGCGCTGGGCCACCGAGATCGAGAGGGATCTTCCCATCGACATTATCCACGCCCACACCGTCTATCCCGATGGCTTCGGGGCTGTGATGCTGGGACGCGCTCTCCGCAAGCCGACGGTGATCACCGCTCACGGCGGCGATGTGACCGTCCACCTGAAGCGCGGCCTGGTGAGAAGGCTGGGGCGCTGGGCTCTGTCCAGCGCGGACCACGTGATAACGGTGAGCAGCAGTCTGCAACGTGCCCTGGTGCAGGGCCACGGGATCGAAGCAGAGAAGATGACTGTCATACCCAACGGCGTAGATGTCGCCAAATTCGCCCCCGCGCCGCGGTCCGAGGCTCGGGCCAGGCTAGGGCTGCACGCTGAAGGGTCGAAACTGCTCTACGTAGGCGCCATCGCCGAATCCAAGGGCATAGCTTACCTCTTGAGAGCTATCCACAGGTTGCGCCACACGTCAGCCTGGCCTATGGAGTTGATCCTCGTGGGCGAAGGCAAATACGAGAAAGCCGCCAGAGCACTGGCCGCCGAACTGGATATCGCCGATGCCGTGACCTTCACTGGCGGGAGGCCCAACGACGAGATACCCCTTTGGATGAACGCGTCTGACGTGCTGGTATTGCCCAGCCTCAGCGAAGGTTTCGGAGTGGTACTGGCCGAGGCCATGGCCTGCGGGAAGCCAGTCGTGGCCACCAGGTGCGGCGGACCCGAGGACATCGTCACACCACAGACCGGCCTACTGGTCCCGCCCGCAGACGATGCTGCCCTGAGCGAGGCGCTGCTGGAGGTGCTCGCCGATGGAGAACGCTTCCATCCCCAGGCTATCCGTCAGTATGCCGTGGAGACATACGGCTACGACCACGTGACGTCGAGGATCATCGAGGTCTACGCGGCGATCCTCCGCCGGCCCATCCGGGCCGGAGCGAGCAGCAGTTCCACCACCAGCTATTCGCGCCCGTAGCGCTGCTGAGTCCAGCTTTCTTTCCGTCCCTCTGAGTACCCTTCGCGCCATGGGTCTGGCCAGGTTGTTCCACACCCTTGCCCCCCGATGTTTGACAAGGCGTATGGGGTAATCTACAATTGACTAACAACCCTCAACCTGACTCTTGTCCCATCGCCTGAGCCTTTCAGCAGCCGTTACCCATGAAGCGCAAACTGATCATCGTAGGCCTGGATGGCGCCACATTCGATGTCATCGATCCTCTTCTCCAGAAGGGGCAACTGCCCTGTTTGGCGCGCCTGATCGGCGAAGGCACCCGAGCTACGCTGATGAGCACCATTCCCTACTCCACCATACCAGCGTGGCCCTCGTTCATGACCGGGAAGAACCCGGGGCGGCACGGAGTGTTCGATTTCTTCACCGTGGAGGATGGTAGGCGAAGGCTAACTAGCAGTCGCGATATCCGATCCCGTACCTTGTGGGAGATCCTCAGTCAGAACGGCCGGCGCAGCGTGGTCATGAACGTCCCTGGGACTTATCCGCCCGCCCCCATCAACGGCGTGCTGGTGACCGGCATGCTCACACCGCGAGAATCGCCCTTCACCTCCCCGCCAGAGGTGGCGGATCTTCTCCATCAGGTTACGGGCGGCTACCGCATCAACTGTCAGAGCCACCTGTCGGGCCAACGATTGGTGGATGATGTCTTGACCGTGACTGAGAAGCATAAGAAAGGTTTCCTGACCCTTCTGAGACGTGACGAATGGGACTTCGCTATGCTCATGTTCAGGGCCACGGACGTGATCCAGCACCACTTCTGGGACAGAAGAGACGTGGTAGAGCTGTGTTACCGCGAGATCGACCGCTGCATTGAGGACATCGCCCATGCCTTCCCCGAGGCCACCATCATCCTGGTTTCCGATCACGGGCTTCAGGGACAGCAGTGGGACTTTCACGTCAACAAATGGCTCCTCGATCAAGGATACATGCACATCAAGAGGGGTCGCACGGCAGAGCTCTCTCGCTGGGAGCAGATCGCGGACCTCGAGGGCCGGGGAGCGCTGGCGCAGGGTCGGCTTCACCCCTCGCGCGTTTCCCGAGCTCTCCTGAAGCTGGGTATCACCGGCCACAACGTCCGCAAGCTGATCCCTGGTCACTGGTGGACCTCGTTGAAGAAGGCGGTGCCTCAAAGCATGAGGGACCACCTTCCCGCGGGCAAAGACCTCGAGTATGAGGTTGACTGGGACAGGAGCCTCGCCTCAGCCTATCAATTGTACGCCACCGAGAGCAAAGCGATCCAGATCCTCGGCACGGATCAAGAGACGAGGCGGCGGGTTCGAGGTGAGATCATCGAGAAGCTGGAGCAGCTCTGCAATCCCCTGACCGACGCTCCCATCGTACGCCGTGCCTACAGGCGCGAAGAGCTGTACGAGGGTCCGTACGCCCATCACGCACCAGACATCATCCTGGATCTGCACAATGGTTACAACGTCACCAACGCCTTCTTCGCCAATGACTACTGCACTCTAAGAGACGAGATCCGGGGCTGCCATCATCGCGAGGGTATCTTTGTGGCCTTCGGAGAAGACGTCCGGGAGGGGGTGACGCTCGACTCGCCTCTGTCTCTCATGGACGCTATGCCCACGGCTCTGCACTACCTGGGCAGCGCGGTCCCCGGCGACTGCGACGGGCGCGTGGTTACCACCGAGATCTTCAAGCCCGACTGCGAGGTCTGTCGACGGGAGGTCCGATTCGAGAGGCCACAGGCCACCGAACTTGGTCTGGAGGAGGTATCCCCCTATGTCGACGAGGATCAGGCTGAGATCGAAGAGCGGTTGAGAGCGCTCGGCTACCTATGAAAGCGGCGACTTTCGCGAAAGAGACCGCGCTGACCCTCGTGGCCAGGATAGCCGGGCTTGTTCTGGCCCTGGTCACCTCCGTGGTCATAGCACGCACTCTGGGTCCAGGGGGCAACGGGATCTACACCCTAGCTACCCTCTTCCCCTTGTTGCTGGTCACTTTCACCAATCTGGGTATAGGACCAGCTACCGTCTACTATGTGGCCCAGGACACCTACCCTTTGAAAGAAGTCCTGGGCAACAACATCGTGCTCAGCGCCATCACAGGATCCGTGGCCAGCATCCTGGGGCTGATCTTCGTCGTCCTGCTCCAGGACCGCTTCTTTCCCACAGTGGCCCCACAGTATCTGATGCTGACTATCCTCATGGTGCCCCTGACCCTGTTCGGCCAGCAGTATGTCAACCAGATCCTGTTGGGGGCGCGGCGCATCAAGGAATTCAACGCGGCCACGCTGCTCTACAAGGTTTTCTTGCTGCTGCTCGTTCTACTGGCTACCGTGGTCCTGGGGCTGGGGATCGCCGGCGCTCTCTGGGCGACCGTCTTGAGCTCATTGCTGCTCTGTCTAGTCTTGTTCCCCTGGATCAAGAGGCTAGCAGGGGGAGTCCAGTTCCGGCCCAACCTGGAGTACGTGCGTCACACTCTGGGCTACGGAGTCAGAGCCCATCTCGGCAACATCGTGGGCTTCCTCAACTACCGTGTCGAGGTCTTCCTCCTGGGGGTATTCCTGCCTGCCGCAGCGGTTGGATTCTACGCTGTGGCCGTGGGGCTCGCCGAGAAGCTGTGGTTCGTCTCCGAGTCTGCCAGCGTGGTGCTCTTCCCCACGGTCTCCGCAGAGACCGACGAACAACAAAGGAAGCAGTTCACGCCCTTGGTCAACAGAAGCATTCTGTTGATCACCGCCATGGGCGCTGTGCTACTCTACGTGGTCAGTCACTGGGCCATCGTGCTACTCTACTCGACGGAGTACGTGGCCACCATCCCCCTGTTCCGCATTCTCTTGCCGGGCATCGTCTTCTTGAGCGCTGGGCGAATCCTGGCTAACGACATCGCCGGCCGTGGCAAGCCGCTCCTCAACACCTACGTGGGCCTGATCGGTCTGCTGGTCCAGGTCGCGCTGGATCTGGCCTGGATCCCTCTATACGGCGCCACCGGGGCGGCGTGGGCCACCACGATCTCCTACGGCATCACCTCGGGCGCTCGACTGTGGCTGTACATGAAGCTTTCCGGTAACTCGTTGGCGACCGTGATCCTACCGCAAAGCTCGGACTGGCTCCTATACCGTCAGTTGGCGCGTCTGGCCTGGACCAGCCTGCGCCAGCAGATGGGCCACTGCTAGATGGAGGGTGCACGGAAATGGCAGACGCGCTGATTCACCAAACTGCGGAGGTCTCGGACCAGGCACAACTGGGAGACGAGACCAGGGTCTGGCACTACGTCCACATCAGGGAGAACGCCAGGGTTGGCCGCAACTGTATCATCGGCAAGGACGTCTACATAGATCGTGACGTGGTCGTCGGCGACAACGTCAAGATACAGAATGGAGCGTACCTGTACCATGGAGTCACCCTGGAGGACGGCGTCTTCGTCGGCCCTGGTGTCTGTCTGACCAACGACAAGTACCCTCGCGCCATCACCCCTGCCGGGGATCTGAAGGGAGACGAGGATTGGGAGGTCTTTCCCATCATCGTCAAGCGTGGGGCATCCCTGGGGGCTGGAGCTGTGGTCCTGCCTGGCGTAGTCATCGGCAGATGTGCCATGATCGGGGCCGGCGCGGTGGTCACCAAGGATGTCCCCGATCACGGACTCGTACGAGGTAGCCCGGCAAGTCTCGTGGGGTACGTCTGTGCATGCGGGAGAAGACTAACCGAGTCCAGCACAGAAGAAGAGCCGAGGCTGATGGTATGCGAGATCTGCGAGGCCAGCTTCGCTCTCCTGACATCCGAACTCGATGAGGCGCAGCGTGATTCCGATATCTAAGCCCTTGATCGGCAATGAAGAAAAGGAAGCAGTTCTCGCGGTCCTCGAGTCGGGCCGACTGGCTCAGGGGCCCAAGGTGCAGGAGTTCGAAGAGGAGTTCGCCCGCTTTTGCGGGGTGCAACACGCCATCGCCACCTCTTCAGGCACCACCGCTCTGCTCACAGCGCTGCTGGCCCACCGCATCGGTCTTGGGGACGAGGTAATCACCTCGCCCTTCACCTTCGTCGCTTCCGCCAATTCCATCCTGTTCACGGGGGCCAGACCCATCTTCGTGGACATAGAAGAAGAGTCGTACAACATAGATCCTGCGCTCATCGAGAGTAAAGTCACCTCCCGCACCAGGGCCATCATGCCCGTCCACCTATACGGCTATCCCTGCAACATGGATGGGATCATGGACTTAGCCAGCACGCACAACCTGGTGGTGATCGAGGATGCGTGCCAGGCTCACGGTGCTGCCATTCGAGGCCAGAAGGTGGGCAGCTACGGGACAGGCTGCTTCTCCTTCTACCCCAGCAAGAACATGACCACCGCGGAGGGTGGCATGATCACGACCGGAGACGACAAGATAGCCGAGCGAGCCCGGTTGATCAGGAACCACGGTCAGAGCCAGCTCTATCACCACGTGGCGCCGGGCTACAACTTCAGGATGACCGAACTACAGGCCGCCATGGGGCTGGTCCAGCTCAGGAAGCTGCCTTCATGGAACCGCAAGCGCATCGAGAACGCCTCCTACCTGACCGAGCGACTCTCCAACGTGGTCACACCACGAGTGAAGGAGGGATACGAGCACGTCTTCCACCAGTACACCGTGCGTGTGAGGCACGACCGCGACGGAGCGCTGGAGAAGCTGGCCCAGGCGGGCATCGGAGCCAGGGTGTACTACCCTCTCCCGGTCCATCAACAGCCCCTCTACCGAGAACTGGGGTTCGACGATTCGCTGCCGGTGGCCGAAAGGATGAGCCGCGAAGTCCTTTCGCTTCCCGTCCACCCCGGCCTCACCCCAGAGGAGCTGGACAAGATAGCCAGTGAGGTTTCGAAGCTATGATCAAGGCTGCCGTGATCGGCGCGGGCTCCATGGGCAAGAACCACGCACGAGTATACGACGAACTCGACGGGGTGGCCCTGGTGGCTGTCTCTGACATCGACGTTGCCTCAGCCAGACAGACGGCCTCTCGATACAGAGCCAGGTACTACACAGATTATAGGCGTCTGTTGGGCGAGGAGAAACCAGACGTGGTCTCTATCGCTGTGCCCACCAGGCTACACCACGAAGTCGCCCTGGAGGCCACGGGCCAGGGATGCCACCTGCTGGTGGAGAAGCCCATCGCCGACACCCTATCTCACGCCGAGGAGATGGTCTCGCGAGCCGAGGAGAAGGGCCTCACACTGATGGTGGGACACGTGGAACGGTTCAACCCGGCGGTAGTGGAGCTAAAGCGTAGGCTCGACGACGGGCAACTGGGCAAGATGTTCCAGATCCACGTGCGCCGGCTGGGTCCGTTCCCTCATCGCGTTCGTGACGTGGGAGTGGTGATAGACCTGGCCACCCACGATCTGGACGTGATGTGTCATTTGACGCAGACCGACGTGGTGCGGGTGTACGCCGAGACCGAGCAAGAGATCCACACCGAGCACGAGGACTCCCTCTCGGGCCTGCTCAGGTTCGACAACGGAGTGGTGGGCGTCCTGGACGTAAACTGGTTGACACCAACCAAGGTGAGGGAGCTGTACGTCACCGGGGAGAAGGGTCTGTTCGTGGTCAACTACCTGACCCAGGACCTGTACCTGTATGAGAACGAGTACATCGACAGCGACTGGGACAGACTGGGCATGCTCAATGGCGTCGGCGAAGGCGATATGATCAAGATCAAGATCGGGAAGAGAGAGCCTCTGTACGCGGAATTGGAGTCGTTCGTGAGGTGCGTGGAAGGGGGAACCCAACCGCCCGTGACCGGCAGAGACGGCATCAAGGCTCTCGCCCTGGCCAAGGCACTGGTCGACTCTGGCCAGGAGCACAGAATAGTGGAGTTCTGAGCCATGGAGGACCTGGCGGAGGCCATCCGCAGCAAGCGGGCAGTCACGGCCGTGATCGGGCTGGGGTACGTGGGGCTGGCGGTGGCCTGTGCGCTGGCCCACGCGGGGTTCCGGGTCCTGGGCATCGAGCGCGATCACGACAAGGCCGCACAGATCGCGGCAGCCATCTGCCCCATCAGTGGACACGAGCCCAGACTGGCTGAGTTGCTGAAAGAGGCCATCCAGAGCGGCAGGTTGCAGGTCAGCAACGATCCCCAGGACTGCCGGGAAGCTTCCGTGATCCTCATTGCGGTGGAGACGCCGGTGGATGCCGTCTCCAAGGCCCCTAGATACGAGGCCTTGAAGGGCGCTCTGAGGGACCTGGGACCTTCTATCCAGACGGGTGCTCTGGTGATCGTGGAATCCACTATCGCCCCTGGGACCATGGAAGGGGTGGTCAGGCCTCTCCTCGAGGAGACTTCAGGGAAGAAGGCCAACGAGGGTTTTCATCTCGTCCACTGCCCGGAGCGAGTTATGCCTGGCAAGCTGCTGGCAAATCTGCGGACTTGCAGCAGAGTGATCGGCGGTTCGACCCCCTACGCTGCCGAGTTGGCCAGAGAGCTGTACAGGCACCTCGTCGAGGCCGACCTGGACCTCACCGACGTCTTGACGGCGGAGTTGGTAAAGGCCACGGAGAACACCTACCGGGACGTGCAGATCGCCTTGGCCAACGAGATGGCTCTCCTGTGCGAGAACGTCGGCGCCGACGTCTATCGGGTGAGGGAGTTGGTGAACAAGTCTCCTCTCAGGGCCATGCACCTGCCCGGGGCTGGCGTCGGCGGTCATTGTATCCCCAAAGACCCCTGGCTCCTGGTGTATGGGACCAGAGGCAAGCTCCAGGCCCGGCTCATCCCGACGGCCCGAGAGATCAACGACCACATGCCCCTCCACGTGGCTGAGTTGGCCGAGGAGGGGTTGGCAGAGGCAGGCAAGGACATCAGGGAAGCGAAGGTGATGGTCCTGGGATACTCCTATCTGGAGAACACTGCAGATGATCGTAACTCGCCGACCATGGCCCTGGTGGAACGCTTGAAGGCGCTAGGGGCCAAGGTCACCATCCACGATCCCTTCTTCGAGGAGTACGATGCGCCACTCCAGCAAGCCGTCACCGCCAGTGACTGCGTTATCCTGATGGTGGCCCACGAAGAGTATCGCGCCCTCGACCTGGCCGATCTCAAAGCCTGGCTGGCTACTCCCGTCCTCATCGATGGCCGGAACCTCTTCGACAAGAAGAAGGCTCGGGATCTGGGCTTCTTCTACGCCGGCGTGGGCAACCGCTGAGCACCGGTGATGAAAGTCGCCTCCATCGTGGGTGCCCGCCCTCAGTTCATCAAAACAGCTCCGCTGGACAGAGAGCTGCGCAAAGAGCACCAGCACGTGCTGATCCACACCGGCCAGCACTACGACTACGCCATGTCGGCCGTGTTCTTCGACGAACTGGGCATCCCGGAGCCGGACTACAACCTGGGCGTGGGTTCGGCCAGCCACGGCAGACAGACCGGGGAAATGCTCGTGGGGATCGAGGAGACCCTGATCAGAGAGCAGCCCCACTGTGTCGTAGTCTACGGCGACACCAACTCCACCCTGGCCGGCGCCCTGTCTGCGGCCAAGCTCCACCTGCCCGTGGCCCACGTGGAGGCGGGGCTGCGCAGCTTCAACCGAACCATGCCCGAGGAGATCAACCGCGTCCTTACCGACCACGTGGCAGACCTCCTCTTCTGCCCCACGGAGATCGCCGTGGGCAACCTCGCTCGGGAGGGTATCACCGCAGGCGTGCACAACGTGGGCGACGTGATGTATGACGCCGTCCTCCAGAGCATGGACACCGTGGAGAAGTCCTCTCACCTCCTGAACTCCCTGGGCCTCCCATCGGGGGCCTACCTGCTGGCTACGGTGCACCGTGTCAGCAACACCGACGATGCGGAGAACTTGTCCAGCATCCTCCAGGCGTTGAACGAGACAGAGGAGGCGGTCATCTTCCCTGCACATCTCAGGACGAGGCGGGCCATGGAGCAAATCGGCTTCAGGGCATCGCCCCATCTGCGGGTGCTGGAGCCGGTCAGCTATCTGGAAATGCTGAACCTGGAGAAGAACGCCAGGCTGGTGCTGACGGACTCCGGCGGCGTGCAGAAGGAAGCGTTCTTCTTCGGCGTGCCCTGCGTGACCCTCCGGGAGGAGACCGAGTGGGTGGAGACCGTTCAAGCCGGGTGGAACACCCTGGTGGGTGCGGACAAGACACGCATCCTCGACGCCGTGCGTTCGTTCCGGCCCCAGGGAGAGTTGCCCAAGGTCTTCGGAGACGGCAAGGCCAGCGAGAGGATCGTGCGACAGCTCGCATCGGTGCTGTCCTGATGAAGGTGTGTATCCTCAGCTCGGTTCATCCTTGCTTCGACGTCCGCATCTTCCAGAAGCAGGCCCGCAGCCTGGCTCAAGCAGGCTACGAGGTCATCCTCGTCGCCGTCGGAGACGTTGGGGAGAGCCTGGTTGACGGCGTGCGCGTCCTGGGGCTGCCCCAACCTGCTTCCAGATGGCTGCGACCACTGAACTGGTGGCGCGTGCTCAGGATCGCCTTGCGCGAGAGGGCAGACATCTACCATTTCCACGACCCAGAGCTGCTGATGGTGGGCGGACTGCTCAAGCTCCTCTTGGGAAGACCGGTCGTCTACGACGTACACGAGAACTACCCTGAGGACATCCTGACCAAGGAGTGGATACCTGCCTGGCTGAGGAAGCCTTTCTCCGTCCTGTTCAAGGTGGTCGAGGAGACCGCGGCACGATGGATGGACGGCGTGGTGGTGGTCAACGAACACCTGGCGGAACGTTTCAGAGGCAAGAGCCGCGTAGCTACCGTCTTCAACTACTCCAGGCTCGAGCCCGCCGAGAGAATACAGCAGACCACACACTCGGCGGGACAACGGCCTATCCGCTATTTCGTCTACGCCGGAAGGATTTCCGACGACCGGGGTCTGCACGAGTGCGCGCAGGCCCTGACACGCCTCGAAGAGAGCGACGTGGAACTGCTCTGCGCCGGACGTATCGGCCACGTCGCCGAAGAAGGGTTCAGGGAGCTTCTGGAGGGCCAACGCCCGCATAGCCGCTTCAAGTACCTGGGTCTGCTGCCCTACGAGGCCATCCCTCCGCTGTTGCAGGACGCCGTGGCGGGCCTGCTCTGTTTCCGTCCCACGCCCAACAACGTGCTGGGCACGCCCAACAAGCTCTTCGAGTATATGAGCGCCAGCGTCCCGGTCATCGCCAGCGATTTCCCCTTCATCCGTGAGGTGGTCTCCGAGGCCGGCTGCGGTATCCTGGTGCGTGCCCAGGACGTGGAAGAGATCGCTTCGGCCATGGAGCGCATCCTGGAGGACCCTGAAGGCGCAGCCCGGATGGGTAGAAACGGACTTCAGGCGGTCCAGGAACGGTTCAACTGGGAGACGCAGGAGAAGAAGCTCCTATCGCTGTACGCCACCCTTCTCGGCACTCCAAACGCGGGATGACACCGATGGAAAGAGAAACCACACTCCCCATGGTCTCCATCATCGTGGCTATGCGCAACGAGGAGGGGTTCATAGAGCGCTGCCTGGATTCCCTGGCCGCCCAAGACTACCCGCACGAGCTGCTCGAGGTCCTGGTTCTGGACGGCCGCTCCACCGACCGCTCGAGGGAGATCGTGTCGGCTGTGGGGGACAGGGTACCCCACCTTCGGCTGCTGGACAACGAGAAGAGGCTCAGCCCGGCGGCCTTCAACATCGGGATCAGAGAGGCGCACGGCGACGTCGTGACCATCATCAGCGCCCACTGCTACCTGGCACCCGACTACGTCTCGCGCTGTGTGGAGTATCTCCACCGCACGGAGGCCGATTGCGTGGGGGGGGCGATCGAAACCGTGGGGGAGACGGACACCGCGAAAGCCATCGCTCTGGCCATGAGCAGCCCCTTCGGCGTGGGAGACGCCCTCTTCCGCTACTCGGAGCAGGAACAGTACGTGGACACCCTGGCCTTCGGCGCTTATCGTCGAGACGTGTTCGAGCGGGTCGGCTTGTTCGATGAACAACTGGTGGGCAGCGAGGACGACGAGTTCAACTATCGCCTGCGCAGCCAGGGAGGCAAGCTGTTCCTCACCCCCTCCATCAGGTCCTTCTACTACGGGCGCTCCTCCTTTGGGGACCTGTGCAAGCAGTACTTCGCTTACGGCCGGGGCAAGGTGAGAGTGATGCGCAGGCATCCTGGCCAGACCAGGATACGACACCTCATCCCATCTCTCTTCGTGGTTTGCCTCTTGGTGAGCGCAGCGCTGGGTCTGTTCAGCCCCCGGTTTGCCCTGCTTTTCGGTGTCGTCGCTGGCTGCTACGTGCTGGCCTCCCTCCTCTTCGCCCTGAGGATAGCCAGCAGGGAGGGTTGGAGCTGCCTGCACCTCCTGCTCCTGGCCTTCGCCTGTTTGCACCTCTCCTACGGGACGGGGTTCCTCGTAGGTGTCGTACGTTTCCTGCTCCGGGGCATGGCTCCGGTCGGAGAGAATCATGACCAGCCTCGATGAGTTCAGCTTCCAGAGGATGGCGGGTTTGCACCTGGAACAGGTGGCCAAGCTTCACCAAGCCTGCTTCGAGGGCTACTACCTGACCCGCTTTGGCCCGAGGTTCCTGGAGGCCATGTACGGCTGGTACGTGACCAGCCCAGAGGCCATCGCTCGCGTGGCCCTGGAACCCACCGGTGCAGTGGTGGCTTTCGTGGCCGGCACCTCCGAGGCCTCAAGCTACCATTCTTCGCTCTTCCGCCACCGAGGAGTCCCCATGCTCGCCGCCCTGCTCCGCCGACTGCTCACCCACCCGGTGGCCACCCTGCACCTGGTGTGGGAGAGAAAGGACATGGCCCTCCAGGCTCTCTCGACCATGCTCAGTGGGCGGGAGGCCGCCAATGGGACCGCTACGCCTAACCAAGACGAATCGCAAACGGCCAGCCTGGTCTCCATCGGCGTTCATCCGTCCTTCAGACGGCTGGGCATAGCCCAGCGCCTCACGGAACTGTTCCTTTCCGACGCTCACGACCGCGGATGTACGAAAGTGACCCTGTCAGTGAGAGAGGACAACGTGGCGGCCAGAGCCTTCTATGAGAGCCTTCACTGGGAAGAGAGAAGCAGGTCCTCCCGGGCCTACCACGCTTCTTTCTCCATCACCTATGAGAAGAGCACGAGGGAGTGAGATGCCCCACGAAGAGACCCCTGTGAGAGAGGAGTTCTTACCCCCCTTTGCACCCTGCCTGGGGGAGGAGGAGTACGAGGAGGTCCTGGACACCCTGCGCTCCGGCTGGATCACCATGGGCCCCAAGACCAGGCAGTTCGAAGAAGCCTTCGCCAGGCACGTCGGGGCCTCCCACGCCATCGCCGTCAGCTCCTGTACGGCGGGCTTGCACGTGGCCCTGGTGGCGGGGAACATCGGCCCCGGGGATGAAGTGATCACCACGCCTCTCACCTTCTGCTCCACAGCTAACGTCATCGTCCATCAGGGTGCAGTCCCCGTCCTGGCCGACGTCAGGCCCGACACGTACAATATCGATCCA
>DAOUEW010000244.1:0-3948 GCA_034430275.1 Anaerolineae bacterium | reverse complement strand
CGAGGGGCCCAGCAGTACGCCACAGACGTACGACTCATCGACAGCCAGTTGGCGGCAGCAGGAAGATGGCTCGCTGACAACACACCGTCGGATGCCGTCATTGGCGCTCACGACATCGGCGCGATTGGCTACTTCTCTCAACGATTCCTGGTGGACACCGCCGGGTTGATCACGCCCGAGGTGATCCCCTTCATCCGAGACGAAGACAGAATACTGGCCTTCCTGGAGGCAAGAGACGTGGACTACCTGGTCATCTTCCCGTCCTGGTACCGCCAGATCGCCGAGAGCCCACAACTACGAGCGGTCCATCGCTCCACCTCACCCTGGGTGGTGCAAGCTGGCGGTGACAATGTCGTCATCTACGAAACCGTGTGGTGACATCACAGATAATCCGGCTGCCTCACCCATATCGCGCTCGATAGACCGGTATGTCAACATGGTTTGACTGGCGGTTGCTTCCATGTCCTTTCGATGCTATACTTATGTCGTATGCGCTGCGAAATCACTTGACGCTGACACCCTGTGAGGCGCCATGGTCGACAAGATCAGAATCATGATCGTCGATGACCACCCACTATTTCGTGAAGGGCTCCGACGCGTCTTGGAAGAGGAAAAGAATCTTCTCGTGGAGGCTGAGGTCGCCGACGGAGAACAGGCCATCGTGCTTGCGCGCGACACCCGGCCTGACGTCGTCCTCCTGGACATCAATCTTCCCTCCATGAACGGCCTTCAGGTCACCCGGGAGATCAAGGCCAGCCTGCCGAAGACCGCGGTGATCAACCTCACCGCCTATCACGATGAGGAGCAGATCATACACGCCATCAACGCAGGTGCCTCTGCCTACTACCCCAAGGAAGTACTGCCGGGTAGACTGATCTTCGCGGTCAGACAGGTTACCCAGGGCCAATGGGTGATCGACGACGCGGTGCTGGACGAACGTCAGCTCAGAGACTGGCTGTTTGACCAGTACCGGACACTGGTGCCTCCGGGGATGCCCGACGATTCACGATTCGTGCCCCTCTCCGCCCGGGAGATGGAGATCCTGCAGCACGCGGCGCGGGGAAGCAGCAACAAGGAGATAGCCCACGCTCTGGCGATCAGCCAGCAGACGGTCAAGAACCACATCTCCTCCATCTTGCGGAAGCTCGACGTCAAGGACCGCACCGAAGCGGCGGTTTATGCACTGCGCCACGGCTGGATACGACTCGAAGACACCAAGCCTGACGAGTAGCCCCGTCTCGGGCCCGAGATAGGTGCACATGAAGTAGACCATGCCTCTTCAAAGCTAGGGAGCAATTGATGGAAGACGGCAACGAAAAGCAGTATCCTCTCCAGCGGCTGAGCGACCTCGTCGAGAGGAGCAAGCGGAGCTACACCGAAGTGCAGAAGGAGCTCGAAGAGGTAGAAGTCCTGCTCCAGCAGACGTCAGGCGAGGTGGAAAACCTCGACCAGCGCACCGCTCAGGTTACCAACAAGGTGCGCCACATAGAGGCCAACCTCAACAGCTATCCCCGAGAGGACATTAAGGAGGCGTATGGCGCTTCACAGGCCTCCCAACTCCGCCTGGTGATGCTGCGCTCCCAGTTGGAGCAACTCGAGGCCCGAAAAGAGAACCTGCAGTCGCAGGCGGAACAGTTGCGCACATTCCTGGACGTCGTGGAGGGCATGCCTGGACTGAGCACTCCTGGCGAGGGACTAGCCGCCTCTCCGTCAGCCGCAGATAGCGTAGTCATGCGCGTCATCGAGGCCCAGGAGGGCGAGCGAAAGCGGCTAGCCCGGCAGATGCACGATGGCCCCGCTCAGTCCCTCACGAATCTCATTCTGCAAGCCGAGATCGTAGAGAAATCCTTTGACATGGGTGCGGACCAGTCGCGCGCTGAGCTGACCAACCTGAGGAACGCAGTGAAGGCTACCTTCGAAAAGACGATGGATTTCGTCTTCGAACTCAGCCCCATGATGCTGGATGACCTCGGTGCGGTGCCCACTCTGCGCCGGTACGTGGAAGACTTCGAGGAGAAGAGCGGGCTCAACGTCTCCTTCGAGGTGGTGGGCGAGGAGCGCAGACTCGCTCCCCACGTGGAAGTCACGGTCTTCCGCGTGGTCCAGGAACTGCTTCACAACGTGTGGCAGCATGCTCATGCGAGCCACGTCCAGGTAGGACTGAATCTGAAGGGGCCCGCGATCGCCGCAACTGTAGAGGACGACGGCAGCGGCTTCGACGTCGACGAAGTGATGGCCTCAGCCAGCCAGCGCAAGACTCTGGGCATAGCGACCATGCGGCAGCGAATGGAGATGCTGGGCGGCACCATCCACTTCGACAGCAGCCTCGGAAGAGGCACCAAGGTGACCATGAGCATCCCCGCCACGTGAGTCCACGTGCACCTTGTGCAGTACTGTGCCCTCCGCGATAGTACCAAAAGCCTATTGCCTTTGCGCAGCCCTGTCCATATAATGGAAGCATACGGTAGACCAGTCACCGATGTAGTAGAGAAGGGAGGTGAGATCAAGTGGTGTATTTGCCGCAAGAGGAAGGGCAAGGCATGGTGGAGTATGCGTTGATATTAGTCTTGGTGGCCATCGTAGTCATCGCCATCCTGCTGCTCTTGGGCCCGCAGATCGGCAACATCTTCAGCCGTATCACCAGCGGTCTGCTGAGAGCAGGCTAATAGACAAGCGACACCACCCTTGTCAAGTGCAGAGCCCTACCTAGGTAGGGCTCTGTTCATTCTGCCGTGCCACGGGTGCGCGCCGCGCCCCAATGGCTCCTCCCGGTCCACCATCCTCCGTGCACAGTGCTTGGGCCTCCCCCTCTCCTCTGTGGACATTCGCCGTTTATCGGGGTCCGCACGCTGGACAAACGTGGTCCGTGATCATCCTTTTCTGCTCTCGGCAGTGCTGCCCGGAACGCCGGCGACCCTGTTCCGACGCCCCCGACCCCAACATCTCGCACTCTGTTCAGCACGGTGCCCGCCGACCGCGCGACCCCACAGCGCGGCGGACGCAGCATCCCGAGCCTGCCGGCCCCGCGAAGGCCTATATCCGAGCTACTGGAACAAAGAACGCTGCGGTCATAGCCTGTCAACGCTTGCGGCTTTTGTGGTACCATATTCCTATTGCCTTTTGCGGGACCATAATGTATAGTGTACAATAGGAGTTGGGGCATGGTCTGCCTAGTTCTGTAGTCCTGCGTGCCAGGTGAACCGGCCTGGCGGCCCGTGTTGCCATCCGTCTGCTGCAACATACAGTCCCACCGGTTGCACATATCGTATCTACCTGACTCCAGGGCCCTACTTCCCACGGGGTACCACCAACTTCAATGGGGGCACAACAGATGGTACGACGAGAAAAGGACAAGGGCCAGGGGATAGCCGAACTCGCACTCGTGCTACCCGTTCTGCTGATGGTGGTCTTCGGCACGATCGAGATGGCCAGGCTGATCCAGACCTATCTCGCCGTCCAGCACGCAGCCCGCGAGGGAGCGAGGTACGCCGTGGTGGGTCTGCCATCCGAGGCCGAGTGTGCCACGGCGTATGGGCACTCGTGCGAGGCGCGGCTCGTAAACGGCGACGTCTGCCCCACGGAGTATAGCGCTTTCCGCACCGAGGCGATCAAGGACAAGGCCAGGGAGGCAGCTATCGGGCTGCCCTGGGACCCCACCGAGACCAATCCCTTGGCTCCGCGCTACCTCGGTGTCTCAGTTCAAGGACAACCATCCTTCTTCGATGCGGCCGACATGGACTGCCCCGGCGTTCCCGGCGCTCGGGTGCGAGTCCGGGTGTTCTTCAACCTGCCGGTCATGACTCCGGTACTCTCCGGGCTCATGCCCACCATTCAGGTCTCAGCCGAGACCGAGATGATCAACGAGGGCTTCCAGACCTGGGTAGGCGCCCAGGCCCCGCCTGTGCTCACACTGATGCCCACCCTCGAGCCTCTGGACACCGACGGAGA
>DAOUEW010000243.1:0-7771 GCA_034430275.1 Anaerolineae bacterium | reverse complement strand
TGCTGATCGAGCCGGACCACGAGGTTCAGTTCGAGGTACTCGGCTCCCCGAATCACAGAGTCCGGCTGTTCCCAGTTGTACAGGCTGCGCCAGCGGGCGATCTCCCTCCAACTGAAGACCTGAACCACCCAGTCGAAGCCTGATTCGTGCACCAGGGCCAGCTCTCTCCCGTCGCCGCGCAGGGTGTGCATCCCATGTGCCACTCGATCTGGCTGGAGGGGATGGATCTGGCACGAAGTGACAGAGAGCGCCACTACAGCTGCCAGCAACGATATGTGTGCACCGTATCCCGAGGACTGGCGTATCGTGGCGGCTAGAGGGTGCCGTTTGTGTGAGGCCGTCCCATTCTCTCGCGCGGCTAGCCCGGTGCCGCTCACTGCACGCTCCCCCTGTAGACTCCGTCGGATGTGCCTGCATACAGCAGAACACCCTCAGGATGTATGACCAGTGACTCGACGCTGGAGACAGCCAACCCGTCGCTCGCCGGCAGCCAAGTACGCCCTCCATCCTCGCTCCGGAAACAGCCATGGTACTTAGTGCCTGCATACAAGGTGAGAGGGTCGTAGGGATCTAGCACCAGCGCAGAGACGGTGATCTCTTTGAGGCCTTCGCCCCACTGGTGCCAGCTCAGCCCTCCATCGTCGCTGCGGTAGACTCCTCTCGTGGTGCCAGCGTAGAGGAGGTCTCGATCATGGGGATGGATGGCCACGCAGAAGACGCTCATTCCTCGCAGGCCTGCTCCGCGCCAGGAGGAGGCCCCATCGCTCGTTATGTACATGCCATCCTCGCTCCCTGCATAGAGGATGGAGGGCCGCTGTCCATCGATGGTCAGAGAAATGATCTCCAACTCGTCACTCATGCCTTCCCAGCGCGGCCACCAGGAGACCCCGGCGTCTCTGCTCTCGTAGACGCGGTCGTAGAAGACGCGTACGTAGATGTGTCTCTCTTCTCCTGGCACAACGGCGATAGCCCCAATGCCAGCCTGGAGAGCGGTTCCGGCGGGCGCCCAGGTGTCGCCGCCGTCCGCACTGACGTAGACGCCTCTCCCGTCGGTGCCGGCGTAGAGCAGGCGATTACGGGACTGTGGTATGGCCAGTGACAGGATACCGTACCCGCTCTCTCCCTCGAGCAGCCCGCCTGCTGTCCGGGCCCACGAGACACCGCCGTCCGTTGACCTGTAGACGCCGTCGAAGGTGTTGCCAGCCCACAGGAGTCGGGGGTCTTGCTGGTCCACGACCAGGGTTTCAATGGGCACACTGCCCAGTCCCTGGTTCCTCTGCTGCCAGCTGAGGCCGCCGTCGGAGGTGGAGTAGACACCGTCCCAGGCCCCAACGTACACCCGCTCCCGGTGTGTGCGGTGCACGGCGATGGTGTAGATGGCCCTCTTGAGGGAAGCCCACTGTTCCCACGTGCCGCCGCCATCGTTGCTGCGAAACAGATCCCCCCTGGCTGTGCCCGCCAAGAGGGTCTGACTGTCAGCGGGGTGGAAGACCACCACATTCACGCGGCCCTGTAGCCCCGTGTCGGCTCTGGTCCAGGAATGGCCGTTGTCTTGGGTCTGCCAGAGGCCGTCTCGGCTGCAAGCGAACCCGGAGGTGCTCCCTGGATCCAGGGCCACGTGAGAGATGAACGAGCCATCCAACTCGGGAACCTGGTTCCACGTTCCACCTTCGTTGTGGCTAACGTACAAGCCCTCTCCACTCGTGCCGGCCACAATGGTGTGTGCGGATTCATCGATAGCCAGGCTGAGGATGGTAGTCTCGATCAGTTCCTGCGAGGCCAGAGCCACAGTCCGCCCGCCGTCCGTGCTGACGTATAGGCCGTGGTCGTCGGTCCCCACATAGAGCCTGCCGCCATTGCCCATGGCCAGTGCGTATACCGGGGCGTTCGGTAATTCATCGGCAATCTCCTGCCAAGAGTCACCGCCATCGGCCGAGCGATAGAGGCCGTTGGTGGCTCCAAGGTACACAATGCGGCTGTCTGCGGAATCCGGCTGCAAGGCGAAGACCGATAGGCTCTCCAGGCCTCGAACTGAGGGGCTCCAGGACTCGCCGCCCGTCGTGGTTGCGTACAGTCCCGGGTCGTGATAGGCGCCGGCAAGCACTACGTCTGGATCGTCGAGGGCCAGAGCCAGGGCGACTACGGGTGCATGGCTGGTCATCTCTTGACCAATGCGCTCCCAGACAACTCCTCCGCTTTGCGGCGTCGTTTGCAGTGTGACAGCGGGGAGGAGAAGCAGTGCGCAGAGGGCTGCCAAGAGGACGAGGGTTGCGGCACGCTGCGGAGCTGCACGGTTCCACATCTTGCAGCGATTCTACCAGCCATTCACTACGCTGGCAAGAGTGGAGTAGAGATGTCCAGCGCAGTCTACTGATCACGGAGCCGTCCGGTCGTGGGCGACGAGATCAGCCGTGGTAGTAGGGGATGACGTAGCCGACGAGGCAGAGAACGTCGAACAGGAGCAAGCCCCCCACGTATGCGGCGGCCACGATGCTGGCCTTCAGCCGACGTGTCAGACGGCGGATGCCGAACGCAAAGAGGGTGGCAATGATGGTCAGCCCCGGGAAGAGATAACGGCCTTGTGGCTGCCATTGGCTGCCTATCATGGGGAGGAACGTCTGCGCCAACAAGAGAGCGAGGCCGACGAGGAAGATGAGCAGAACTGTGTCGGACGAACTCGGTCTACGTGTTCTCTCTGCACGGAGCCCCCTGAGCAGTCCCATCCCCCAGGAGAGTAGACCCGCGAACGAGACCAGCGTTACGAGTGCGAGCAGGGCATACCATCCTGGATCCAGCGGCAACGTAAGCCAGCCGAAGTTGGCCCAGAACCCGGCGAAGGTCAGCAGAACGTAGAGCAGGTACCTTCTGAGAGAGGCAGGATCATAGCTGCGAGGATCGAGCAACTGGCTCGACGACAGGGACACACTGGTGCCGCGGAGGAATCTCTCGAGACGGAGGGCGGGGGTCTCCGCCGAGCCGTTCCTCAGCCAGTTGCGCGCTTCCGCCCCTTCTACCACCAGGGACAGGTCATCGAAGAACAGGCCTTCGCCACGTTGGCCGGCACCGGGACTGGGATCGAGCATCACTCTCATGGTCCTGGCTGCGGGGGCGATCTCAAACTTCACTTCCTGGCGCATCCACTCTGAGTTGGCGACGAAGACCTTCGCGCTTCGCCCTTGATCATCCTCTATGACTATCGATCCCCGCTGCCTGGCTCCAGGGCTGATGACCCACGCCTCGAGAGTGACGGTCTTGCCGCGCAGCGCTCTGACTGCGTTGAAGGGCAGTACTTGCATCAGTCTGCTGTTAAGGGCCTGGAGCGAGGAGTTGCCGGACCTGGCCACCAATTCGTTTCGTGTGGCAACCGCCGATTTCTGAAGCGGCAACCACTGAGCGGCGTCCCCCCCTCGCCAGCTCAGCAGAATGCCAAGTAGCAGCAGGCCGAGCAAAACACTCGCCGCGACGGCGGTTCTGCAAGAATAGCTCACAGAGACGCGGCGGCGGTGCGCATGGACAAGCAAAGCCACTGGGATCAGGGCCAGAGTGAAAAAGGAGGTCCTTTTGGCGAGCAGAGATAGTACCGCCAGTCCGCAGAGGGTGAGGGCGGAGCGCCACGAGAGGCCCCTGTTGAGCATCCTCACCAGTTGCCAGAAGAAAAGTGATGCCAGGAGCACGGAGAGAACGTCGTTGCTGGCTGAGGCTCCAATGAAGGCAAACATGGGAAGGAGGGCCACGAAGGAGGGAATAGCGACGATCAAGAAACGGTCGCGTGGGAACAGTTCGAAGGCGGTCAGGCAAACGACGCCCACAGTGGTGGCGCTGAGAAGGACCGAGAACCAGCGCATCAGGTATAGCCGGGCCAGGAGGTCTCCATCCGGCAGAACATTGAACGCGAGCGCTGGCAGCAGATAGTACAGAGGGGTTTCGGTGCCGAGTTGAGTGCCGGACCGCTTGAGCAATGGGTCGTCGGAAAAGGAGCCGGGCACGCTATCCGGCTCCTGGCGGCCCAGGAACTTCCAGGAGCCGAACTCGAGCATCGAGGCCAAGATGTCTCGCTGCAGAGCCGGGGAGGTATCGTCTCTGGAGAGGAACCAACCCTTCTCAGAGAGCAGGATGGCACACTCGAGGTGCCGGGGCTCATCAGGCGCCTGCCACGGGGGGATGATAACGCTGTATAGCAGGCCCATCGCCAGGCTCAGGCACAGGAAGCCTACCACGACCGCCAGGCGGCGCGAGCTGAAGTCATGCAGATAGGTGGCCATCTGTACGGGACGAGAATACCATGGTCAGGTCAGGGTGGACAACTTCGATCGGCCGCCATGCTGCTGGCGAAGGCACGTGCGGCCGCCGGCTACTGGACGACTACGGGCAGGTAAGAGCGATGGCTGGCAGAGGCGGTGCTCCAATCTGAGAGAAGGCACCGATCGCTGGGAACACGATTGCCGTCGGCGTCGAACGCAGCGAGACGCTGCATGCTCTCCGGCACATACATACCCACGAGTACTTGATAGTGGCCTTCTTGCACGTTGCTGGGGAAACTGAAACAGTGCTGGTCTGCCACGGTCTCACCCTGTTGCCAGTAGGTGGTGGGGTAGAACCCACCGCGGGGCTGGCTGTCGTTCTGGGCCACAGTCTGGTCTTGATCGTTGACCACGTGCACGAATACTGCGTAGTCCTCCGCGACGTCGCCGAGGACCTGCCAGTACAGAGTCACGCAGCCATATCCTGTGCTGAAGAGTCTGTCTTCAAGGTCGTATCCCACCAGAGCTACGCCGTCGCCAAGCCGGTAGCTGAGCTCGTGCTGGATTGCGTAGTCCGGGGGCGGTGCGGCATCTACAGGCAGGATACCGAAGATAGCCGCATGGTCGGTCGCTGCTCCTTGCTCGTTCAAGATGGGCAGATGCTCCTCTGCGGGGTAGGTGTAGAGGGCGACGTAGATGCGGGCCAGGGCTGGTGCGGGAAACTTCCGGCCCAGACGGACCTGGCAAGAGTCCTCGATGATTTCCCCCGTTTTCCATAGTGACGTAGGGTAGTTGCCATGACCAGGGTATGAGGCGATCTGGCCGTAGGGCGTGCCATCGGGGCCAAGGAAACTCAGGCCCACGGTGTAGTTCTCTTCCATCTCATCCAACGCACGCCAGTAGAAAGTGATAGGGACGAACTGGCCCGCGGTCGCTCTCGACACTCCCAGGTCATAGCCCACCAGTTCAATCTTCTCTCCGAAGCGTACGTTCAACGGGTTCTGGACGGGCAACGGCGTGTCCGCCGAGAGGATGGGAGGGCGAGCGTAGGCAGGCACGATGTAGCGAAACGGCGCGATGAGACCTAGAAAGAGCACCGTCAGGCTGGCCAGCAGAATGGGCAAACGGCCGAGTCTGCGAGGCGTGAGGTGGACCACACCAAGGGAGAGAAGTACGCTGACACCAGAGATGGTGGGCAGTACGTACCGCCCGCGCAGAACCGGATCGGCGAAGGTGAGGGTGCGATAGGTGGCCAAGAGACAGAAGAACGCTGAGCCCAGGAGCAGCAGGAGGGCACCGCCTTTGACGGATCGGCTGGCCTTGCCCAGCAGGAAGAGGACCAGACCCACCAACCCTGCCAGAGAGAGCACCCCCAGTACCTGATAGACCCGCGCTGCCGCGCTTACGTTGCCCCATCCGAAGACGCCCCAGAAGGACGCGTAGAAGTAGCTCAGTCCATCCTGGATCAAGACCCAGTCTATGCGGCTCAGACCTCCCGCAGGGTCTTGGAGGTCCTCCAGGAACTGAGCCAGGACCCTGGCCGAGCGGGTAGTCGGGCTGCCGAACAACGCCACGCTGCGCATGAACCACCAACTCGAGACCAGGGCCAGACCGAGGAGGAGGAGCAATACTCCTCCCAGCGAGAAAACCAGGGACTTCTTGAGTCTGATGCGCCTGGCCAGAGCCACGCCGGCAGAGACGACCACCAGAGGGACCAGGGCGAGACCGTTGTACTTCGATAGCACAGCCAGGCCGGTGCAGACACCCAGAGCCAGCAAGGTCCTCCAGCCGGCATCGCACACGATCAGTCTGACGGAGAGTAGCAGGGTCAGAGCGGTGAAGAGAGTGACCATGATATCGTTGTTGATGACCCCACTCATGAACAGGAAGCCAGGGATGAAGGCGTTGATCGCGGTGGCACCCAGGGCCACATCGTGCCTGTGGGGGAACAACAGGCGTCCCAGCTTGTGGGTGACCAGGAGTGACAGAGTGCCCATGGCGATGGACACCAGCCTCGCTGCGTGGATGGCGAGGACGGTCCCGTGATAGGGAAAGGCCTCGGCATCGGAGTGGATGAAGCTGTTGGCCCCTCCTTCCATGATCCCCGTGGCGGCGAAGGGATTGGCGATGGGCGCCAGGTTGTCACTCGTGTCCACCCAGAATGTCAGGATCGCCGTCACAATGTAGTAGAGGGGTGGGTGGGTGAGCTGATCGAGCTCCGACGTGGAATCCTCGGGTCCTGGGAGGGCCAGGTTCCTGACCAGGAATCGCACGTGGCGATAGTGACCAAGCTCGTCGGGCCCTTCCCAGATGGGGGTGATGACGCTATAGGCGGTGCTCAAAACGAAGTGGGCCGCCAAGATGCAGGCCAGGAGCCACCGCCACTCGCTACGCAGCCAAACCAGGAATCTCGAAGATCTCATCCTGCAAACGAGGTGAAGCCCGCATCGACTTGGTGGTCGGCAGGCTTCGGAAGGAGTACCCTTGATGACACACCGCGCGACCGCACAAGGCCCAGTCCCGCAAAGCAGGCCTACTGAGAGCGCACAGGTCGTTTCCTGCGCAATTGGTCAAAGTACTCGAGCACGAATGCTGCCACCACGCCGCCGGCCAGTCCCAGCGCCGCACCCAAGATGACGCTAAGCTTCGTGTCGGGGCCAGTCAGCGTGCCCTTGCCAGCCCCGCTCACAATCTGGGTCTTCGTCTGGAGGAGGCGGCCCTCCTCCATCTGATCACGAACGGCCTTTTGGCTATTCTCCGCCAGGTCCCGGGCACGCACGAGCCGTTCCCACTCCAACTGATCGTCTGCCAGTTCCTGCTGAAGCGCTTCGACTTCTGTCTCCAAACGAGCGGTTATTTCCGAGAGGGCCTCTTCCTCCTCCTCCAGCATCCGAATGACGCTATCCAGGTCTCCCAGCCTTGTCACCGACTCGATCGACACCTGCCCTCGGTCGGAGATCACTCGGGTGCTGAGGAGTTGCAGAGGCAAGTCCTCCACGCTGCCTCCGGTGTCTCGGGCCTCTCTCGCGCTCTCCAGCACAAGGCTGAGATCGTCACACGCCTCCTGATGCTCGGCCCAGAGTCTGGACTTCGTCTCCAGGTATATGCCGCGCGGCCCGAACAGGCCAAAAGCCGCGTCGCCCCCCGACTCCTCGGCCAGCCCGACGCCGGTCTCCTTCCTGAACGCCGCGAGAGCTGTCTCAGCCGCTTCCAGTTCCTGATCCACCTCCTCGAGCTGGGATCCCCAGTCTGGCTGGTAGCCAGCGACTTCCTCCATGTATTGCTCGGCCCAGGTGTTGGCGATCAGGCTGGCTTTCTGGGCAGTGTCGGCCTGCGCTGTGATGCGGAAGAGCACGGGATTCTCTCTGTCTTCGCGCACCGTGACGCTGGATAGGAGGACGCCGGGCACCTTCTCAGCGGGATCGAGGCTGGATTCCAGGGTGTCTATGACGCGTGTCTCCACGGCTTCCGTGTGAGCCAGTGTGGCATAGTACTTAACGACGATCTTGTCCACCGAACTCAGCCGGGGG
>DAOUEW010000242.1:0-6665 GCA_034430275.1 Anaerolineae bacterium | reverse complement strand
GCGGTATGTTAGCATCGCAGACCGAGAGGTGCAGCGTCTCATCCAGCTTGTGAGGCGCATGTTGGATTTCTATAGGCCTACCGGTGAAGAGCGCGATCTGGTCGACGTCAACGACTTGTTAGAGGACACGCTCGCTCTGGCTGGCAAGCAACTCGAGCATTGCGGGATCTCGGTCGTGACGGAGTTTGCAGAAGCGATGCCTTTGGTTGCGGTGCAGGTAAGCTATTTGAGGCAGGTCTTCATCAACCTCGTCCTGCACCACGTAGAAGCAATGCCTGGTGGTGGGCAATTGACGGTGAGCACTGACGTGGATCAAACCAATGGTCAGGTTGTGATCATCTTCAGCGACACCGGTGAAGGCATACCACCAGAGGAGTTGCCGTACGTCTTCGAGCCCTTCTATTGGTCAAGGGAAGAATCAGCCGGGCTAGGCCTGGCTGTGAGCTACAGCATTGTGGAGAGGCATGGAGGAGCTCTGGAGGTGAACAGCGAGGAGGGAACAGGCACTCGCTTCTGCGTGAGGTTGCCGGTGGGAGGTGAGCCTGTTGGCTGACGAGGCCAGGATACTTGTCGTTGACGATGAATCGTCCGTTCGCTTCCTTCTGTCTGAGGAATTGACACAGCAAGGCTATGAAGTGTCCACGGCAGCTAGTGGTGAAGAGGCACTGGCGATGTTGGAAGAGGCCACCTTCGATCTCATGCTGCTGGATCTGAAGATGCCGGGGATGGACGGCATCGAAGTTATGCGAGCTGCCCGCGACCTCGCTCCGCAGACGGTCGTGGTCATGCTTACGGCCTACGCAACCCTCGATTCGGCGGTAGAAGCCTTGCGCTACGGAGGACACGACTATCTCCTGAAGCCATCTTCTCCGGATGAGATTCTGGCCAGCGTGGAGAAGGGCTTGGCCAAGCGTCAGCAATGGCGGCGGCAGGACGATCTGATAAGGCAGATGGGAAACCTGGCGCGAGAACTGGTGGAGGGAGAGGTCACAACCACAGAGACTGAGGCCCGTGGTGACGAACGAGCTCGGTATCTGCGCGTCGGTGATCTCTTGCTGGACCGAGCAAGGCTGAACGTGATCTCCGCGGGTGAGTCCGTTGCCCTGACGCCCAGCGAGTACAGGCTTCTGCTCTGTTTGATGGAGAACGCCGGCAGCACGGTGAGCTTCGGTGCGCTGGCAGAGGCGGTCCACGGTGTCACCTGTGAGAAGAGGACAGCGAAGAAGGCCATCAGTACCCATCTGTGGAGACTCAGGCGCAAGCTCGACGCAGCGGCCCGTAGCGAGGTCCACATCGCCAACATCCGAAGTGAGGGGTACGTGTTGCTCGAGTCCCATGCAGACTGATGCGAGTCGAGACCGGGGGGGATCTGGATGGTGTCGGACCTCGCAACGCGCCGCTCGTTCATGTACGGTTGCAGACATTGATAACGAAATCGGGACACTCTTGTGACGGTATTGGAACAATTGGGCACCGCATTCTGCGGTATACTGTTATTGCGTGAACTGGTTGGCAAAGATAAGAACGCAGGCTGGCGCCCATGCAAGGACACTACTTCGACCTCGGTGCCGCTGAAACGGCCAACCGCCCCATCATACTCATGGAGGCGGAGCGACATCGGCTGGCTCGCGAACTCCATGATGACCTCCTGCAAACCCTCACCGCCCTACGACTGAGTATCGACGTATGCGGGCGACTTTCCTCCAATGGAGACTCCGCAGCTTTGGAAGACGAACTCGTTCGGCTTAGGGGCTGTTGGCAAAAGAGCCTGAGGACCATGAGGGAGTTGCTGGTGCAGGCCAGTCCAAGCTTAGGGGAGCACGCCGGCGTACGCGAGGAAATACACCGCTTCGTCCTCGAATGTGAGAGGCAGTTCGACATCGTTGTGAGTCTCGATCTGGGCGATCTTCCCGAGCACAGGTTGGGCGGCGGTCAGAGCACGGCCCTCTTCTACATTGTCCAGGAGGCGCTGCGAAACACTTGTCATCACGCTTGTGCCTCCCACGTCCTGGTCCGAGCGGTGAACGGAGTAGATGCCCTTCAAGTGTCTATCGAGGACGACGGTGCTGGTTTCGATCTGAGCAGTGTGATCTCTGATTATCCGCGTCTGGGGTTGGGGTTGGCGGGCATGTGGGAAAGAGCTCAGGGCGTGGGCGGCCAACTGGTCATTGAATCGAGACCCGGAATGGGGACGGCCGTGACTCTGACACTACCTCTACCGGACTCCTGGGGTTTCTGACCCGTTCTGGGCAGGACTCAGGAATGTCTGTGGAGCAGACGTCGTGCTTGTCGGTCGCACAGGCCGTGCAGATCGACCTGGGGGCAAAGGCATCCATGGCGGACACGCGAGTTCTAGTTGTTGGGGGCGATGTTGGGACTGTCCAGGCTCTGGTACAGGAATTGGAGCGGGGCGGATTGCTGGCGCAAGGGGTCACCTACGATGCTGGGGTGGTGGAAACCTATCAATCTGAGACCTTCGAGCTGGTGCTCGTCCATGTACCCGCGCACGGAACGGAGGGCATGAAGGTGCTCGAGAGCTTGATGAGCTACGACCCCGAGGCTGTGGTGGTGGTCCTGTCCACGCATGCCACGGTCGACCTAGCGGTCGAGGCTCTCAAATCTGGGGCAAGGGAGTTCATCGAGGGGCCCCTAGCCGCCGAGGAACTGGCGGCAAGGGTGCTCCAGGTTGTGAGACAACATGCTGACAAAGCAGTCCACGGCAATCTTCGGGACCTGGCCCTCACGAGCATCGTCTCGGTCAACTGTAGCGAGCACAACCAGGCCGAGTTGGTAATCCGTCGGCAGGGCCGGGTGGGGATCATCTACTTCGAGAGTGGCGGGATAGTCCACGCTACCGTGGATGATCAGGAGGGGGAGCAGGTGGTCTATGAACTGCTGTCCTGGGAGGATGGCAGCTTCTCTCTGAGACAGGGTGTTCCGCCCCCCAAGCGAACGGTTGAGGCAGGATGGACGGGTCTCCTGCTGGAAGGGATGCGCCGTATCGACGACGGCGTAGAGGCTTGGGAGCCGGATGATGAGTATGACGCGGCTACCGAGGAACCTAGCGTGCACAGAATGGCAGATGCCCTGAAAGCAGTCGAGGGTGTAGAAAGCGTCGTCGTGTGTGCCCGGGGGGGTGGCCTGTTGGGCGAGGCATCGTGCTCTGACCCTGCGAGGAAAGCTGCTTTGACCGCGCTATTGGGGCAGAGGTCCCTCAGTGTTGCTTTCGTGCTCAACGTAGGGCGTCCGAGATCGGTTTGCCTTACGGGTGCAAGGGAGCGGGTCCTCGTCGTTCCCTACGGGGAAGACTATGTCGGCGTGTGGATCTCTCAGAGATCCTCGCCGGAATCCATCGCGACTGAGGTCAGGAATGTGCTGAGAAGGTACCCTCAGGTGAAAGGCGGGACCCAATGATCCTTCCTAAGGGGCGTGCGGAGTATGAAAACCTGAACACCTCCTTCGTGGACTTCGGTGGACTGATAGAAGACCTGAAGGCTAATGGTTTCACCGGATATGTCAAGGTCAGTTTCTGGGAGTATGAAGGCGTGCTCTTCGTCGACAACGGCACCATCATCAACGGTGTCGAGGAGACTGGACGCGCGAAAAGCACTGGTCAGCAAGCAGTCAGCGGCATCATGCGCCAGGCGGAAGAGAAGAACGGCAGTGTGAGTGTCTATGCGCTCACGGCAGATATGGTGACCATGCTGGCTAGCGTGCTGGAGAGCGAGCTAGTACACAAGGACCTGAACACCGACTTCAGCGACCTCGGGCAACTCGTGGCCAAGCTTCAGAGCGAGGGACATACGGGCTACGTGGAAGTTGCCTTGAAGGGCGGTATGGGCAGCGCCATGATCTTGTTGCGTTCTGGAGAAATAGTGGAAAGTATGCTCTCATCGGGCAGCGAGGTCCTCTCTGGAACCCAAGCTTTGCCCCACATCATGGAGGCCGCTTCCTCGGTGGATGCGGTCTTCAACGTCCACAGGACCGCGCTCGAGGGGGCTTTTGAGAACACGGGGGAGATCGTGGTCGCGCTGGAACTACCTCAACTGCTGACGGTGTGGCAGAACGTCTTGGCCACGGTCGAGCGCATCTCCGACGGCCACGCCGGAGAGGGAAGCTTCCTTGACGCCTTCAAAGACTCGCTGATCGAGAGTGCGGAAGAGTATCCCTTTCTCGATCCCTTTGCGGGTGAGTTCGACTACAGGGACGGCCTGATCACCTATTCTGGACCGGCCTCGGAGCGGTTCAGCCGGGCACTGGGTCGGTCGCTGAGCACAACCGTGAGCAGGATGGCGGACAGCCTCCCGAGTGTCGACTTGTCGGCCGATGTCAGGAAGGGACTAGCCGTGGTGGTGGAGGAACGTGCCGACGCAATCCAGAGATACGGGCTGATAGATACCATGCCGGATCTGTTTGCCGCGGAGTGAGCTGTGATCGACGAGAGATTGGCAGAGCTCAATGCAATAGCGGGTGTCACTGGATCGTTCGTCTGCGACAACAGTGGACGGGTGATCGCCAGTTCCTTCACTGATGACGTCGACATGACGTCGATCCGTGACGTCGCTCGTGAAGTCGTACAGACGTCGGCGGTCCTGAGCGAGGTGCAAGAGTCTGCAGGGGAGTTGGATCTACAGTATGCGCGCAGCCGACTGGTGGTGCGAGATCTGGACGACAGGCTGCTCGTCGTGGTCTGCGGCCATGAGGTAGACATCGCGATGCTCAGGATGACACTGAATGTTGCAGCTCCGCAGTTGAGGGACGACGCGGAGCTAGGCAGCCGATTGCGGGACAGCCTCAAAGTCAGGCAAGTACTGGAGAGTGAGCTCGATGAGCTCTCCTGGCAGTTGCTGAAGGCCCTGGAGAGAAAGGAGTCGAACGATGCCTGAGATGCTTGAGGGCAATCTTGCCCGGGTGTCACTGGTCGACGTTCTGAGGCTACTGGCCTCTGGGCGACAGACGGGCCTTCTGCGTGTGGTCGACGGTGCCAGCACGGGGGAGATCTTCGTCCAAGAAGGGAGTCTGGTCCACGCCGTGACCCAGGGACAGATGGGAGAAAGCGCTGTCTACGCATTGATGGCCTGGCAGAGAGGGAGTTTCAACTTCGCTCCGGGCATGCCAGCGCCGGAGGGTTCGGTCACCATGCCGACGGAGCGGTTGATTGACGAGGGGAGCAAGCACGCGAGAGAGTGGAGAGAGATCAAAAGGGTGATCCCTAGCGCTGACGTGGTTTTCAGGCTTTCTGCCTCAGGGTCTAGTGGTGCGGTCAGTCTCGAGCCGGAGGAGTGGCAGGTTCTGGCCAAGGTGGACGGCGCGAGAGATGTTTGGGAGATTGCCGAGACGTTGGCTTGGGATGAACTCCTGGTATCTAAGGTGCTTGTGAGGCTGGTCACAAAGGGTCTTCTGGAATTGACGGCAGGGCGTCAGGCTGGCCCGACGCCGCTCGTGAACGGAGGATTCTTTGCCCAGTTGGACGAGCAGTTCGTGAGCGTTGTGGGGCCGCTTGGCCCTGTGATCATCGACGATGAGATCGCCACGATGGGGGAGACGAGAGGGCATTTCCCTCGGGCCAGGGCGGCGGAGTTGGTGGAACGTATCAGCGCCGATATCGAGGACGAGGGCAAGCGAGCGCGTTTCCAGCAGGCCATCTTGGGGCTGCTGAGAAGCCTTCAGGCGTAGCTCGGGGAACACGCGGCAAGGCGAGTGTGACCCCAGAGCAAGTCGGGCAGGAAAGGAGATGGTAGCATGAGGTTCACGGTTGCGAGGAAGCTCTGGCTGGCTTTCGCCGTCGTACTGGTCCTTCTGGTTGCTGTCGCGGGGCTTGCCGTCTATTCCCTGAACTCGGTGCGCACCGCCGTCGCAGATGTGATCGAGCTTCACGCAGTGGCAGAGGCTCTGGACCGCAGCACCGAGCAGTTGCTGCTGGAAAGGACCTTCATGGTTCAGTACGTCGTGACAGGCGATGCCCAGTATACGGCTGACGCGCTGGCAGCCCAGTCTGCGCACTGGGATGCTTGGTGGGTAGTGAAGGATTATGGCGCCGAGCATGGGATCGAGGAGGTCCAAGCCATGGAGGAGGCGGTGTTCTCATACCACTCTCTCCTGGCTAGCTCCGTCAAGTCCTACGAAGAGGATCCAAGCCAGCTTACATCAGTCTTGGAGGAGTTGGGCGGCTCTCAGTACTACCTCGGGGTTCTGGCCCCCGTTCGCGACGAGCTGTCCGCAGCCATCAGCGCGCGAGTTGACGCGGCCGAGCGGTCCGTTGAGGCCCAGCTCGCTACCATGCGCACGGTCGCCGTCGGTGCGGGCGCACTGGCATTCGTGGTAGCCGTGCTTTCGGCGTACTACATCAGCAGGGGCATCACTCGTGCCGCAAGGCACCTGGCAGCAGCGGCCGAGAGCATCAGCCGAGGCGATCTCGATGTTCCCATAGAGGTGACGACCGGCGACGAGATGCAGGACCTGGCAGAGGCCATCGAGCGGATGCGGGCCAGCCTCAAGGCTGCGATTGAGCGCCTGCGCCGACGCTCGGGTGCGACCTGAGCGCTGGAAACTGGGGGCCAAATGATTCTTCGCACGGAGTTGTTCGGTGTCCTGGGCTTCTGGAGTGTGGGGTGCGCGGCCCTGCATGCAAGGTTACCGGAGCAACGGTCATACAATAGGCCCGA
>DAOUEW010000241.1:0-7801 GCA_034430275.1 Anaerolineae bacterium | reverse complement strand
ACGCCGAGGCTGCTTTCACCAACGAGTTCTTGCCGTAGCATGGTCAGCGAGGTCGAGGTACGCGAGGTCTACAAGAACTACCGCGTGGATGGCCGGCTGGTGACCGCGCTGGGTGGGGTCAGTCTCTCTGCCAGCAATGGGGAGTTCGTGGTCCTCATCGGACCGAGCGGGTGTGGAAAAAGCACCTTGCTGAACATCATGTGCGGCCTGGCGCAACCTGACCGCGGCGAGGTGCTCCTCGACGGCCAGCCGATTGTAGATCGCACCGGTTTACTGGGCTACATGCTACAGAAGGACTTGCTCCTCCCATGGCGGAAGGTCCTGGACAACGTGATCCTCGGTCCTGAAATCAGCGGCGCGAACAGGAAGGAGGCGCGGCAGGAAGCTCTGCGCCTACTTCCTCTTTTTGGGCTGGAAGGGTTCGAGGGGAGCTATCCTGCAACGTTGTCGGGAGGTATGAGGCAAAGGGCCGCTCTGCTGCGGACGTTCCTCTGCCGGAGAGAGGTGATGTTACTGGACGAACCCTTCGGTGCGCTAGATGCCCTCACCAGGCGACAGTTGCAGCAGTGGTTGCTCGAGGTGTGGAGCCAGTTTGGGCAAACGATCATCTTCGTGACCCACGATGTAGATGAGGCCATCTACATCGCCGACCGCGTCTACGTCATGAGCCCTCGGCCCGGCAGGATCAGGCTGGAGCTGGGCATTCCACTGGCGCGCCCGCGGGAGCGAAAGATGATCACCTCTGAAGCGTTCGTTTCCCTGAAGGGGCAGCTCCTGTCTGCCCTCGAAGTCGACTAGCAGGTCCAGAGGTCCTGGGTTACCTAGTCCTGCCGCGGCGGATGCCGGCGAACCCGATCATACTGGCGAGTCCGCTGGCCAGCAGCATCAGCGATCCAGCCTCGGGCACGAACTCTTCCTCGGCCACAGCGGCCGCGGTCACCGTGAGAACAGCCTCGGAGTTGGCTTCCACGCGTGGTGCCACCATAGTTGCCACGTTGTCTATCATTCCGGGCTCGGTGGCCAACACCCGAATCGTTATCTTCACAGTCTCGTCTGGGTCCATCGATCCTATGTTCACCGTTACCAGTTGTCCGGCCGTGGAAACTGATCCCTTGGTGGTCTGAACGTCCAGTATCTCCAGTCTGGCGTCCATCTCATCCTCGACCACCACATCGTCAACGGTGTCCGGAGAGGCGTTGGTCACGGTGATGAGGAACAGGACCTCCCCGCCCACGGTTGTCTCCGCTGGGCTGACGGTCTTCTCGATCTCTACCAGTGGGATCGGCAGGCCCGCGCTGGAATAGGCCAGACCCAAGCATTGCCCTTCTCCGCCCTCACCAGAGTACCACATCATCCAGAGGTTCCCGGCGCGCAAGACCATGGGCGTGTAGCACCAGTTCTGTCGCCACGGATAGCCTGGGTAGCCGGTATCGGTCTTGTGAAAGATAGGGTTGTCCGCATCGCGGGTCCAGGTCAATCCGTCGGGAGACGTGGCGTAGCCGATGCCCTGGCGCATTTCCCAGGGCCCGGCGCTGTACCACATGCGGTAGTCCCCTGGCCCCTCTCTCCAGATGGTGGCGCGCGATGCGTAGTTGTAGTCCCAGTCACCGAGTACGTAGGTGCCGTTCATGACCTCGTCGGCGTCTCCATCATTGTCGGGATCGTAGGCGGTCCAGGTGACTCCGTCCGCTGAGAAGCCAAGTCCTATCGCCTCATCTCCTCCGGTGGTGCCGTCGTAGTACAGCCGGAAGGTCCAGTCGGTGCCACTGTTGCTGGCACCGGGGTCGTACAGCACGTCGCAGGGTCCGTACGATCCTCGGTTCCAATCCCCATACACTCCCGTGACGACGGGCACAGCGCCATTCTGAAGAGGCTGGACGTTGTACCAGGCTTTCCCGTCGGGTGATTCGGCGTAGTGGGTGGATGCAACGGTATAGAGGTAACCAGTGTGCCAGAACCAGAGCCGGTAGTACATCTTGCCTGCGTTGGGATTGGTGCCGTCGTTGCGACCAGGGAACCCCTCTGCATAGTACTCCACCAACGGGTGACTCACCCGGCCTGCTGGCAAGCCTGTGATGGTGCTGTCCAGCATATCGCCTACTTTGGTCCACGAGATGCCATCGTCTGAGATTCGATACTGGAGATTCATGTTGTGCCACATCTTGAAGTGGGTCGCTTCCCCGTGGCCACCGAAGGGGGTTGGGGAGGGATCGTAGAGTATGGTGGGGTACAGACCGTCAGCGTCGGTTGTGGGGCCGATGATAGGATTGCCCGAGTACTCTTCCCAGGTACCGGGTCCCTGGGCCTGCGCCGACCCTGGCACGAGCAGTAGGAGCAAGAGAACGATCGCTGCGCAAGCACCTCCTGCCCACAGTGAGGCCTTACCCTTTCTATGCTCCATGGTCCTTCCTCCTCCTGAGGGATCGAGTCATCGTCTTGCGAGCTACTTGAGTCACCATCCATTTCCGATTCTGGCTTGCCGGCGAGGGAAGCCAGGGTCTGAGGGGCCGCGGGACTCGCCCTCAGAATGTGCAGAGCACGAGTGGGAAGTACCAGGCAGGTCGTGACTGGGTGGGCGGCCCTACCTCCAGCGGCACACTGTTGGAATCTATCCCCTCGACCGTGAGTGAGCGCAGATGGGCGATGTTAACCTGGGTGCCCATCTCGGTTGCTGTCACGGCGATGGTGACAGTTACGGTTTCGCTACGCTCCAGCGTTCCCAAATCGACAGTGATCGTTTGCCCCACCTGGAGCGGAGCGCCCTGAGTAGTGTCTATAGAGAAGATCTGAAGGTCCGTGTCTATCTCGTCGGTGAGAACCACGTCTTGTGCCGCCCCAAAGCCCTGGTTCGTCACAGTGATGGTGAACGTTGCCCCCGCTCCCACCTCCACCGCGAGCGGATTCACGGCTTTGGTGATCTGGAGTGCTGGCTCGTATCCCCACTGCGAGAAGTCGACCCCCATGTCTTTGCCGTCGCAGGCCATGCCGATGGCGGGGCTTCCTTCCTGTAGGGAGTAGTCGGTATCGAAGAGGGGATCAGCCGAGATGTTGGCGCCGCCATCCACGGGGTTGCCGTCCGTGGCGCCGAGGGCATTCTGCCACAGATCGTTACAACTGTAACCCGCCAAAGCCCCATAGTAGGTGCGGATGCCGTAGCCGCTGTGATTGGTCACGATGTTGCTCTGCACGTCGGTGCTGAACCCTACGCCAGAGCCGTCGTTGAGGTAGATGCCGTTGCCTGGCTGAGCGCAGTCATTGGCCGGAGTGTTGTCGCCGATGGTGTTGTGAGTGACCACGTAGGTGCTGGACACCCGCGGCTTGTAGATGCTCACCGCATTGCCGTCGGCTTCGTCGTAGCAGTGCTTACCTCCCCACCACGTGTTACTGACGATGAGGTTGTTGGTGATGGTGTGGGTGGCGCCGTAGTTCTTGTAGAACGTAATGCCGTTGGCTGCCTGTGTGTCGTGGATGTAGTTGCTCTCTACTGTGATGTCGTATGAGTCGTAGATGTAGATGACGGCGTTCTCGCTGTACGAGTTGTAGATCTCGTTGTTGCTGATCAGGCAGTCGTGCGAGTCTTCTGCAACGCTGATGCCGTCCTGGGCGACGTCATGGACTAGATTGAACTCCACGATGCAGTCCGTACACTGCTTCAACTGTATGCCCTCATCTCCAGTCGAATCGTGGACAGTGTTGTTCCTGACCACGGTTCCCGCGTACGCCCCGCTCTGGAGGACGAGATCGCCGGTGCCGTTGGCGATCTCCAGGCCATCGATGACCACGCTGCCCGAGTTGACGTAGATGATGGTTTCCAGACTCCCTTCACCGTCGAGCAGGGGTTTCTCCTCTGCGTAGGGGTCGGCAGAGGTGAGAGTGAGGGGTTTGCTCACGCAGAGGGTCGAGGCCAGCGTGTAAGTGCCTGGTGCGAATTGGATGGTATCCCCTGGACTGGCGGCATCGATGATCCCCTGGATGTCCTGCCCCGGACTCACGTAGTGCGTCGTACCATTGGCGAAGGCGGCGCTCGACACGGCGAGCCCGAGCAGAAGTGTGGGGAGCAACACAGCAATCAGTGTGAAATAGCCTCGACTCAAGACCCCCTCCTCCTTGGTATCATCAGGTGTCTCCCGGTGGTAATAGGAGCAGTCCTAGTGTTTTTGAGATCGCTCGACGGCGTATCCGGCCATGGCGAGCAGGCCGCCCCCCATCAGGAGCAGGCTTCCAGCCTCGGGCACGAACTCGTCTTCGGAGGCCGGCACGTGGACCACGTTGAGGGTGACTCGAGCGTCGGCGACGACTCGTGGCGTGGTCACGACTGCCACGTTCTCTATCTGTCCTGCCTCCAGCGCCAATACTCGAATCTTGATCACTACAGTTTCGTCTGGGGCCATGGCCCCCACGTCCACTGTCACCAGTTGTCCGCTCCTGGAGATCGATCCCTTCGAAGTCTGGACGTCCACTATCTGCAGGCCCGCGTCGATGTCGTCCGTGACCACTACGTCATCGGCGGTGTCCACCGAGGCGTTGGTCACGGTGACGGTGAACAGAGTCTCCCCGCCCACAGCGATCTGCGTTGGATGAACGCTCTTCTGGATCTCGATGAGCTGCTCCGGAAGCCCTGCACTGGCATAGGCCACACCGATACACTTACCGCCGCCGTTCTCGCCGGAATACCACATGAACCAGAGGTTCCCGGCACGCAGGACCATCGGGGTGTAGCTACGGTTCTGGCGCCAGGGATATCCGGGATAGGCGGTATCGTCCTTGTGGAAGATGGGGTTGTTGGGGTCTCGCGTCCAGCTCAGTCCGTCGGAGGAGGTAGCGTACCCCAGGCCATGGTTCATGGTGTCGATCCCGGCACTGTACCACATACGATAGTCGCCCGGCCCCTCTCTCCAGATGGTGGCGCGCGAAAGGTAGTTGTAGTCCCAGTCTCCGGAGACGTAGGTGCCGTTCATCACGGCATCAGCGTGCCCGTCGCCGCCGGGATCGTACCCGGTCCAGGTCACACCATCGGCTGAGAAGCCGAGTCCTATAGCTTCGTCTCCACCGGTGGTGCCGTCGTAGTACATCCAGAAGGTCCAGTCTGTTCCGGAGTTGCTGGCTCCCGGGAAGAAGAGGACGTCGCAAGGTCCGTACGACCCTCTGTTCCAGTCAGGCCAAGTGCCTGTGATGATGGGCACCGTGCCGTTCTGGAGGGGCTGCACGTTGTGCCAGGCTTTCCCGTCAGGAGACTCGGCGTAGTGCATCGCAGCCACACTGTACAGGTTCTGCCCCAAGTGCCAGAACCATAGACGATAGTACATGGTGGCGGCGCTGGGGTTGTCGCCATCGTTCCTGCCAACGAACCCGGCCGCGTAGTACTCCACGAGAGGATGCCGCACCTGTGCAGCGGGCAGGCCGGTGATGGTGCCGTCGTCCATGTCTCCCATTTTGGTCCAGGAAAGACCGTCGTCGGACACTCTGTACTGGAGGCCATTGTCGTGCCACATCTTGAACGAGCTTGCTTCCCCGTGGCCGCCGAAGGGGGTCGGGGAAGAGTCGTAGAGCACGCTGGGGTAGTAGGCGTCCTCCTCTGCGGGATCGATGATAGGGTTGTCCGAGTACTCCTCCCAAGTTCCGGGTCCCTGAGCCTGCGCCAACCCGGGTGCGATCAACATAAGAAAGGCGACAGTGACTACACTGATGCCGCGCGCCCACGATGAGACGTGACCTCTTCTGAGAAACATTCTCCTGCCTCCTCCTTGCGAGCCGACCTCCGAGGCGGTCGATCGCCTACGCCCGTTACCTACCAACTCTAACATGCGGAGCTTAAACAGCCATTAAGCGGGCCTTAAAACCGTGTTAAAGGCATTGACAAAGAAAACGCCGAGCCGCCGGAGTAGTTCGGCAGCTCGGCTGTCTAGGTTTCAAGGTGTTCTGAGCCCAGACCCGAGGCTTTGCGGTCCTTCCCTCGCAGGAAGGTTGCCCTTTCGTTACCCTGCGATGTTCAGTCGATGTAGGAGCGGCATCGATTATAGACAACCATGCAGATGTTGTCAAGATGTATACGCAGGTCCATCCTGTGCGTCAAGGGTACACTCGCGACGGCTTCGTGAATGTCCGGAGTTCCGGAACGCGGTGTACCCCACGGCATGTTGTTGCTGGCTATGGTACCATCTTACCATTGATTGTCTGCCGTGCTTGCTGTATACTTAGAATGGCATTGAGGGTCTTACCTTGACAATCGAACGGTGACAAAGGCAAACCCATCGAAAGGTGGGGACGCAAAGCCACGGGCCTAAGGTTCAGCAGAACTAGGGTAGCCGGGTTGCCTCCGAAGGACTGGTTTTCTAGACGTAGCGCTCTTCGAACCTATGGCACGTGGCGAAGGGCGCTTTGTTGTTACTGGGATGGGTACAGCGTAGCGAGCACACCATGCTATTGACAAACTACATGTCGTGGATAGGTAGAAGAGTCTTCAGGAATCTTATTGTTGCCTGCATGATCCTGGCGCTGTTGCTGGCATTGGCCGGCCTGGCCACGGTGCGAGGCGCTGATGGGGACCCTGCTGCTATCGGGTTTGTCGGTCCTGACGGAACCACTTCCGTCACGGAATCCACTCTTGGCGACTCGGATGAAGGGTCGGTCAGTTTCATTGCTGGTGCAGGGGTGCCCAATGAGCCTCCGGGGCACGCACTAGTGCGTCTGACAAACCAGAAGCGGGCGAATCGGGGCCTGCCACCACTCAAGGCGGCCTCAGAGTTGATGGACTCCGCGCAGTTCCATGGCAACTGGATGGCCAACCACGATTGCTTCGCCCACACGTGCTCTGGCGAACCATACTGGGTTACCAGGATCGAGAATGCTGGGTACCTGAACCATACGTATCTTGGAGAAAACATCGCAGCAGGATACACGTCGTCAGGTGCTGTGATCGATGCCTGGATGGATAGCCCCGGCCACAGGGACAACTTGCTGAGTGTGGATTTCCGCGAGGCGGGAGGGGGCTATGCCTTCTCCGGCAGCGCATACTACTACCACTACTGGACGTTGGACTTGGGAGCTCGGAACGGTGCACAAGGCAACGCCTTCTACCCTGTGGTGGTCGACGGAGAGGCATGGTCGACAACCAGCCTCTCCGTTGACCTGTACGTGTATGGCCAGGGTTGGGCGACAGAGATGCGGTTCCGCAACGCGGGCGGGACCTGGTCGGCTTGGGGATCTTTCTCCTGTGACAAGACATGGACGCTGTCCACCGCAAGTGGATCACCTGCGACGGTGTACGCTGAGATCAGGCGCGGCTCGACCGTCCTCGAGAGCAGCGACAGTATCCACCTCGATCTGCCCTTGACGGTGGTGCCCAAGTCCCTGGTGTTCCTCTCCGTGCAGGGTTCTGCACCGACCATACCGGCAGAGTACAGAGTGAGCATCGACACCTGGGCAGACTGGACCGCCAGTGCGGATCGAGGTTGGATCAAGCTGAGCAAGGCTGCGGGATCCGGCCAGTCGACCGTGACGGTCTACTTGGTTGGCTTCCCGATCACCGTGGGGACGCACACAGGGACGATAACCTTCAACTCCGGCGGCATGTCTGTCGATGTGCAGGTGACCCTCTCCGTCACCGGCGGATCATTAGAGCAGAGCCACGTGCCGCTGATGACGAGAGACTAGGCGTAGGGTTCCTGTCTGCGCCTGCTCGGGGGAGCTGACGCAGAGTAGTTCACGGTCAAAACCTTAACAGTACGTCGGTGATAAAGGCAAACCCATCGAAAGGTGGGGACGCAAAGCCACGGGCCTAAGGTTCAGAGCGAACTAAGGT
>DAOUEW010000240.1:0-6757 GCA_034430275.1 Anaerolineae bacterium | reverse complement strand
AAGAATCGAAGCGGGAGTGAGTCCCACCCGTTCCATGATGCTAGTCACGAACTCTTTCTTGGCCTCTCCCTTGGCTATTCCGTGGATCTCCAAGGAGTGTCCGATTCCTTCCCCTGTGGTCATCCGTGGGTTCAGAGAGGCGGTAGGATCCTGGAAGATCATTTGCATGTGCCGACGTTGCTTTTGCATCTCTCTGGACTTGAGTGATGCGATATCCACTCCGTTAAACAGGATGTGGCCCTCGGAGGGCTTGTCCAAGCCCAGGATCAGCCTGCCGGTAGTCGTCTTCCCGCTGCCGCTTTCGCCAGCCAGTCCGAATACCTCTCCTCTCCTGACCTCGAAGTCAATGCCGTCCACGGCGCGCACGTAGTCTTTCTTCCGCGTCAGAAGGTTCTCTACGAACCCCTGTTGCACGGGATACCATTTCTTGAGGCTGTGCACTTCGATGATGTTCTCGCTCATGGGTCTCTTCACTGTACGCAGGTTTCTAGTAGAGGTGGCAGGCCACCATGGTCTTTGCTTTCACCCGCTTCATCTCGGGTTCCACATCGGAGCAGATGTCCATCGCTTGCGGACAACGGGGATGGAACCTACAGCCTGATGGTGGATCGATCAGGTCCGGTGGCGAACCTTTCATGATCTCGAACTCCTGGTCCAGGAGTTTGATGTTGGGGATGGACTTGAGCAACCCCTGGGTGTAGGGATGCAGAGGTTCGGCAAAAAGATCAAGAGCATCGGCTATCTCGACAACCTTGGCCGCGTACATCACGGCAACGCGATCCACCAATTCGGCGACGATGCCCATGTTGTGGGTGATCAACAGGAGGGTCAAGTCATACGCCGACTTCAGCTCTTTGAGCAAGTCCAGTATCTGGGCCTCCACAATCACATCCAAAGAAGTGGTGGGCTCGTCAGCGACGATGAGCTCTGGACCCAGGGCGAGAGCCAGGGAGATCATGATGCGCTGCCTCATGCCGCCGCTGAACTGGTGCGGATAGTCGCTGAGCCGGCTGGAGGATATGCCGAGCTGGTCCACCAGTCCCTCAGCTCGTTGCCAGGCCTCTTCCTTGCTCACGGCCTCGTGGGTGGTGATGGTCTCCGCCAGGTGGTCGCCGATCTTCTGAAGGGGGTTAAGGGAGGTCATCGGATCCTGGAAGATCATGGAGATCCTCTTGCCGCGTATGTGCCTCATGGACTCGTCATCCTTGTCGAGCAGCTCCTCGCCGTCGAACATGATGCTGCCACCCACTATGCGGCCGGGCGAGGGGATGAGACGCAGGAGACTGAAACCGAGCGTGGACTTGCCACACCCTGACTCTCCGACCAGCCCAAGCAATTGACCCCTGTCGATATCGAGGGATACCCTGTCCACAGCCTTGACCACGCCCACGCGGGTGTAGTAGTGGACATCGAGGTCCCTGATGCTGACCAGAACATCTGACATGTGCTATTCGCTACCTTGGCTCACGCTTCCCTCAGGCGGGGGTTCAGGATCTCGTTCAAACCTTCACCCAGCAAGCTGAACCCGAGGGCGACGATGGCGATCATGATCCCCGGGAAAGTGATGAGCCACCACCGGCCTCCGGGCAAGTAGGGCCGGCCCGCATTCAGGTCGAAACCCCAGTCTGGCGTCGGAGGCGGGACGCCCAGGCCGATGAAGCTCAGCCCGGCCTCGGTCAGTATCGCATCGGAGATGTTGAGAGAGAATACCACCACCACCGAGGGGATGACATTGGGAAAGACATAGCTGCGCAGGATCGTGATTGCTGAGGCTCCCAGGCTCTCCGCCGCCTGGACGTACAGTTCCTCTTTCACCGAGAGCACCTGGCCTCTGACCATCCTGAAGTAGGTGGGGATGTAGATGACGGCGATAGCGATGGAGATGTTGACGATGCCCGGCCCTAGCATGGCTGCCATGGCGATGGCCAGGATCAGGCCAGGGAAGGAGTAGATGCTGTCCATGACCAGAGAGAGCACACGATCCAGTTTGCCGCCAGCGAATCCGGACAGTAGCCCGACCGGCACCCCCACTATCGACGAGAGTATGGCGGAGACGATGGCTACGATCATGATGGTCTGGGCGCCATAGATCACCCGGCTGAAGATGTCGCGCCCCAGCTTGTCCGTGCCCATCAGGAACTGTGAGTTGGGCGCGATAAAGGGGTCGCCCACGAAGTTCGTGGGGTCGTAAGGAGCGATGTAGGGAGCCAGGATGGTAACGGCGATGACGATGAATAGGATCGCTGCACCCGCGGAGGTGATATACCACTCAGCGCCGTACCATTTGGCGCCTCTGGCGAACCAGCCAGCGAAGCTACTCAAGCCGGGAATGATAGTCTTTGGTCTATCTGTCATAGCGTGCCCATGTGCTCGTCATCATCTGCTGCTAGTACCGAATACGAGGGTCGAGCCTGGCATATACGATGTCCACGATCAAGCTGACCGCGGTCACCAACAAGGCAAAGAAGACGATCGTGCTCTGGATGGAGGGGTAGTCGCGCAGCTCTATGCGGCGGACCAGAAAACGTCCCATCCCTTCCCAGTTGAAGGTGGTCTCCGTCAAAACTGCACCAGCCAGCAGGACAGCGAACTGAAGCCCCATCATGGTCAGGATAGGAATGAAGGCGTTCTTCAGGGCGTACTGGTAGACCACCACTCTTTCCTTGATCCCTCGCGCCCTGGCTGCGGTGACGAAGTCCTGGCGCAGCATCTGTAGCATGTTCGCCCTGGTCAGGCGGATGAAGACGCCGGAGATGTACAGTCCCAGGGTGATCGACGGCAGCGTGAGGTGCTTGAGGGCACTGAGCAGACTGGCCGGCTGGACCCTAAGGATACTGTCCACAATCAACATCCCCGTTATGGGCTCCGGCGTCAGGCCAGTGCCGATCATGCCCTGCACCGGCAGCCAGCCAAGATAGATGCCGAAGAACAGTTGCAGCATCAACCCCAGCCAGAAGACCGGGACGGCATAGATGATGATACCGTACAGCCTGATTCCATAATCGGCTGGGCTGCCGCGCTTGTGGGCTGAGAACGCGCCCAAAGAGATCCCGACCACAATGGCGATGGCCATGCCCGCGATACTCAGTTCGAGGGTCTTGGGGAACTTGGCCTTCAGGTCGGTAATGACCGGTCGGCCGGTCACCGGCGTGATCGATTCGCCGAAGTCGAGGCGAGCCAGAGCGAAGACGTAGTCGATGTATTGGCTGTCGAGGGGGTTGATGCGAATGGAGAACCACTCTACGGGAGCCCAACCATCTGCTCCGTCCGCCGTGTACAGCCTGAGCCACTCTCCTTCTTCGGTGGTTCTCCGATCTGTCAATTGCAGCACATCGCCCTCGGTCAGGGGCGCATCGAGCGGAATCTCGGGCTCGTCAGCACTGGGTCCGTCGCGCAACGTGGCCCCAGACTGGGTGACAACCGCGCTGCTACCTCTGAGGTTGATGAATAGAGGCTTGTCCAGGCCCAAACTATGCCTGATCTCGTCTACGTATTCCTGGGGCGCCCCAGGGCGAAGCATCACGCGCACCGGGTCACCGGGCATGACCCTCATGATAATGAAGACCACGGTCACCAGAATGAGGACCATGGGGAAGGCTAGAAGGGCTCTAGTGATGATGTAAGAACGAAGGGACAAGTCCGACCCCCCCCGAAGAATGCACTAACTCTGTTGTTCCAAGCGGTCCAGCCACGCTGCCCTTGAGCGATGCTGAAGGGGCTCTACTCGGTTTGTGAGCTCGAGGCGCGACCCTTCGACGATCTCAGGACAGGTCATACGCT
This sequence comes from Anaerolineae bacterium, assembly GCA_034430275.1. GTDB lineage: Bacteria > Chloroflexota > Anaerolineae > UBA7937 > B3-Chlor > JAUVXJ01. Next base: position 2,977 of record DAOUEW010000240.1, on the reverse strand, counting down.
TGGCACAGGCCAACGATAGTGAGCTGCGGTTGCGCTTCCTACTGCGCCCCCGCAGACACAGTAAGGGAGGGGTCTTGAACAGATCGCGAACCGCCAAAACCCCTCCGGGTTATCCTCTCGGCCGCTATCCTACCTGTGTCCCTACTTCGCTAGCAGGAAGTAGTGGAGGAACATGGTGGGATCCAGCTCGACTCCAGTCACATTGGCCTGGGTGACGACGAGAAGCTGCCCCTGCGTGAAGGGGATGGTGGGCACGTCTTCGGTCCACAGCATCTGGGCCTCCTCGTACATCGCCTTGCGCTCGTCACCCTGCAATGGTGTGGTGATCTGGGCCTCCTCTAGGATGGCGTCCATCGTTGCATTGTTGTAGAAGATGCCCATGTCGTCGGACGCTTCGGAGTGACCCCAGGACCAGGTGTAGTTGTCCGGGTCCAGATAGTCGGGGTACCAGCCCAGCGTGAAGAAGGGCATGGTTCCCTCTGTCATGTAGTCGGTGTAGGTCGCCCAGTCCGCGTACTGCAAGGTGACCTGGATCATGCCCGTCTCTTCCAGCGATTCCTTGATCACCGCAGCCACGTCCGACTCGGTGGGCCCGTAGTGCTCAGGAGGATACCACAGGTCGAGAACCAGCGGGCTGTCCTCACTGTACCCGGCTTGCCCCAGGAGATCCTTGGCCATGTCCAGGTTGCGCTCGCCATAGACTTCCTTGAAGGCGTCTATGTGGGACCACATGCCGTTGGGTACCATACTGTAGAGCGGCGCATGCGTGCCCACGAATACCCTGTCGGTGATGATCGCACGGTCAATGGCGGCAGCAATAGCCTGACGCACCAACGGGTCGTCCATCGGCGGGGTGGTGACGTTGAAGCAGAGGTAGCGGATATAGGCTCCGGGACCCTCGATCACGCTCAAGTCAGCGTTGCCCTCCAACTCAGGATAGTCTGTAGGCGACAACGTCTTCCAGGCCACGTCTATCTCGCCGTTCACCAGGGCCAACCTCATGGTGGTCGAGTCCTCGAAGTACTTGACTATGATGTTCGGCCAAGCCGGAGCAGTGCCGTAATAGTCCTCGTTCTGCTCCAACTCGATCTCGATGTCCCTCTCCCAGTTCGTGATCTTGTAAGGGCCCACGCCACCGCAGGTGCTATCCGAGTCGATCTCCGCCTCGGGATAGCACTCAGGGCTCACAGGGGTGTAGGGTGTGGTGGCCACCAAGAGCGGGAAGTAGCCGACAGGGGCCTGGAGGACGAACTTGACTGTCAGATCGTCCACCACTTCCACGTGATCCACGAAGGAGGTCACCAGCCAGTTAGGATCCCCTTCGATCGTGAACACACGATCGATGGACCACTTCACGGCCTCGGCATTGCACGCTGTGCCATCAGGGAACACCAGCCCTTCGCGCAACTTGAACGTGTACTCCAGACCATCGGCGCTCACCTCGGGCATGGCCTCGGCCAGTCCCGGTTGGAGGTTGGTCGTGCCGGCGACGTAGGTCAGCAGCGTGTCAGCCGTGTTGTGGAAGATCTCCCAGGTATGGAAGTCATACGTCTCGGCCGGATCGAGGTCCGTGACGCTGTCGGTGGTGCCGATGATCAGTGGCTCCGCCGTTGGCGCTTCTGCCGCTGGCGCTGCACACGACGTCACCATGGACACTGCGAGGAGCGCCACCAGGACCCCGGCAAAAAGCTTGGCCGATTTTGATGTTCCGGACATCATCTTTTCCTCCCTTGCGTATTAGTTATCTCCTACGGATTCCTACCGCTATGGTACCTCGAGTTGTCCAGAATCACCCCCTTTCGTTGTCTCTTCCTTCGCAACTTGGCTTTCCAGAGCCGTAGATAAAACATAGTATAGACCAAAGCGTCAGCAATGTCAAGCGTTTGCTATGGTCCGGGAGATGTGTTATAATTGGTTTGATGTGATGATTATCGAGGTGCGCGAGGCTACCATCGCGTAGCACGAGGAGGGAATAGTTGGCGCTGAGCAAGAGCAGTAAGGACGCCATCATAGAGGAGTATCATATTCACGACAAGGACACCGGCTCACCAGAGGTGCAGATAGCTCTGCTGTCCACGAGAATCGATCAGTTGGTCGACCACCTCAAGGCTCACAAGCACGATGAGCACTCCCGCTTGGGCTTGATCAAGCTGGTGGGGCAGCGCAGGCGTCATCTGAACTACCTGAGCCGGAACTATCCGGCACGATATCGAGAGATCGTGACTCGCCTTGGTTTGCGTAGATAACACGACTAGCATGCAAGGGAGGTGATAGTTCGTCGATCCATCCAACCTGCGGCGCTGTCCTTGGTGTCGAAGGATGGACTTGGGTCAAACTAGTACTAGATACTAAAGATCGGATCGGTTCGGGAGGCCAGGTATTGGAGAGTGTACCTCACTTTGTGTTGGCGTCTTGGCAAGAGTGAGGTTGTCCTCGGGAGTGAGTGAGGTACAGTCTCCAGTCCTTGACCTCCAGGGTCGGTTCGGCTTGGAGGTCAAACTATGTCAACATTGAACGAAGCAGCTTACGAAGCAACTATTGGAGACCACTCCATTAGGATAGAGGCCGGCAAGCTAGCCGGTCAGGCCGGTGGTGCCGTCACGGTGAGGAGCGGCGACACCATGGTGCTGGTCACGGCCACCGCGTCCTCCTCGGCACGTGAAAGCACCGATTTCTTGCCCTTGACGGTGGACTACGAAGAACGTCTTTATGCCGCCGGTAGGATACCTGGCGGGTTCTTCAAGCGTGAAGGCCGGCCATCCGAGCAGGCTATTCTCCTCTGCCGGCTGACCGATAGGTCTCTTCGCCCTCTGTTCGACCGCACGCTCCGTAATGATGTGCAAGTGATCATTACGGCCCTCTCCGCCGATCAGGAGAACTACCTGGACATCCTCTCCGTGATAGGAGCGTCGGCGGCGCTCTGCATCTCTGACATGCCCTTCCATGGCCCCATCGGAGCCGTACGCGTAGGGCGGAT
>DAOUEW010000239.1:0-4817 GCA_034430275.1 Anaerolineae bacterium | reverse complement strand
TCTCCACCTGGGCGCAGGCGAGACGCGGGAACCGGTCGATGAGACCCAGCTCCTTCATCATCAACAGCCCTTTGCCCAGGGCGCTGACGTTGCCCAGGTTCCCCGAAGGGATCACGATCCAGTCGGGCACCTGCCACCCCAACTGCTGGACCATCTCGATGCCCACGGTCTTCTGGCCTTCAATCCGTAACGGATTCTTGGAGTTGGCCAGATAGAGGGTACGATCGGAGGTCAACTCCTCGACGATCCTCATGCAGCCGTCGAAGTCGGTGTCCAGGGCCAGGACCAGCGCACCATTGGCGATGGGCTGCGCCAGTTGGGCGGTGGAAATCTTGCCCTTGGGTAGCAAGACAATGGCAGGTATCCCTGCGGCGGCGCAGTAGGCGCTCAACGCCGCTGACGTATCCCCGGTGGAGGCGCATGCCACAGCCCGGATCTCACAGCCATCGGCGATCATCTGCTGTACCACAGAGACCAGCACAGTCATGCCCAGGTCCTTGAACGAGCCGGTGTGGCTGTTCCCGCAAAGCTTGATCCACAGCCGACCCAGACCGAGCTCCCGCTCCAGGCGGGAGGCACGGAGGAGAGGGGTGTTGCCCTCGCCCAGGGTGATCACGTTCTCGGAGCCCAACTGGGGACAGACCCACTCCTTCTTGCTCCACACGCCGCTGACGTACGGCCCCTCGACTGAGCGCGTCCGCTCGTCGAATAGCGATCTCCAGCCGGTCCCATCCCGATCCTTCAAGGCCTCCATATCGTGCTGCACGTCGAGCAGTCCGCCGCACTGTGGGCAGCGATACACGACGTCGTAGATGGAGTAGCGCTGACTGCACCCCCGAATACATTGCAGCCAGCTACTACGGGCCCCGCTCCCTTGACCCGCGTCCGAGTTTCCCTGCAAGGCACCTACCATCCTAGCCATTGAGGATTACCTCTTCGTGAATTTGCCGCACGGCATCGGCGGCGTCGCACGCCGAGACGAGAAGGGAGATACTGCACTCTGACGAACCCTGGGCCACGGCGACCACGTTGATGTCGCCCTGGGCCAGCGCCCCGAAAGTACGGGCGGCGACCCCTGGTGTGCCCCTCAAACCCGCTCCCACGGCCGTGACGATGACCGTGTCGTCCACACAGGAGACGCGGTCGATGTCACGCCTTCGCAGCTCCTCCGCCATCTCCTCCTCGATGGCCCGCAGTACGGGCGGTGCCACCTCGGTGGGGATGACGAAACAGATGGACTGTTCCGACGAGGCCTGGGAGATCATGAGCACGCTGGCCCCCTTGCTAGCCACGGCAGAGAACGTCCGCGCAGCGATGCCAGGTACGCCCATCATGCCCCTTCCCTCGACGGTGACCATGCTCAGATCCTTGATCGCAGTGACCGCTTTGACAGTGCCATCGTTGGTCTCGGGCTCCTGAACGATACGTGTGCCGGGACAGGTTGGGTTGAAGGTATTCTTCACCCACAGGGGTATGCCGCGCTCTACCACGGGGCGGATGGTACGAGGGTGCAGCACCTTGGCTCCAAAGTAGGCCAGTTCGCTCACCTCGGAGTACGAGAGCACGGGGATGAGTCGCGCCTCCGGCACGATGCGTGGGTCGGCGGTCATCACGCCATCGACGTCCGTCCAGATCCAGACCTCGTCGCTGTCGAGGCAGTCTCCGAGGATGGCGGCGCTGAAGTCGCTGCCGCCGCGACCGAGGGTGGTGAGCACACCGTCGGCCGTAGCGCCGATGAAGCCAGTGACCACGGGCACGATCCCGTCGGCCAGCAGGGGAACCAGCCGCTCCCCAACGCGGGCGCGGGTACTGTCCACCAGAGGCACAGCTTTCTGAAACGCGGCGTCTGTCACTATGAGCTGGGTGGCGTCCACTGCCTGGCTCTTCTTCCCTCGCTGCCGAAGGACTGCCGCTACAATGCCCGCGTTCATCCTTTCTCCCACGGAGACGATAGTGTCCATGGCACGAGGGGTCACCTCACCAAGGACGTGGATGCTTCGGCAGAAGGCGGCGAACTCGGCCAGGTGCTCGTCCACCATAGCCAGGAGAGAGGCGCTCTCGCTCGGCGAACTCACCAACTCGCGCACCACAGCGTAGTGGCGGTCCCGGAGATCGGCCTCGATGTCTACGTAGGTCTGACCATCCCCAGAGGCTGCCGTCAACGCGCCCTGCGTCAGGGAGTCCGTGACTCCACTGGCCGCAGAAACCACCACCACTACCCGCTCCCACTGCTGCGATTCGTCGAGCACGATGTCCGCAGCCTGGGATACTGCGTGGGCGTTGCCCACCGAGGTGCCTCCGAACTTCATAGTCAGCGTTCTCACTCCTCTTCCTCCTGTTACGCATTCCGTCCCTGCTTTGCCTATGACGACGCCCGGCATCACCGGACGGTACCTGTGACCCAAGCCGGAATCGATCTCCCCGAGACGTGCTCCTGCCCGCACTTCCTCCTCGCGGTCCCTAATCTCCATAGCCACCGTGGCTGGAGGTAGCAAAAGAGCCCACGCCTTGGGACGCGTGGGCTCTCACGTGGTTCCACCCAAGTTCGGCAACCAGGCCTCGAGTTGCCGCACTCTGAGGCGATAACGGGCCAAACCCGGAACCTCATACTCTCGCCCAGGGCGATTTGAGAGGTTCACTCTCGGGGGGTTTTCGCGGCCGTCCGGAGCCGGGGGCTTCCACCCGGTGACCCCCGTTCTCTGTCACCTTCTCAGGCCACTACTCGTCCCGATCAACGCGTTCGTTTCTTGGATATTGCAGACTATCATAGCAGCTTCCCAGCGGGAAGGCAAATACGTCCAGCGGGTAGCTTGCACACGGTGCTCAGGTCCAGCTCTAACTGGGCCGTAGAACAGCCGCTCAGGGTGTCCCAAGTGCCTTCCCATGGCCTGCCGCTCAGAGTATATGGCATTGAACCTTCCGCGGTGACCTCCGGTGTTGAGTAGGGGAGACAATAGATGGCTGGATTCTATCCACCGTCGCGGTGCTCAGCACCTGGACCGGCTCTGCCAGGTGGGCTATAATCGGGCCGCGAGAAGGGACAGTGTGGTCCCACCTCCATGTATCCGAGAGCGGTTGCCTTCAGCGCCATCACAATGACTACGTCGCCGCGTCAGCCCAGGAGCTCTGGACCGAGGTCGGCCCAGAGCTGACCGGTATGGTGGACCGGCTCAGCCCCAGCGCGGACAACTCGCGGGGCTGCGGCTACTACGGGGGGTTGGGCCGGCGCGATGAGAAGTGTGGTGGCTGCTCGGCCCAGACCATACGTGGTCCACTCAATCAGGGAGGCTAGATGGACTGCACTCAGTTCGCTCAGGTGGTCAAGGACAACGTAGGACGCGTGATCATCGGCAAGGACGACGTCACCGAGTTGCTCTTGGTCGCCCTCCTCACCGAGGGCCACGTTCTTCTGGAGGACGTACCGGGCATCGGCAAGACGACGCTGGCTAAAGCACTGGCTTGCAGCCTGGATTGTAGCTTCGCCCGCATCCAGTTCACGCCGGACCTGCTGCCCAGCGACGTGACCGGACTGAACTACTATAACCAGAAGAGACAGGAGTTCGAGTTCCGCTCCGGCCCGGTGCTGAACCAAGTGCTCCTCGCCGACGAGATCAACCGCGCCACGCCGCGTACCCAGTCCAGTCTACTGGAAGCGATGCAGGAACGCCAGGTGACGGTCGATGGTGTAACCTATCCCTTGCCCCAACCGTTCTTGGTGATGGCGACTCAAAACCCCATCGAGCTGGAGGGGACCTTCCCTCTCCCTGAAGCACAGTTGGACCGATTTCTCTTGCAGCTTCGCCTGGGCTATCCCACAGAGGAAGAAGAGGAGGAGATACTCCTCACCTACCAGAGAGACGACCCGCTGAGAGATCTGCAGCTCGTTGCTTCGACGGAAGACGTGCTGGAGTTGCAGCACGTTGTGCGCGAGACACACATCACCGAGGACGTGCGCCACTACATCCTGCGTGTGGTGCGCACCACGCGCGAGCACGATGCCGTAGATCTGGGCGTCTCTCCTCGGGGCACTCTCTCGCTTTTCAAGGCCAGCCAGGCCCTGGCCGCCTTACGAGGTCGCGACTTCGTCATCCCAAGCGACGTACAGTACCTCTGCGCCCCGGTACTCACCCATCGGCTCCACATCAGCCCACAGATCAGGCTCCGGGGTCGCACGCCTGCTGAGGTGGTGGCTGAGATCATTGGGTCGGTGCCGGTACCCGTGGTGGAGTGACCTGGCATGAAGGGCCAGAGCGAAATCCTGGATGCGGAACGCCGCCGCGAGGCTCCGCCCCTGGAGCCCCCTCTAGGCGGGCAAGAGGAGCCGCGCAATCTCTTCCAACGCACATTGAGGGAGGTCCGCGGAGAGCGCTACCTGGACCTGGAGAAGGATACCCAGTTCAGCGAGGCATGGATCGTTCTCGGCGTGCTGTTGACCCTGGTGGGGGTCATGCTCGACAACCAGTTCCTGCTGGTGGTGGCCTTGAGCCTCTTCGGGGTGGCGGCCGTGAGCTGGGCCTGGAACCAGTTGAGCCTCTTCGGGCTGCACTACGACCGCCAGTTGAGTGAGACACGCGCCTTCCTGGGCGAGACCATCGAGCTGACCCTGGAGGTGAGAAACCAGAAGATCCTTCCCTTGACCTGGCTCGAGGTACTGGACGTCTTTCCACCGGACCTGCCAGTGGAGGGAGCGGAGGTGGTCCCCAACAAGTCCAGCAACCTGGGGGAGTTCCGCACCTTCTGGATGCCCGGCGTCTTCCAGGGGCTCAGACGACGGTTCACCGTCCATTGCACCGAGCGGGGGTTCCACTCCTACGGTC
>DAOUEW010000238.1:0-6767 GCA_034430275.1 Anaerolineae bacterium | reverse complement strand
TGCCGGCCAGGACGGGTATCTTGTCCGCGGCGTAGAGCAGCACCCTGTCCAGTATCTCCCTGCGTTCGTCCATGGTGAGGGAAGGGGATTCCCCCGTTGAGCCCATCAGCAGTAGGCCGTCCGAACCGTGCTGCACCTGGAAGTGGATTAGTTTCTGGAAGCCACCGTAGTCAATCTCGTCCTCTTCGGTGAAAGGGGTAGGGATGGCTACCCACGAACCTTCAGGCTTGATCATCCTGTCTATCTACCTCCGTCTATAGTAGCGATGGGTCGCCACTGCCTATTCGAGGTTCTGGTCACCGGGTACCTTGTTCTGCAACGCCTCGGGTCGAATCACGAGGAGCGGAATCGTGGTGCCGCGCAGCACCTTCTCGGTTACACTGCCGAATACCCAGCGGCTGATGCCCCCGCGACCGTGGCTGCACATGACTATGAGATCGACGTCTCTTTCCGCGGCATAGTCCACGATGGCCTCGGCAGGATCACCTATCACGACCTCGGTGGCTACGTTGATCCCCTGTTCTCTCAACACGCTGGCAGCCCCCGCCACGGAGCGCCTGGCCTCGTCCTCCGCGCTCGCTATCTCCTGATCCTTGTAGATGGGGTGGTGCGCGACGTGTGCGTCTTCTTCATTCTCGGGAAGGGCCCCGGACACCCCAGGTGTACGGGCTCTGTAGGCGGTGGCAGACCTCCCTGCGGGAGCGGGTATGACGCGGAGGATAACAACCTCGGTGTCCCGATCCTTGCCCAACTCCACGACGTGCGGGAACACGGCTCCTTGAGCCAGTTCCGATCCGTCACATGGTACCAGAATCCTCTTGTACATGGCCCCTCCTCAAAACGCTCTGCAACTGCCCGGAGTCAATCTGAAGCTCCATGCAGCGATGCGGAAGACGAGAGGACGCTCACGCGCGCTAGCCTCTTGCTCCGCTCGTCACGCGAGGCCTCGACGGGCCGATTGCTAACCACTGCCGGTCCCTGCTGGAGCAGCCCTGACTCGCTGCTCGGGATCCAGTACGGTGCGCAGCCAGTTGGCCACCGTCATCACGCCGAACACGGTGAGGGCAATGGCCAGACCAGGGAAGGTCACCAGCCACCAGGCGATGGTGATGTAGTTACGCCCGTCGGCGATCATCAGACCCCAGCTTGACTGCGGGGGCTGTATGCCCAGTCCCAGAAAGCTGAGACTGGCTTCGGCCAGGATGATGCGTGCGAGCTCCAGCGTGACCAGGGTGAGGGTGGGCGAGATGAGATTGGGAAACGCGTGCAGAAGGATGATCCGGAGATCCGTGGCTCCTACCAGACGGGCGGCGTCGATGTAGTCCTTCTCCCTGATGGTGAGCATGATCCCCCGAGTGATGCGGGCGAAGACCATCCACCCGTTTATGGAGAGGACGATGATGATATTCCTGGCGCTGGGACCGATCATGGTGATGATGACCAAGGCCAGCAGCAGTCCCGGAAAGGCGGTCTGGGTATCCACGATGCGCATGATGATGTCGTCGACACGTCCACCATAGTACCCGGATACCAGGCCCGCCATGGTGCCCACCGTGCCGGCCACCACTATCACACCCACGCCGACCATTAGCGAGATGCGCGCTCCGAAGATCAGGCGACTAAGGACATCTCGGCCCTGCTGGTCCGTTCCCAGGATGTACGTCCTACCTTCCTCGTCGACGAAGCCGGGCCCCTTCAGTCTTTGGCCGATGTAGCCGCTCCTGGGATCGTGTGGGGATATGACAGGGGCGAGGAGGGCGGAGACCACAACGGTGAAGACTATCGCTGCGCCAGCGAGCGCCACCTTGTCTCTTAGCAGGTCGCGTCCCAGCCGAATCAGGCCGCGCCACCGCCACAGGGGATCTTCCACGTAGGCAATAGCCTGGTCGTCCAGAGCGAGTTGTCCTTCGGCCATCGTCGACCCTCTCCTTGGAACTCGATCAGTGCTGGTCCGTGTCTAGTTTAGCCTGACCCGAGGGTCAAGCGACGCATAGACGAAGTCTATGGCGATGTTCATGGCCACGACGATCAGTGCGACCAGGAACACGTCTGCCTGGATGAGGGTCAAGTCACGCTCCTCGATAGCTTGCATGGCCAGGAGCCCAAAGCCGGGCCAGGCGAAAACTGTCTCGACTACGATGGTATAGCCGGCCAACATGCGTGTCAACTCCCAGGCAGCCAGGGTCACGATGGGAATGCTGGCGTTCTTGAGAGCGTGAGAGATAATCACCTTCTGTTCGCTCAGCCCCTTGGCGCGGGCGGTCATCATGTACGTCCGGTGCATCTCGTCCATCATGCTGCTTCGCACGATCTGAGTGATGCGGCCCCACGGCCGAGCAGCCAAGGTGATCGCAGGCAGGACGAGATGACGGGGGGTGCCGTAACCCGAAGTGAAGAAGAGATGGATGGATACCGCGAAGAGCAGAATGAGCATCAGTCCGAGCCAGAAATCCGGGATGCACACCCCGACCAGGGAGATACTGGTGGTCAGTTTGTCTAGCCAGGAACCTGGTCGCAGTGCGGCCAGGATACCCAGAGGTATCGATGCAGCGACGGCCAGGACGATGGCGGTGGAGCAGAGTTGCAGCGTCGCCGGCAGCCTCTCGAGCACCAAGCCCATCGCTGGCTGTCGCTGCCACAACGAGTCGCCAAAGTCGCCCCTCAGGGCTTTGCTGGCCCAATCCCAGAACTGAACGATTAGGGGGTCGCGGAAGCCCATTCGCTGGGCATAGGCCTCGACTTCCTCATCCGTGGCCTCGAGTGGCAGGCTCATACGCGCAGGGTCTCCTATGGCGCGAGTGATGACGAACACGACCACCGAGACCCCGACGATCACGAGGATGGACTGGAACAACCTGCGGACGAAGTAGGCGCTGATGGTGATCACCCCCTTCTGTGGGTACTGGGTGGGGCCGATGCGGGCCCCACCCAAGTCCTTCCGCTTGTCCTATCCGGTGAGGGTCATATCCTTGACGAAGATACGCCCATCCAAACGTGGAGTCCACTGGAGATTAGGGCTCAGCCCGTAGATGTTGTCCAGATTGAGCAGGAAGATACAGGCCGCCTCTTCCCTGATGGTCTCCACGGCCTCATGGTACATCTGCTCGCGCAGCTCGACATCCGTCTCGGTCCTCGCGTCTAGCACCAACTGGTCGACGGTGGGATTGCCGTACGCAGCCTGGCTACCCTCAGTCGTGAACAGTGCGGACAGAGTACGATCGGCGTCCAGCAGCACGTTGTCGTGTGCAGAGTACTGGAGCTGTGGGGCCGCCTCCGCGCCCGCGAAGAGCAAGTCGAGCCAGTCGGACCATTCGACGATGTTGACCTCGATATTGAGACCAACCGCTTCGAGCTGTGCGGCAATAGCCTCGACCAGCTCCTTGTCCTTGAGCCAGCGGCCCGACTCGCCGACGAACTCGAGGGTCGCGCCGGAGGCGCCAGCGTCCTCGAGGAGGTCCATGGCCATGTCCGGATCGTAGGGGTAGGCTACCACGTCGGGATTATACCCGAAGTGACCGGGGGTGAGTATCTGTCCCTCGGCTACCGCGGCGTAACCGCCGTACAGAGCCTCGGCCAGCGCCTCCTTGTCGATCGCATAGTTGAGGGCCTGACGGACGCGCACGTCGTTGAGAGGCTCGACGTTGGTGTTGATCCTGATCCAGGGGAACTCGAGGCCATGGATGGCAACAGAGTTCTCGACCTGTGCCAGGTATTCGGGTATCAGGTCGGTCACCACGTCCACCTCACCCGCCTGGAGCGCCGCCAGTCGCGTGGCAGCCTCCTCGATGGGCCTGAAGGTGACTTCGCCGATAGAGGGTGCACCGCCCCAGTAGTCTTCGTTGGCCTCCAGGGTAACGTGGCTCCCTCGCACCCACTCCACGAACTTGTAGGGACCGGTGCCCACTGGCGCTTGCGCGAACTGATCGGCGTCCTCGCTCGCGTACATGGGCGGCACGATCTTCAGCCAGGTCATGCGCGCTGGCAGAGTGGGGTCAGGCCCGTCGGTGAGGATATCGACGGTATAGTCGTCGATGACCTCGCCCCCGATGATGCTGGCCACAAAGGAGATTTGCTCGGAATTGAAGTCGGGGTCTATGATGCGCTCCGCGCTGAAGACCACAGCTTCGGCATTGAAAGGCTCACCGTTGTGGAATTCTATGCCTTCGCGCAAGTTGAAGCGCCACGTGGTGTCGTCGATCTGCTCCCAGGACTCGGCCAGCTCGGGCAGAATCTCCCCGCTATCTGGGTCCCGCGTAAGCAGATGTTCGTACACATTGTCGTTGATCTTGTGCTCGTTGCCATCATCTGAGAATTGAGGGTCGAGCGTCGACGGGTCATTGCCGATCACGATGACGATGGAGCCGCTGGGCCCCATGGGCGGAGCCTCCTCGGGCGGCGTGGTCGGCTCTGGCGCCGTGGTCGCCTCGGGCGCCGCTGGGGGTGTCGTCGGCTCGGCGCTCGGTGCTGGCGTGCCGCAGGCAGCCGCCAACAGGGATACCAACAGAGCCGCGATGATGAGTCTGCCGATGTTCACTCTCACTTTCATTTCCTCCTTCAGTACTCTGTGGACATTCCATGGAGCGGTGTTCTAGTGCGTGATTTGGTGTCGATCACCCCCTTTCAAGGCCGCAACTTGCGGAGATAACGCTCTGGTCCATCAGGGTGCGAAAGTCAGCCCCCCCTATTCTCGAAGATGCCGCTCATGCCTGAGTCGGCCACCCTGCGTTCGATCGCCCCTAAATCGGTGCTGTAGAGACCCAGCTCCTTCATGCGGTCGAAGTATACAGAGCCAGAGAAGGTGTATTTCTTGAACATACCCTCGCCTGCATCCATCTCTTCCTTGACGTTGGCGATCATGTCGCCCACAGCGAGGCTGCGAGGCAGTTCGAGGAGCTCCTTCCCCATGGCGTGGCGGGCTGCGTTGTGCCCAGCCAGGATACCAATGCAGATGGCCTCCGTGATGCCTACCAGGATGCCAGCTTTCTCGCCTCCGCAGAATAGGTTCTCGATTCCCTCCACTCTCAAGTGCTGATCTCGAGGAGACAGGGCCAGGAAGCGCATGGAATTGCCCATCCCGCCGGAATACGGGTCTTCGAAACGGGCGTTCTCCAAGCCCGGCAGCTTGCGCAGATCGATGAGCGGGTAGAAGGGGGCCATGAGTTTAGCGTGACCGGTGTCGAGAAGGATTACGTTTTCGGCAAACGCTGGAAGAGCGTACTGCTGGCAGCTCTTGATGGCGAGCAGCTCCTTCTTGTGCTCCGCTACGTCTTTGGGCAGCGGGATCACCGCCACACCCTTCTGATCAAGCTCACGCACCAACCCCTTGTCCAGGGAATCCTTGTTCAGCTTGCACGACCCGCTCATGGAGCCGAAGGAACCGTCCGCTTTCTTGGCCTTCATCTCTTTGACACCGAGGCGCTCCGCGATGCTGACCCTCCCGCCGAAAGTGGGACAGCGTGTGATGCACATGGCGCATCCATTTCCATACTTGCGGCAGTTGCCCTGCGGCCCCATGGTCCCTGTGGCCTCTACAAAGGCGTCTCCTTCAAAGGTCTGGCCGGTCTCGAGTTGGACTGCCTCGATCGTGTTCTCGCTGGACACGACCTTGGTTACTCTGCTCACCGTCCAGATCTCAATCTGCTTCTCCTGGAGGTAGCGCCGAACGACGGGTTCCATCAGCGCGACGTCATAGAGGTTGGCGTGTTTGTGCCCCGGAAACTCGATGTTCGTGTGCCGGGATGTGGCGTCACACAGTTTGAAGAGATCTCCACCGCCCATGGCGATCATTTCCTCAGTTGCGGTGAACCGGCCGTTGTTGCGCATGATGCCGCCCACCTGTCCCGCCCCGAGCAGTGAATCGGCCCTCTCCAACAGGATGACGTCGGCGCCAGCCTTCTTGGCCGCCAGCGCGCCCGCGCACCCTGCCCAACCTCCTCCAATGACTACAACCCTTGGCATACCTATTCTCCTTTCTGGTGTGAATCTCTCACCAATCTGGGCGAGAGACAAGTGCTCATTCCGCTTGCGATAGGCTACTGTCGGGAGCCGCCCGGAAGGGACTGGGCATCCCGCTCACCACGGCATCCTTTCTGCTCTCCAGACCCGAGAGGATCTTTTGGGGCGTGGCCGGAAGATCGTAGATGCGTACCCCGACAGCATCGTAGATGGCGTTGAGGATGGCGGGTGTTAGTGGCACAGTAGCCACTTCCGAGATCCCTTTAGCGCCCAGAGGACCGGTGGAATCTGGCTTCTCCACGATCAGGGTCCTGACCGGAGGGGCATCCATGATAGAGGGAAGGTGCAGATCACGGTAGGTGCGCACCCTGGGAATCCCCTCTTCCACAGGGTACTCTTCCGACAGGGCGTAGCCCTGGGCCATGTGACAACTCCCCTCGATCTGGCCCTCAATCTTCTGTGGGTTGATAGCGCGGCCTACGTCATGGGCAGCCAGCACTTCGAGCACCTTGACCTCGCCGCTGCCTGGGTCCACCTCCACTGCTGCCACCTGAGTAGTGTAAGCGTAGGCGGGATAATTGCGGTACTCTTCAGGGGGGATGGCCCGCCGACCTTCGACGTCGGCCAGGGCCAGCGTCCTGGGAGCAACGTAGACGAATTCGGCTACCACTTGCTGGCCTTGCTCCCGGAGTTCGCGTTCCAGTTCCTCCAGGGGAAGGTGATTCTCGGTTTGCACGTGCACCACACCCTCGGCGAAGAGTTCCAGCTCTTCAGGGGGCGCTGCCATCACTTGGGCGGCCGCGTGTAGCACC
>DAOUEW010000237.1:0-6988 GCA_034430275.1 Anaerolineae bacterium | reverse complement strand
GCCAACTAAGAACGGTGGCTGAGCTTATGGCCCTGTCGGCGCGGACAGCGCCCAAGGGCCGGGGGGACGATTTCATCGTCACTGAGATCCTCGAGGGAGACGCCCTACCCGCCGTGGCAGACAAGATGATCGAGTACGGCGAGAGGACCGGCAAGGCCCTCTTCGACCGTGACGCCAACAATGTGATCCACTCCGACGCGGTTCTTCTCATCGGCATCAAAGGCGCGGAAGCTCTGGGCCTCAACTGCGGGGCATGCGGGGAAGAGAGGTGCATCAAGACCAACACCTACGATGGCGAGTTCAGCGGTCCCCAGTGCTCCTTGCGCATGCTGGACCTGGGCATCGCCATCGGCTCTGCCGTGAAGACGGCCAGCATGCTCAACGCCGACAACCGCATCATGTACCGCATAGGACCCGTGGTCAGGGAGATGGGGCTCATAGACGCCGATGTGGTTTTGGGCATCCCTCTGTCGGCCGCGGGCAAGAGCATCTACTTCGACCGCCAGTGGCCGCCCTAGCGCGGCCACCTGCCCGCCTCTGACTCGACGTCAAGCTAGTCTTGAGGGCTCACACGGGGCGCTGGTCCGGTGGGGGCTTGGGGTGGGCTCGCGCAAGCGCAGCGGTCTGGAATTGCCGGAAGAGCCGCGCATTGTCGATGGCCACGGCTGCGTAGCCAGCGATGGAGCACAACAGGCTCTGGTCGAGCTCAGTGAAAGCGCCCTCCACCTTGTTGACGACCTCAATGACCCCGATCGTCTCCCCCCTGGCGATCATGGGCACACAGAGGACCGACTTGGTGAGGAAATCAGTGGATATGTCAACGGTCTTGTCGCGATCGGAGACCTGTCCCAGGTCGCGAATGAGGACCGGCTGAGCGGTCTCCGCTACGCGCCCGGCGATGCCTTGACCTATCTTCAATCGCAGGGGCTTCACCTGTTCGCTCTTCTCGCCCAAGGCGATCTGGAACACCAGTTCGCTCGCATCCTCGTCCACCAGCAGCAGTGACCCAGCCTCTACCTTGAGCATGGAGTTCACCTTTTCCATAACCATGGTCAGGGCTTGCTCCAGATCAAGCGTCGAGGAGATCGCCTGTCCAACCTCGTTCAGCAGAGACAGTTCGTCGGCCCGAGCCTGGACCCGATCGTACAACCGTGCGTTCTCAACCCCCACTGCCACGTAGTCCGCCAGCACACTGAGCAAGTACTTGTCACTTCCAGAGAACGATCTCTCGGAAACAGCGCTGGCCACGGCTAGCGTCCCCATGAGCTTGCCTCGGATCTTGAGCGGAACGATGACCAGATTCTCCGACACGTCGCTGACGTCAGAGCCCTCCGACGCTTCCTCGATGGGTGTCGGTAGGATCTTTGCTCTGCCAGTCTCTATCACCTCGCGGACCCACGCCTCGTCTACCTCGATGCGAAGCCCGTCCGTACTGTCTTCCCCTGGATCCTGGCGGGCAGCCACTCGGGGAATCCCCGAGTCCGGATCGAGCAAATGCAGGATGCCGTGCTGCGCTCCCGTCACGTATACGGCAGCCTCGACAGCACGCTTGAGGAGGTCCTCCAATTGCAGCAGGGAGTTCATGGCCTGGCCGATGCCGTGGAGTATGTTGAACTCCTTGATCCGGCGCTCCAGCTCCTTGTTCGCCGATTGGACCCGCTTCAACAGCTCAGCTCTCTCCTTCCTGAGCCGTGATTCCCGCAGTGCCTGCTCGATGGCCTCCAGAATCTCCTCCATCTTGAAGGGCTTGGTGATGTAGTTCTTGACGCCCATCCTGAAGGTCTCCGCGGCGATCGTCTCAGAGCCATGGAAGGTGATGACGATGACGGGGATCTGGCTGCCCTTCTCGTTCAGGGCCTCCAGAACCTCCATCCCTGACATTCTGGGCATCTCCAGGTCGAGGATCATCAAGTCGGGCTTCTCGCGTAGCGCCAAGGACAGTCCCCCCTCGCCATCGACCGCGCTGAGCACTTCGTAGCCGTTGGGTCGCAGGACGTAGTCAGACAGGAACTCGATCACGCCCTGCGCATCGTCAACCACCAGCACCTTCTCGGCAGTCATGCTCTCCTCCCTCGAATCGCTATCCGCCGCGCCCGTATCTCCTACCTACGATGACCTGCCCCGCAGGGCTGAGAACGAAATCCAGGAACGACTGCACGTCTTCTCCCGGGCTCTCCATCGTAACCAAAACGAAGGGCCGTGTCAAGGGGTATTCGCCCTGGCTGAGAGCTTGGAGATCCGGGAGGAATCCATCGATCCGCACCGCGCGAGCGCCGAGGGGAATCCCCGCCGCCGATGCGTATCCGATGGTCGCGGGGTTATCGGCCACGAACGCGCCCACGGCCGCGCTTCCAGGCATGACGATGGCGGCCAGCGTGGGTCGCTCCCCCTGCATCACTAACTCCTCGAAGGCCTGCCTCGTCCCGGAGCCATCCTCACGGCTCAGGACCTGGATATCGGCTTCCTCCCCCCCTACCTCCGACCAGGCCACGATGCCCCCTCTGAAGATGTCTGTGACTTGGCCAAGAGTCAGAGAGTCCACCGGATTCTGGCTGTTGACCAGGATGGCTATGGCGTCGCGGGCGATGACGAAGGCCTCCACGCCTTCCTCTTCCTCGACGTCCAGATCTCTCGATACCATGGCGATGTCCGCGTTGCCCTCTCGGAGCGCCTCCAGCCCCAGCCTGGTTCCCCTGGCCTCGATGTTTATAGTCACGTAGTCGTACCGATCAGAGTATGCGCTAGCCAGTTGCTGCAGCAGCAGCTCCGTGGATGTGGACCCGGCTAGCTCCAGATGTACGGCCCGGTGAGGCTCAACTGTAGCGAGGCATCCCGCAGCCAAAGAACCGAGAACCAGGAGCAGGCCCGCGATTCGCCGTCCGGTCCGGTGCAGCCACGGTTGCCCCGATACCATGATCCTTCGTCTTCCTCCTGCTTGAAAAGAAACAGACGCCCGATGCGCGCCTACCGGACGGAGAAGACTGCCAGGAGGAGAGTGACCACCCCTACCGCCCAGCAATATGCCGCAAAAGGATACAGACTCCTGCGCCGAAGATAGCCTAAGAGGAATCTGATGCTCAGAAAACCACTGATCGCAGCAGCGAGGAAACCACAGAGCAGGGCCAGGGGTGACTCAGCTGCCAGAGGCGTTCCCCACAGATCCTTCAGTTTGTAGACGCCTGCCCCCAAGATGATGGGGGTGCTCAAGAGGAATGAGAAGCGGGCCGCCGCTTCTCTGCGCAGGCCCCTCCACAGTCCGGCGCTCATCGTAGCCCCCGATCTCGAGATACCGGGCGCGATGGCGAGCGCCTGTCCCAGACCCACCATCAGCGCATCCAGCCAGCCGAGTTGATCCAGGCCCAGTGCCTTCCTACCCCACCTCTCGCTGACGCTCAGGAGCACACCGGTGACCAGAAGGAGGATTCCGACACAGACGGGTGCAGCGAAGAGGGCCTCGAACCAATCCTCGAAGGCCAAGCCCAGTACCGCAGCGGGCACTGTACCCAGCCCAATGCACCAGGCCAGCTTCCGCCGCGGGTCTCCAGCCAACGAGCGCTCCTTGAGGCTGAGTACAGCCGCCGCTACCAGTCCACGAAGGTCATCCCAGAAGAATGCCACCACCGCCGTGAGGGTACCCAGGTGCAACATGGCGTCGAAGGCCAATCCATGATTCTCCCAGCCTAACAGCCATGGTACCAGTACCAGATGTCCGGAACTGCTGATCGGCAGGAACTCTGTTGCTCCCTGTACGATGCCCAGCACCAGCGCCTGCCACACGCTAGTCACGAACTCTCTCCTCCGAGGTCTTTCTCTTGCTCAACCACGCCTGCTTGTCCCGCTGGGCCGCTCCATAGTCTGCCACCCTGTAGGAGGCCAGGAACTCCTCTCTCGCGCGTGGAAATCGGTCCTGCAGTATTGCGTCCCGTATCTCACTCATCAGAGTCAGCATGAAGTGCAGATTATGTAGAGTGCTCAGATGCAGGCCCAGGATCTCGTTGGCCAGGATGAGGTGCCGGAGATAGGACCTCGAGAAATGCTGGCAGGCGTAGCAGGAACAGCCGCTGTCCACGGGGGCGTCGTCGTCTTTGTGGCGCGCGTTGCGGATGTTCACACGTCCTTCGCGAGTGAAGAAGGTTCCGTTCCGCGCCACACGCGTTGGCAAGGCGCAGTCGAAGATGTCAACACCCCTCCATACGCCCTCGAACAGGTCCTCTGGTGAGCCGACGCCGAGTAGATGCCGGGGCTTGTCCTCCGGCAGCGAGGGCATGGTCACTTCCAGCATGTCGTGCATAAGCTCCTTGGGCTCGCCGACGCTCAACCCGCCTATGGCATACCCCGGGAAATCCAGGGAGGCCAGGAACCTGGCACTCTCGGTGCGAAGATCCGGGAACGTGCCCCCCTGAACCACACCGAGCATCATCTGATCTCGCCGCTTGTGCGCCTGCAGGCAGCGCTCGGCCCACAGATGAGTGCGATCCAGAGCTACACGATTGTGCCCGTGATCACTGGGATAAGGCGGGCACACGTCCAGAGCCACCACCAGATCGGCGCCAAGCTGCTCCTGCAGGGCGATGCTCTTCTCGGGGGTTAGACGATGCTCCGAGCCATCCACGTGGGAGCGAAAGGTCACCCCGTCGTCGTCGATGTCACGCAGATGCTCCATGCTGAAGACCTGGAACCCCCCACTGTCCGTCAATATGGGACCATTCCAGCTCATGAAGTCATGCAGCCCGCCCTGCTTCGCCACGATCTCCGCTCCAGGCCGGAGATACAGGTGGTACGTGTTGGCCACAACCAGGTGGACGCCCAGCTCCTCGAGGTCCCGGGGAGTCATCGTCTTCACGGTGGCCTGTGTGCCTACCGGGGCGAACACAGGTGTGGGTATCTCTCCGTGAGGCGTGCTCAGAACGCCAACACGAGCCCGACTTCGCTGGCACGTCTTTTCCAGGGCGAAACGAAAACCGTTCGTGTCCATGTCCGACCGTGGATTATAGTGCAACCGCAAGGCAACATCCAAGCAGCTTCGGTGCGTGGGCTGTGCCTACGGAGCGACATCCGCGCTTGACACAACACTGAAATCGTCCTATAGTACACACCCAGGTTCCGCGGCTCGCGGACCACTCTCCAACGTAGCCGTGCAGCATGTCTTGATCACGGTGGGAATAGAACCCTGCGCCCACCAACCGGTTTGCCTAGGGATCGGCCCTTGCCTACCAACGGGGGGGTTCGTTCCCCTTTGCGCTGCCAGGCATCAGGCGCATTCCTGACCAGGACGTCAACCTCGCCCAGAAACGGGGGCTCTCCCATGATCATCGATTCACACACCCACGTGGACAAGGTCGGCTGGTACGACCCACCCGAGACTATCCTCCGTCTCATGGACGAGGCGGGCATAGACAAGAGCATCATCATGACCTACGGTGACGCCCCGGACGTCGAGGGCTCCCTCGAGTACATCGCCGAGGCTGTCCAGAAGTATCCTGACCGTCTCATCGGCTATGCAAGGATGAACCCAGGGCGCGGCAAGGAGGCTCACAGGCTGTTTCGGAAGGCGATGGAGGAGTACGAGTTCAAAGGTCTGAAGCTCCATCCCGTGGGCAATCTCTGTCACCCGGCGGGACCGGAGACCATCGAGATGATCCAGATGGCGTGCCGCTACGACGCTCCAGTGTTGTTTCACTCTGGAGATGAAGAGCTGACCCTCCCCCTCCAGATCGCCCAGGCAGCCGAGGAGTGCTCTGAGGCCACGATCATACTGGGGCACATGGGTGGCTACTTTCACTGGAAGGACGCCATCCGAGTGGCAGAGCGATACGGCAACGTCGTCCTCGATACTTCAGCGTTACCCTACCCGCAGGCGATAACGGAGGCCGTGGAACGCGTTGGCTCGCAGCGCGTGCTCTACGCCAGCGATGGACCGGGGTGCGACCCACGGTTGGAGGTCCACAAGGTGAAGATGGCACACCTGACCCCGGAGGACGAAGAGGCCGTTTTCCACCTCAGCATAGAGGCGATCCTGGACAGAGTAACCTCCGACGGAGACAGATCATGATCCTTGATGCACACGTCTACCTGGGCTCTTGCGTGTTCGGCTACGGACAATCGTTGGACGAGATACGCACAAGAATGGACAGACTGGACATAGACAAGGTCGTCCTCGTGCCGGTCAAGCCGCGAGACTACCATCTGGGCCCCGCCAACGAACTGGTGGCCAAGGCCGTCCGCGCTGAGCCAGATCGCTTTCTCGGCCTGTGTCGGGTCGATCCTTGGCAGACGGAGACAGCGGTCTCTGAGGCTGTGAGGGGGTTCGACGCGCTAGGCGCCTGCGGGCTCTACCTGGACCCTTGGGAGGAGAACTTCCAGGCCAACGACGACCTGGTCTCTCCGCTGGTGGAGGTGGCCCGCGACCACAGTAGGCCCGTTGTGATTAATGCCGGACACACGCGGGTGTCGCATCCCACACAGGTCTGGGACCTCGCTCGCCGCTTTCCCGAGGTGCAGTTCGTGGCCGCCAATGGTGGGCAAATCAACATCTGCGGGCTCCTGCTCTTCGAAGCACGACGGATGATGGAAGCCTGCCCCAACATCACCATCCAGACCGCGGGCACCTATCGCGAGGACTTCCTCGAGGAGATAGCCTCTGAGGTTGGCGAGGAGCAGGTGATCTTCGCTAGCAGAAGTCCCGTCTACGACCAGGAGTTCGAAATGGCTCGCGTGCGACTTGCCCACCTCAGCGAGTCGCAGAAAGACAAGCTCTGGTCTGCCAACGCACTTGCCCTCTTCCCCTAGCTTGCTGAGAAGGTGGACCCAGACGTAGAGGCCACTGTTCCGCAAGAGCCGAACGATCAGCTACTGAAGCCACGCCCCCCCACCATGTGGCTTGGGGTGTGAATCGAGCTTCACAACAGTGCGGGCACATGGTGCACCAGCGCCCCGATGGTCGCGGGGTGCCACAACAGATTGTGGCCCAGCCCAGCAAGCTGTGTCA
>DAOUEW010000236.1:0-4645 GCA_034430275.1 Anaerolineae bacterium | reverse complement strand
CACGCTATTCGCCATCAATCCCACTGGCCACAGCACAACCCTGATCGGCTCCATGACCGGAGGAGATCTGGCTACGGAGATCGAATACGATTTCCTGTCCGGCAAGCTCTACGCCACCGAGGTAGACGGAGATCCTTGGCTGCACACCATCGACCCCAGCACTGGAGCCTCTCTCGACGAGGTAGACATCGATGGGGATGACAATGTGCCAGGTCTGGAGTTCGTGGGGTCGACGCTATACGGCGCCATGGGCACCTCTCCGTCCCACCTGGTGACCATCAACCCGGTCACGGGCGCCGTCACAGATATTGGCTCCACGGGCATCAACAACCCCCTCTCGGGGCTGGCCTACGATCAATCGACCAGCACCATGTACGGCGTGACGGCCGGCGGCGATTATGCACACCTGGTGACCATCGATCTGACCACCGGCTGGGCCACCGAGGTGGGCTACATTGAGGTCTATGGATACTACGTGGAGCGTGTCGGCAGCATCGAGTTCGGCCCCGACGGCAAGCTCTACGGCGGCTTCACCTGGAACGCATACCCTTACTGGCTCGACCTCGACTACCACCTGATAGAGATCGATCCCGCCACTGGGGAGGCCACGGACCTCTTCAACACAGGCTTCTCCAT
Organism: Anaerolineae bacterium; assembly: GCA_034430275.1. Lineage (GTDB taxonomy): Bacteria > Chloroflexota > Anaerolineae > UBA7937 > B3-Chlor > JAUVXJ01. Next base: position 4,009 of record DAOUEW010000236.1, on the reverse strand, counting down.
CACCGGACTCACACTGGCCGAGATCCCCGTACCTGTGGGGCTCGAGTGCCCCTTGGGCGACATCGGACCAGGCGAGACCAGCACTTTCTCCGTCTGGGCGCGGGTGAGGCCCGATACGCTGGGCGTGATCAGCAACAGGGTGGACGTGCTCAGCGATACTGAGGATCCCAACCCCAACAACGACTGGGATACCGAGGCCAGCCTGGTGCTGGGCAAGGCCGACCTTAAGGTGACCAAGTTTGGCAAGCCCGATGGCGTGGTGCGGGCGGGCGAGGAGTTGGAGTACACGGTCATCGTGGACAACCTCGGCACCGGGTACGCCCACGACGTCGTACTCTACGACGAGATCACCGCCAGCGGCTGGGAGTGGGAGATAGATGACTGGGACTCGAACCGCCCTGCATCTTGCAGCGAGACCTATGATTACTACGAAGAGTCCACGACCCTCACCTGCCGGCTGCTAGATCCCCTGGAGGTGATGACGCCATCCTCGCCGGGCCGCTGGATCCTGAAGGTCTGGGTCGACGTGTACGAGCGGATGAGCATCAACAACGTGGCCCGCGTGGTCGCCACCGACTTCGACCCCGACCTCTCCAACAACGAGGCCATCGTCGAACACGAGATCACCGCCGTGGCGGACCTGGAGCTGGACAAGGAGGCCTACGGCGAGGTTCTGGTGGACTGCGAGGGAGTCACAGACTTCTGGGAGGATGAGGTCGCCGCTGGCGGGCTGCTGTACTACTACCTGGATATCTACAATGACGGCCCCTCCGAGGCCGAGAACGTGGTCGTCGAGGACTGGGGACTCTCGCCCTACCTAGACATCATCGACGTGGAATGCGTCAAAGAAGACGAGTGGGAGGAGTGTTCCTGTGTCACCACAGAGCTGGGCGAGCTCGGCGACGAGAACCGACGTCTGGAGTGCAACCTGGGCACCATGGAGGAGGATGATGAGGACGAGATCATCATCACGGCCCGCATACCTTCCGACGTACCAGAGGGGATCGACTTGCTGAAGAACGACGCCCGCGTCTACAGTGACGTCTTCGACGACGACAATGGCGACAACCTGGTCACCAACTGGACCACGGTGAGCAGGTGGGCAGACCTGGCGGTGGAGAAGACCCAGGGTCCAGAGATCGCTCTGCCAGGCATGGACATCACCTACAGCATCACTGTCACCAACCTGGGTCTTAGCGATGTGGAGGGTGTATTCATCTCCGATACCGTCCCGGTGCAGGTTCTCAATCCCACGTGGACCTGCTGCGCGTCTGACGACGGCGAGTGCGACGTCCCGTGCGAGCCGCCGACCTGCCCTGTGGAGCCCTGCCCGTGGCCGGACATCGGTCTGTACGCTCAGGCGGACATCCCGGCGGGTGAGTGGGTGATCTACACCGTGGAGGGCACACTCGACTGGTGGCCGTGCGGTCCCTTCACCAACACCGTCGAGGTCATCCCGCCGCAGAATCTGGCGCACCCGGAGACGGACGTCGATCCGTGTGACGAGAACAACACCGACATAGCGGTCAACGATCCCGTCTGCCACTTCGACCCGCTGGTCCTCAAGACTTTCCCGGGCGCTGATTCGACACCTTAGGGCGGGCAGACACTGAGTGCTTCGAGGGGGGCGACTGCCGTGGTCGCCCCCCTTTCTCCTTGGCTGCACAACTGCCGCCACTGAGCAGTCCACCGCCTTCGTGTCCAACCACCCCCCTTTGCGTGTAACAACACAGCGCCCCATATGCCCCCAAGTCAGAGGTGATCCCAGGGTGTAGCGCGCCCTGTCGTAGTCCATGGCCACTGACGCCGATCTCTCCCTTTCCACACCCACTCTCTCACCTGCGCCCGTCTCGTGACCGGAACGCACGGCGCCCCAAACGAAACATCATCACCACAAGCCGACGCGCCCCGCGCCAATATGCCTATCCCAAGCCAGGCAGAAATGCCCGCTCCAGTCCAGTCAGAACCCGCAGTCTGGCCCTTCCAAAGTGGGTCACGATACTGTAGACTGAACCATGGCGGTACAAGGCTCCACAAACGAGCACCCGGCACTTCAATTCGCAACGGCTGCGCAACCGGCACGAGTCAGATCCCAACGCCCCTCAGACAGGGCTGGCCGGCCACTGGGCACAACGGCGTATCCCCGACTACTCACTGCTGGGTATAGCAACCATGTGGCGACCATAGAAACACAGAATTCGCCCAGGAGGCAGCAAGCAAAGAGTATGTTAACCAGATCGATCTCTCGCAGATGTCTTATCTTGAATCTCCTCATCGTACTCCTGGCGGTCTCCATCGTCCCCGCCTGTGCGCCTAGCGGGATCACGAGCGAGTCCACGACTGGCGGCGAGCTTGCGGGCACGATCAAGGTATCCGGTGCTTGGGCACTCTACCCCATGATGGTGAAATGGGCCGAAGAGTTCCAGGCCATACACCCCAAAGTCAGGCTAGACGTCTCTGCTGGCGGAGCCGGCAAGGGCATGGCCGACGCCCTGGCCAGCATCGTGGACATCGGCATGGTCTCCCGAGAGATCAGCCCCGACGAGACCGCCCAGGGCGCCTATTTCGTCCCGGTGGTCAAGGACGCGGTCTTCCCCACCATGAACGCCAGTAACCTCTCCTGGGAGGCCCTATCCAGGAAGGGGGTCCAGAGGCAGGCTCTGGTGGACCTGTGGATCAACGGGCAGGACCTTACCTGGGGGCAGATCGCCGGTACCGAGTCGACGGACATCATCAACGTCTATACCAGGTCTGATGCTTGCGGTGCTGCCGACACCTGGGCGGCCTATCTCGGCGGCAACCAAGAGGATCTGAAGAACATCGCCGTGTACGGCGATCCCGGCCTCGCGGAAGCGGTGAAGACGGACCCTCTCGGCATTGGCTTCAACAACCTCAACTACGCCTATGACCTCAGCACCGGCCTTCCCGTGGAAGGACTGGTGGTTGTGCCCATCGACGTCAACGAAAACGGTCAGGTCGATCCGGAAGAGGACCTGTCAACCAAGGACAAGGCGCTCGAGGCGATTCTAGCTGGGGTCTACCCATCGCCTCCAGCGAGGGACCTGTACCTGGTCACGCAAACCGAGTTCAAGGGTCTCACTGCGGAATTCGTGCGCTGGATTCTGACTGACGGGCAGCAGTACCTCGGAGAAGTCGGTTACATCAGTCTGTCGGAAGACCAGATCGAAGATGCCCTGGCGATGGTTGGTGACTGACAGCGCAGCCAGCTACGGCCACACAACTCACATCTAGGCACTGAAGGCACGCATGCTATGCAGTGGAGACGTCTCAAAGATTCTGTAGCCACGAAGTCCATGCGCCTCGTTCTGGTGCTGGTGAACTCTCTGCTCCTACTTCTGGCCATTGGGTTGTTTGCGAAGGCCAGGCCCATCCTCAGCCGGGAGCCGATCCTGGAGCTGTTGTTCTCGTCATCCTGGCGCCCGCTGAGGGGGGAGTTTGGCTTCTATCCTTTCATCATCGGTACGCTGGCGGCGACCGCTATCGCCATGGTTCTGGCCGTACCGGTGTGTCTACTCAGCGCCATCTACTTGTCAGAGTATGCCCACCGCCGCACGCGCGAGTTCGTCCGCCCCATCGTCGATCTCCTGGCGGGCATCCCGTCGGTGATCTACGGCTTCTGGGGCGTCATCGTCATCGTGCCCCTGGTGAGGACCATCGGCCACGCCCTGGGTAGCCCCACGACCGGCTACAGCCTCCTGTCGGGGGGCATCATCCTGGCCATCATGGTCTTCCCCATCATCATCTCTGTTTCGACGGATGTGCTCCAAGCGGTGCCGGCGGAAGCCACCGAGGCCTCCATCGCGCTGGGCGCCACGCGATGGGAGACGGTCAAACACGTCTTGCTGAGAAGCGCCCTTCGCGGGATCATGGCCGCCATCGTGCTGGGCTTCGCTCGCGCCTTCGGCGAGACCATGGCCGTGCTCATGGTCGTCGGCAACGTGCCGCAAGTTCCTACCTCGCTCTTCGACGCGGCCTATCCATTGCCCGC
>DAOUEW010000235.1:0-9126 GCA_034430275.1 Anaerolineae bacterium | reverse complement strand
ACTACCAGGTTGATACCTGGATCGGCCCCTGGCTCAAGGCCAGCCCCGCAGGCGCCAGCGGCAGCGGGCGAACCCCCACCTTGTTGCCTGGGACCCATCTGCTCTTCGCCTTTGCCGTGGACGGGCAGGAGGCCACCTCCATCAATACCGGCCAGGGTAGCAGCCCCATCATCGGCCAGATCAGCGTCTATCATTTCCTGATGAACGGGACTCCGGCTTTCGTGCCCCTGGCCCTGAAGCGCTATTGAGCGTCAGCGCGAGAGATGGGCACGCAGAAGCGGTGAGGGGGAAAAGCGGAAGGGCGCCCACGTTGCTGGCGGTCGCATAGCTGCACAAGAACCACCCGGAAGTCTGGCAACCCCGGGAGGTTCGTTGTAGACTACAGCTCGCGACGCCAGATACAAATGAAGTCAGCCTCGCGAAAGGCTATCTGCACCAGTTTCCAGCCCTGTTCGCCCTTCTCGTTGAGGATGTGAACGATGGCCTCCACGTAGGGGTTTGGCGCCTCGTCGAAGAAGCATTCGCCTTCTACGTCACAATAGACGACTCGGGGCCCGGCTGGATCGGGAGGGTGGCCGAGTTCCTCACGGACCTCGAGCACCTCTTCCACCGGGTGAGTGGTGATCTGGTATTCCCAGCGATCCACAATCTGGCTCCCGAATCGCTACTCTGCTTCCTGATCCGCCCCGAACATCCCAGCGAATGCGCTGAAGAACTCAATGGGCAGAGGGAAGATGATGGTTGAATTCTTCTCCACCGCGATCTCGGTCAGGGTCTGAAGATAGCGCAACTGGATGCCCGCCGGCTCCTGACCTATGGTGCCGGCAGCGTCCCTCAAGTTCTGGGCAGCCGCGACCTCGCCCTCGGCATGGATGATCTTGGCCCGCTTCTCGCGCTCCGCCTCGGCCTGCTTAGCCATGGCTCGCTTCATGGTTTCGGGCAGCTCCACATCCTTGACTTCGACGATGCTCACCTTGATGCCCCAGGGCTCGGTTTGCTGATCTATGATCTGCTGGAGTCTCTCATTGATGCTCTCGCGATGGGTGAGCAGTTCATCCAGAGACGATTGACCCAAGACGCTCCGCAGAGTGGTCTGAGCGATTTGCCAGGTCGCTTTGCGGAAATCCTCCACCTGGACGATGGCGTCGGAGGGGTCTACAACGCGGAAAAAGGCCACCGCGTTCACCTTGACCGTGACGTTGTCCTTGGTGATCGCCTCCTGAGAGGGGATTTCCAGTGTCACCACCCTGAGATCGACCTTGGTCATACGGTCCACCATAGGGATGATCAAGAAGAGGCCCGGTCCCTTGGCCCCCACCAGACGGCCCAGGCGGAAGATTACCCCTCGCTCGTATTCCTGGACGATCTTGATGGCCGAACTCAACACCCCCAGCAAGAGGATGATCACAACCAAGGCGCTGAATCCCAGGCCGCTCAGAAGTTGCAGTAGTTCTCCCACAGTTCTATCCTCCCTTTCACCCGTCTAGTCCGATCCGATACTCAAGGGCGAGTGGACTCTCCAGTCGCCCTCGTTACGCGTAGCGTGAAGCCTTCAATGGCCACGACCTCCACCTGCTCGCCCCGCTTGATCGTTCCTTCACTGGTCACAGCCTGCCATAGCTCACCCTTGAGAAACACTGTGCCTATGGGAGCGAGATCCGATCGAGCCACTGCGGGCTGACCGATCAGTCCTTCCAGGCCAGTGGTCGGTCTGCGTTGGTGGATTCCGAAGACTTTGGCTACGACGAAAGCGAAGAAGGCGCCGGTCGTGAGACCAACCGTAACTACCAGCGCCCGGGACACTGGGGCGAAGGGAGAGCTGAACAGGATCATGGAACCCAGGATGAAGGACACTACCCCCAGGGTGGTGAGGATTCCATGGGTGGGGGCCTTGACGTCCGCGATGAGAAGGATGAAGGCCAGGGCGACGAATATCAGCCCCGTCCAGTTAACCGAGAGCACGCCCAGCGAGAAGAACGCCAGGACGAGACAGATGGCCCCCACGACTCCAGCGAAGTATCCCCCCGGCTGCGACAACTCGAAGATGATGGCGTTGAGACCCACGGTCATGAGCAGGAAGGCGATGTTGGGGTTGGTGATGGTGTGCAGGAAACCCTCGATGGCGTTCATGGGGAGGCGGTTGATGCTCGCGTCCTGGGTAACCAAGGTGACGGATTCGTCTCCCACGATGACCTCGCGGCCGTCTAGGGCGGCGACCACCTCACCCAGGTCCCGCGCAACGAAGTCCACAACACCCAACTCCAGCGCCTCCTCCTCGGTGATAGATGCACTCTCGCGGACCGCTTGCTCGGCCCAGGCGACGGCATCGGGCCCTCGGGACGCGGCCAGCCCCTTGATCATGGCGACAGCGTCGTTGACAGACTTCGCTTCGACGGCCTCGGTCATCTCCTGCCCCGACATATCCACGGGATGGGCGGCCCCAATGCGGGTGCCGGGGGCCATGGCCGCAAAGTCGGCGGCGAAGGTGAGGAATGTCCCAGCCGAAGCGGCTTTCGCCCCCTCGGGCTGCACATAGATGACGATGGGCACGGCGGCGGCCTTCATACTCTGCACTATCTCCTCAGTGACCTGGACTGAGCCGCCCGGCGTGTCGAGCTCTATAATCAGACAGGTGGAACCGTCGTTCTCCGCCGTGGTGATGCCGCGGTCCACGTAGCTGGCGACGATGGGGGTGATGGCGCCCTCAACGGTGAGGACGTCGACGTGAGAGGCACCCTGGGCCTGCGCTGGACTGGCAAGAGGCAGGGCGACCAGTATGAGCAACAGGTAGCAGACAAGGGTTCTTCTGTGACGGATGTCCATGGTCGTATTCCACAGAGCGATTGGGTCAACGGAGAGCGCTATCAGCGGACACTAGCTCTACCTCTATTATAGTCCACTCAGCCCGTGAATTCAACATAGCGTACTCACTCACTTATACTGCTACCGAAGAGGTATGGTTCACTCATGCGGCAATGTTACCGAGGGGATTATGAACGAGCGCAGCTCACTTTTCGCGCCACTCTGTCGCAGTGAGCTGCGGGAGGGTGATGGTGAACTTGGTGCCCAGGCCGACCACGCTCTCGACCCCTATGTGCCCTCCGTGGGCGCTGATGATCTCCTGGGCGATAGCCAGTCCCAGCCCGGCGCCCTTGCCATCCTTGGCGCGCGACTTGTCACCACGATAGAACCGCTCGAAGATGCGCGAGAGGTCCTCAGGGGGTATTCCTTGGCCTGTGTCCGTCACGCTGATCTGCACGACGCGTCGGGGCTCTTCCCTGGGCCTCGCAGGTTCTGTGGTCATTGAGTGTGCAGAGAGGCTGATTGTGCCTCCGGGCGGCGTATGCTTGAGGGCGTTGTCCAGGAGATTGCCGATCACCTGGGCCAGACGGTCGCGATCACCTGTGGCGATGAGGCCGTCATCCGACTCCACCCGGAGGGTCACCTGCCCCTGCTGGGCTCGCAGACTCGCCTTCTCAGCACAGTCCTGCAACAATTCTGGCAGGTCGACGGGCTGACGGGCCATGACCACCTGTCCTGCCTCGATGCGGGCCAGGTCCAGCAGATCGTTCACCAGGCGAGTCATACGATCGGCTTCCTCGTAGATGATCTGTGCCGCGCGTCGCCGGGACGCTTCGTCGGCTGCCGTGTTGTCTAGTATTGCTTGGGAAAACCCCTGGATGGAAGTGAGCGGCGTCTTGAGGTCGTGAGAGACGTTGGCGATGAAGTCTCGCTGGGCCTGCCGGGACGCCTGGGCTTCACGGGCCATGGCGTTGAAGCTGGTGGCCAGGCGCCCTATCTCCTCGGGGGAGGTGATTTGCAGTTCCTCTTCGTAGTCCCCGCGTGCTATCTCCTCTGTGGCCATCGTGATTCGCTGTAGCGGCTCGGCGACGGAACGGGCGATCAGCAGGCCGACGCCGACTGACACCAGTAGGGCCACGCCGCCGGTGGCCAGAATGCCGATGGAGATCTCGGTGAACAGCGAGGCCAGGATCTGGCGTGGTTGTGACAGCAACACTACGTACCACGTGTCCGATTCTGATCCGGTTCCGGCGGCCCGGAGGCTCGTGGGCAGGGCGACGTAGTAGAACAGACCTTGGCCAGTCGTCAGACGCCCCTGGGCATAAGTCCGCAGGAATACGCGGCGTTCTGCTGGCTGGAGAGCGATGTCGAGCTCCCTGCCCACCCAACGGTCTTCGGTGCTGGACAGAACCACCCCCTCACCGGTGACGATCAGCAGCGGACTACCGTCTGTGCCGCCTCTCTGCTCCAGCGTTTCGATGATGCGCTCTGCGGTGAGACCTTGCCCTCGGAGGTAAATCACCCGCAGCGCGATGGGCAGACCCTGCTCGGCCAGGCGCAGATAGGCGAGCCGAGACACCTGAGGTATGAGCAGGATGGCTAACACGATCCCCACGACCGCCAGGCACACCACAATGATGAGGAGGTATGAAACGATGAGCCGCGAACGCAAAGTGGTAAACATAGTGTCTAGGCCACTAGCTTGTATCCCACGCCCCGCAGCGTCTCTATCTCCACGTCGCTGCCTTTCAGCTTCTTGCGTAGGTGCGCGATGTGGACGTCAACGGTACGGGTCTCGCCATAGAAGTCGTAGCCCCACACCAACTCGAGCAGTTGCTCCCGGGTGAGGACTTGGCCCCGGTGCTCGGCCAGGGTGTAGAGCAGGTCGAACTCCTTGGTGCGCAGCTCGAGGGTCTGGGTGCTCAGCGTCGCCTCCCGGCTAGACGGGTCGATGGTCAGGTCGCCCAGGTGCAGCGCCTTGCCCGGGCGGAGGCTCCTCTCATTGCGTCGCAGAATGGCCTTCACTCGGGCGACCAGCTCACGGGGGTTGAAGGGTTTGGTCAGGTAGTCGTCAGCGCCTAGCTCCAATCCCACAATCTTGTCTACATCGTCACTCCGTGCTGTGAGCATGATGATGGGGACATCCGAATCGACACGGGTGCGGCGGCAGACCTCCCAGCCGTCCACCTCGGGGAGCATCAGGTCGAGCACTACCAGAGCGGGTTTCAGGCTGCGTATCTTCCGCAGCGCCTCCGCCCCGTCGAGGGCTTCCTCCACGGTGAACCCTTCTCTTTCCAGGTACATTCTTGCCAGGTCGATGATGTGTTTCTCGTCGTCCACGACCAGCACTGTCGGTTGACCCATGCTCTACCTCACTCGACTGGACCAAGAGTATCCGCTGCCCTCGATGTCTGCTCGGGCGAGGATCCGTCGAACGGTTGGCATCCAGTCCTCCGCGCCCGAAGCCCGCCAGAGGGACCCATCCCGGCCGCTGTCACTGACAGGCTTGGCGCTCGGACCGGGCACCTCCTTGACGGACAGGGTCCGCGAGTGCGGGGTCGACAGCTCTTGCCTCTTTCTGGCATGCGTGTCGGTGCCTCTCGTTTGGACCTTGGAGGGAATGAGCATTCTGCCGGGCTAGGAATCGCTCTGAGCAGACCAGTCCTCCGACTTGTGCACGTCTATGTCCTCAACCCAGCTCTTGACCGGCAGCTCTATGATGAACGTCGCTCCCTCACCTGGCGTGCTCTCGGCCCAGATGCGTCCGCCATGCTCCTGGACGATACCGTGCGCGATTGACAGTCCCAGGCCAGTGCCCAATCCCACGTCCCGGGTGGTGAAGAACGGGTCGAACACCTTGTCCAGAATCTCCTGGGGGATGCCGCCCCCAGTATCGGAGAAGACGACACGAATGGTGCTGGCGTCCGCGAGTGCACTCGTCACGGTAAGGATGCGCTTGCCTGGCACCTGGGACATGGCTTGGTGAGCGTTGTTGACGATGTTGAGAAAGACTTGCTCGAGTTGATAGCCGTCGGCCATAGTCCAGGGTAGGTTGTCCGCCAGGTCTGTGACGACCTCAACGTCGTCTACCTGGAGCTGGTATCCTCTCAAGGTCGTGGTGTGTTCGATGACCTCGTTGATGTCGGTCGGGCTCCTTTCTGGCTTCTTTTGGCGCGAGAAGGTGAGGAGATTCTGGACGATCCGCTGCGCGCGAGATGCGCCCTCGTAGATCCTCTGGAGATCCGCCTGGACACCGTCATCGGCCTCGCGGGCTTGCAGAAGCTGTGTGTATCCTATGATGGTGGTAAGGGGGTTGTTCAGCTCGTGAGCGACTCCAGAGATCATCTGCCCGATGGCAGAGAGCTTGGCTGACTGTACCACGTGCGCTTGCAGCCGGATCCGTTCCGACACATCTCGCGCCACTCCTCCATACTTGAGGAGCCTTCCATCATCGTCCCACATAGGCTTCACGCTGACTTCCAGGTGTAGAGGGGAACCGTCCTTGTGCAGTGCGCGGTGTCGCAGGGCAATCTCCTCGCTCTTCTCCTCGATCATCTGCCGAAAACGGTCTCTGAACTCTTCCACGTCGTCTGGGTGGACGAGCACCTCGTCTGTAGTGTGGCCCAACAGTTCCTCCGGCGCGTAACCGGTGAGGCTCTTGACCTGGGGACTCCAGTAGGTGAAGCGCCCGTCGGCATCTGCCTCCCAGATAGCGTCGGGAACGTTCTCCACATAGGCTCGATACCGCTCTTCGGATCTCCTCAAGCGCTCGTAGAGTTGCGCGTTGTCGATAGCCACGGCGGCATGTTCGGCCAGATGCTGGACGAAGTCTGCGTGCTCCTGGGTGAAGCCGTGCAGCCTGGGGCTCTCCAGCACAATCACACCAGCCACATCCTTGTCGATGATGATGGGGACGGTGAGTTGGGATCTCGTGCCAGGTACGACCCCCATGTAGTCTGGGTCCTTGCTCACGTCGTCCACCAGGGCCAGTTCGCCAGTTCTGGCGACCCTTCCCACGATGCCCCTCTCCATGCTGGAAGCAGGCGCATATCGAGACGCTGCTTGTAGGGGGTAGCCGCGGTGGGCAAGCCACATCAGGCAGCTACGATCCTCGTCCACTATGTCGATAGATCCTGCAGAGGCCTCCGTGGCCTCGAGGGCCTTGTCCAGCACCGTCGATATGACCTTGCCGAGGTCCAGGGTGGATGAAAGCTCACCGACGATCTCCTCTATCGCGGACAATTCCTCGAGGCGTTGCTTGGTCTGGTCGTGGAGGCGGGCGTTCTCGATGGCGATGGCAGCCTGGTTGGCCAGCAGTGTGAGCAAGTTGACGTCGTTGTATCCAAAGGGCAACGTTCTCAGAGGCCTGTCCACGACCAGGACGCCCAGGAGATCCTTGCCGTACTTGATGGGCACGCCCACGACGCGGCCGAGGCTAAGGCCGGCGAATGCTGGAGATCTCCCCTCCCATGAGTCGTAGTCATCCACGATCAGAGGCGCCTCTGTGAGCAGGACTGTCCCAGCTACCCCCTCCCCCTTTTGGAGCACTCCGCCCACCCGCTCAGGCGATAGACCGGTGGAGGCGGCGCTCTTCAGATCTCCCTGGGGTCGGCGGTACAAGTAGAGCTCCGCCGAGGGACCGTCTAGGAGCTCGGCCGCGCCCACCACAATGGCGCCCAGCACACTGTCCACATCTATGCGGCTGATGATGTGCAGCGAGATGTCGTGCAGGGTCATCAGTTCGCGGCTTCTTCGTTCCTGCCTGGAGTACAACCGAGCATTCTCAATGGCGATGGCGGCCTGACTGGCGAATAGCTCAAGCACCCGAAGATCGCGTTCGGTGAACTTCCTGACCTGCCCCAGATCTGTCACGTTCACCACACCGAGGATCCTATCTCCCCACTTCAAGGGAACCGCTGCTACTCCCCGGAAGGGGCGGCCTTCGTACTGCGGCGATCTACCTTCCCAGTTCTCGTAGTCCTCAACGAACATGGGTTCTCCGCTCAAGACCACCTTTCCAGAAAGCCCCTCCCCGAGCTTAATGCGGGTGCCGGAGTGGTCCTGATCCAGGTACTGGCTGACCACCAACTCCAACTCTTCCTCTTCTTCGTGGTAAAGGTACAGACCGCCGGCTGCTGTTCCCACCAGGGCAGAAGCCCTCTCCACGATGGACCGCAACAGTTGGGGCAGGTCAAGCTGTCTCGAGATGTCTAGCGTGGTCTTGCGTAGCGCCTCCATCTCGGACACCCTTTGCATCTCCTCTTGATGAAGGCTGGCATTTTCCACGGCCAGGCCAATCTGGATGCCCATGGCCGTCAACAGCTTCACGTCCTCGGGGGTGAACTTGTGAGGTTCGCGACTGATTACGGCGAGCATGCCCAGTACCTTGCCCTTGGATTTCAGGGGCACAGCAGCACTTGAGTGCAGCCGCTCTTTCTCGAAATGTTCCGCGAAGAATACCGCACGAGGATCTCTCTGGAGATCCTGTATCAAGATGGCTTCCTCCAGGCCGGGAATGGTATCGGCCAACTGCCTGCCCACCTCGTGCCTCTGCCTTCGCATACCCTGAACGAATTCATCGCTGAGACCGCGATGAGTCATCAGCGTAATCTCCCCCGTTCGAGGGTCGAATGAGGTGATTACTCCCGCGTCCACCTTCATCGCCTCCAACACCTCATCCAGGGCACGGTTCAGCACATCTTCCAGGTTGAGTGAACCGGCCACTGTGTTGGCGATGGCGTTCAGGGCAGCCAGTTGATCCCAGCTCTGTCCTTGGCGATCATCGGCGGTTCGCTCGGTGGGACTCTCGTGCAAGACCCAGCGTATCACTCTGCGTCCGGGCAGGGCGAGGACTGTTGCTGACGCACGGGCTGAAACCACTTTGCCTGAGGGTTTCTGGATCAGTACGTCCCTAGTGGCGGCGCGGTTAGACGTATGGCCTACCTGGGATGAGTCCTGAAGCTCTGCGACGGATCGTGAGGGGTAGAGCCGAGCGAGGTCAACGCCCAACAACTCATCTCTGGACATGCCGGTGAACTCACACGCGGCCTGATTGGCCTCGAGAATGGCGTTGCTCTGCACATCGGTGAGGAGAACCGCTTCGGGAGAGAGCTCGAAGAGCTCTCGAAAGAATGAGTCGGGCTGCGGTCCTGAAGGCTCGGCACCTATGTGTTCGTCCGGGTTGCTGGTCACGACGTACACATCCTCTGCTGGTTAGGGCGACGGCAAGGAATCGCAGGTTGAGAGATGGTGCACGAGGGGATTATAGCTTGACTTAGACGAGAGGTCAATAGATGCAGACGTAGGGGTGTAGGTGCTGGTCGT
>DAOUEW010000234.1:0-2349 GCA_034430275.1 Anaerolineae bacterium | reverse complement strand
CGGCAGCGTACACTGACAGGCCAGGAGGCCGATCATCATCGTCGTCAAGAGACCGTACAGGTAGCTCCTCTTCATCGATCAACCTCCGTCACGCCGGCGGGGGAACGACGGCTCTTCTGGCACATGTTACCACGAAGGTGTTGAGCCATCAAGCGTTCGCCGTCGCCGGCTGTCGAGCCGGTGGTCCGTAGTTGCCGGGGGGAGTCCGCTCAGGCAAGCGTAGCGACAAGAGACGCCGCGCACTCAGAGCGGCACCAACTCGGGGCCAGAGGGGGTGTCCCGCACCTGCCAGCCCAACGCGACGATCCGCTCCCGCAGTTCATCAGAGGCGGCCCAATCGCGCCGTGCGCGAGCCGCCTCGCGCTCCTCTAGCAGGATCAGGACCTCTGGAGTAGGTTCCCGATTCTGCTCCTCTTGTGACTCGCTCTCCGCAGCCAGGACCCGTCGCCACACATCCTCAGGAATCCCGCTCCCCAGGTCTGGCACGTGGGGGTCGCCCAGCTCAGAGACATCGAAGCCCGAGCCGGCCTCATACCGCGCCTCTTCACCGTCTCTGATCAGAGTCACGCCACCTCGCCCCATCACCTGGCAGTCCGTGGCCTGCAAATCCATGGTCAGGGCCGTGTGCTCGTCGATCCCCACGATGGTTGTACCAGCAGGCAACATAGCCATAAGCTGCTGGAACCTGGCCCGGCCCATGAGCCCGCACCGTGTGTCCAGCTCTGCGCCTCCCTCATTGTTGTCCCAGTGAGAGACGATAGCCAAGGAGAGACCGTAGGCCCCGAAGAGATCCAACCCCCCCACCCAATGCAGGTCCTCCCCTACTTTGTAGATCTCGTACACGGGGAGGGTATACGCGCCGCTGGCGATGGCCGCAGCGCTGGCCGAGACCATCGTCGCGCCGAGACAGTGTCGCGCCAGCATCATCTGCCAGGCCAGGCTGTCCCTCAACTGACGGACAGCGTAGCTGGGACTGCCGGGTCCCCAGAAGATGTAGTTGGCGCGGAGGAGAGGTGCCATTATCTCAGGATTGTCGGGGCTGTGAGGGGTGCCGCGCTTGCGAGCCGGTATCACCGCCACCTGAGGCCGGTAGTTCTGTAGATGCTGCTCCAGAAACTCGGCCATCTTCTGCGCCACCAGAGCCGAGTTGGGCTGGAAGCCGGCCGGGGTCTCCAGGATCGCCACCTCGATGGGAGGCTCTAGCTGGCGCATCGCCCAGTCGTGAACCTTTTGCCCGCTGGGGGCGATCTCCCCTGATCCAAAGAGGACTATCAAACCAGGCTGATTGGACAATGGCTATAACCCTATCCACGCCCTCGTCGGCGCCCACGTCAACGCAGTGCACCCTAACTCGCGATCGCCGGACCCCCGACCGGTCCCGCGGACGCAAGACGACATGCGGGCCTTTCTCGCATCAGCTTGTGACCATCTGCCCAACTTGGTGGTAGTGGAGCGCATGGGCTAGGCGATGATCTCCAGAACAGCCTCGTAGAGCTCTCCCGGCTCTACCAGCCGCACATAGTCAGCCACGTCGCCCAAGAGCTTCTTCGCCTTCTGGTGGTCGGATCCCTCGGCTATGAGGAGCACAGGGATGTTCAGCCTCACACAGGCAAAGAGGATGTCTCGCGGGGTGAGGGTCATGACGGATGTCGGCATCACCTTGTGCAGATAGCCAATGACCACGGAGACGCCATCACTAGTGGTGATGTGGTTGACGTATTTGCCGTGATCATCGAAGCCATTGCTGACCGGAATGGTGCCGATACCCGCTGCGGCCAACCCGGTGAGTACGAGGGGATCGGTGCCTTCGAGGTAGGCGACGACAGTCATTTGCTTCCTCCTCTTGGTGTGCTAACCGAACGCTGCGTGCGCACCTGGGCCAAGACGGGCCGCCTGGGCTCACGGTCTACGAGGGTCCGAGACACAGACGCAGCGAGCGGCTGAAATGCGGATGCCGTGTCGGCTCCAAGCTGCCCAGGGCCGTCTCCTCACGATTATAACGTCGCCCCGGTTCCAGGTCAAACCCCGGCACGTCAGCACGATCAAGCGCATCAGCGCCGCGCGCACTTGCCTGCTCACCACTTACCAGGACTGGAGAGGCTCCCCGCAAGAGACTCGATGCCACTTGACAATCCTGTGATTTGGAGTAGAATACGTATGACCGATTTCGTTCACACAGTCACACCCAGAGGTTATGTATGCCAAGGGCTTTCTCTCCAGAGGAAAGAGAAACCATTCGCCGGCAGTTGCGGGAGAGGGGCGAAGAGCTTTTCCAGGCCTATGGCCTCAAAAAGACCACCATAGCCGACATCACGCAGGCGGTCGGCATCTCCAAAGGCTCGTTCTATC
>DAOUEW010000233.1:0-14099 GCA_034430275.1 Anaerolineae bacterium | reverse complement strand
CCTCCTCCAGGGTGCACTCCGGGCAGAAGCACTGGGGACAGGCGTTGCGACAACCGTAGCATTTGATGCACCTGTCGAACTGCTTGCGCCAGAACTCCAGACGCTGGGCCACGTCCTTGTCTCTCAATTCCTCAACGAGCTTATCGGCGACGGGCTCGGTGCGCTCGCCCACGTGGCTGTCGACCAGGACGCTGGGGTAGGGCTTGGCACAGCGGCACTCCTCCGCTTCCTCCGCCGTGCAGGCCAGCCCGATGATGGTCATCTGGTCCAGGTTGACCTGGTTGCGCTTGGCCATCTCTATTAGGCCTCGCTCGTCGCAGCCCCGGCAGACGATGGCCAGTTTGGCCTCCGGATGGGCGGTCTGGATCAGATGTAATGTGCCCGGCAGGGGATACTTGGGAGAGACAGCCAGCTCTTGCAGTTCCTCGCGGTCCTTGAAAAGATGGGGGGCTACGTGTCCCGAAGTCTTCTTCAGGGCCACAACCCCGTCCACCTGGTCCAAGACTTCTTCGACGACTCTCCTGAGGGGTTCGAGTCTGTTCATGCCAACACCCTCTTCATCGAGGGCAGTTGCCGAATCGTCTCTGTGAACTCATCGACCACCTGGGCGAATCGCTCACCCTCCGATGCTGATACCCACTCTAATCTGAGCCGCTCTGGCTCGATGCCAGCGTACTCCAGGATGCGCTCCAGTACCGCCACTCGTTTGGCGGTGCGATGGTTGCCGCTGATGAAGTGACAATCACCATAGTGACAGCCCAGGACCAGCACTCCATCCGCGCCCTCACGAAACGTGCGCAAGATCAACTCCGGCGACACGCGCCCGGAGCACAACACCCGTATGATGTTCACGTTGGGGGAGTACTTGATACGCGACGTGCCGGCCAGGTCAGCGCCGGGATAGGAGCAATACGTACAAGCGTAGGCTACGATCTTCGGTTCGGGCATTAAGCTACCTCCAACGTCCGCAGAGCACCCTGCATCTCTGCCAACAACTGCTCATCGGTGAAGTGCAGTACCGTGATGGCCTTGGAACGGCAGTGGCCAACGCACACGCCGCAGCCCTTGCACGCCGTCTCATCCACCTCTACGTGTCCGTCGACCAGCTTCAGGGCGCTGTAAGGACAGGCGACCACGCACTCGCCGCATCCCGAACAGAGCTTGACGCTCACCTGTGCGATGGACGGTTCCAGAGTGACGCGGCCCCTGTCCATCATCGCCATGGCTGCCGCTGCCGCTGCACCCGCTTGAGCCACCGTGTCGGGGATGTCCTTGGGTCCCTGGCAGGTCCCAGCGATGAACACACCGTTGGATGCCGTCTCCACCGGTCCGAGCTTGGGATGTTTCTCCAGGAAGAAGCCGTCTGCGCTGCGGCTTAGTCCAAAGATGTGAGCTACGTCCTCGGCGTCGCGTCTTGGCTCCAATCCCGCGCTCAGGATCACCATGTCCACCGGGACCTCCATCAGCCGGCCCAGGTTGGCGTCCTCCGCCTTGACCACGAGCTTGCCATCGCGAGGAACCACCTCTGCCGGGCGCCCCCGGATGAACGTGACACCTTCCTCCTGCAATCGCTCGTAGAACTCCTCGTATCCTTTTCCACCGGTGCGCATGTCGATGTAGAACTCGTAGACCTGAGCGTTTGTGGAATCCTTGACCAGGTGGGCCAGCTTGAGGGAGTACATACAGCAGATGCGCGAGCAGTGCCGGTTGTAGTTGTGGTCGCGGCTGCCCACGCAGTGTATGATGGCTAGACTTTCGGGCTCGTGTCCTTCTTTGGTCACGATCCTACCCCTGGTGGGGCCGCTGGCATCCACCAGCCTCTCCAGTTGCAGGCTGCTCAGGACGTTGTCGTACGTGCCGTAGCCGTACTCAGAGACGCGGGAACAGTCGAATAGATCGAATCCGGTGGCCACGATAATCGTGCCCACCTCTAGCTCGACGAGTTGGTCTTCCTGCTCGAAGTCGATGGCTTCCCGGGGGCAGAGCTTGGCGCAAACGCCACACTTGCCCGTCTGGAAGTACCGGCAGTTGTCCTTATCGATCACTGGGAGTCGCGGAATGGCCTGGGCAAAGGGCATGTAGATAGCTGTCCTGGTTCCCAGACCGCCGTCGAACTCGCTGGGGATCTTCTTGGCCGGGCACTTCTCCTGGCACAGTCCGCAGCCCGTGCACAGGTCCTCGTTTACGTAGCGGGCCTTCTTGCGGACGGTGACCTTGAAGTTGCCGACGTACCCGGCAACCTCTTCCACCTGGCTATAGCTCAGGATCTCGATGTTTTCATGCTGTCCCACGGACACCATCTTCGGTGTGAGTATTCAAGCGGAACAGTCCAGGGTTGGGAAGGTCTTGTAGAGCTGCGCCATGTAGCCACCGATGCTGGGCTCTTTCTCCACCAGGTAGACCTTCTTGCCCGAGTCGGCGATGCGCTGCGCGGCCTCGATGCCGGCGATGCCACCGCCCACGATGAGAGCAGCCGGCAGGACAGGTACTTCCTTGACCTGCAGCGATTGGTGGTGTGCCACCCGGAGCACCGCCGCCGCCACAGCGCGTTTGGCTCTCTCCGTGGCCTCCTCCGGGTCCTCAGTCACCCACGAAACCTGCTCCCGGATGTTCGCCATCTGGAAGTGGAAGGGGTTCATCCCCGCCGCCGCGCAGGCCCGGCGGAAGGTGAGCTCGTGCATCAGGGGCGAACAGGAGGCCACCACTACTCTGTTCAGTCCCAGTTCCTCTATCCTCTGCTTGACCAGGTCCTGACCAGGGTCAGAGCACATGTACTGGTAGGTCTCAGCGTTCACCACTCCGGGGAGCCCAGCCGCGTATTGTGCTACGGCTTCGACATCAACCTTGGCCGCGATGTTGGTCCCGCAGTGGCAGACGAAGACCCCTATCCTTCTCGGTCTATCACCCATGCCTGTTGTCTCCAGTTCACTCACTCTCCGCGTTGAGCATGGACTCCAGCACGAGCTCGCTGATGTCCATGGCCCTCATCCGTATCTTCGCCTGGCGTGCGCCGGTAAGCAGCGTCCGTTTGCACTGTTGGCAAGCTGAGATCACCGCCTCGGCCCCCGTTTCCTGAGCCTGCTGCATACGCAGCACCCCGACCTCTCCTGTCACCTGCCTGTCCGAGATCTCGACGTCTCCTCCTCCGCCGCAGCACATGGCGTTCTCCCCGTGCATCGCCATCTCCCGGAACTCGAGCCCCGGAATACTGTTCAGAAGGGCGCGCGGGGCGTCGAAGACCCCACTCTTGCGACCGAGGTCGCACGGGTCGTGGTAGGTGACGATCCTCTCCACTTCTCCAAGTTCGATCCCGCCCTGGTCCAACAACTGCTTCAGATACTCCACGGCGTGTAGTATCTCTAGCCCGGCCGGCAACTCCACGAACTCAGGATAGACGTGGGTCCAGGCGTAGTAGCAGGATGGGCAGGTTGTCACCAGCCTGGTCGAACCCAGCTCCTTGACCCGCTCCAGGTTGTGTTGGGCTAACTCAGCTACCAGGTCCTTCATCTCGGCGCCGTACAAAGGGTAGCCGCAGCACCACTCCTGTCCGCCCATGGTGGTGAAACTGACGCCGGCCCGTTCGAAGATCTGCACCATGGACTGAGGTATGCTATAGGCCTGAGGGTAGAAGGCGGAAACGCACCCTACGAAGTAGAGCACCTCCGCCCCTTTCTTGGCCTCGATACCCTCCGGCTTGCTCTCCAGGTTCTCAGCCCAGATCAGACGGGTCTCGTTGTCGTCCCCTGAGATGTTGTGGTCGGTGGTCACCGTCTCGCGCAGGATGCCGATGCCCTCCGGCACCTTGAGTGCCTCTCTGACGGCATACTCCTTCAGCATGAGCATGGTCTGGGTGAGGTCGATGCCGCGCGGGCAGCGTACCGTGCAGGCCCTGCAGGTGGTACACAGCCAGAAGGTGCGACTGTTGACCACCTCATCTTTGAGGCCCAACTGGATCAGCTTCCACAACTGCCTCGGCGTATAGTCCATGGCGTAGGCCGTAGGACAGGAAGCCGAACAGGTGCCGCACTGAATGCAAGTGCGGAGCACACTCAGGTCGGGCGTGACCTCCTCGCCGAAGTTGACATCCCTCTCCACGGTGGCCAGATCCAAGACGTCCTTCGCCATCTACACCTACCCCCTTAAGACCTCTCGTATGTGCGGCAGCTCTCTGACCGTCTCCGTGAACTCGTCGACGACCTGGGCGAATCGCTCACCCTCCGATGCCGATACCCACTCCAGTCGCAGCCGCTCCGGCTCGATGCCGGTGTACTCGAGAATTCGCTTCAGGACGGCCACACGCTTGGCGGCACGGTGGTTGCCGCTGATGAAGTGGCAGTCCCCGTAGTGGCAGCCCAGCACCAGCACACCATCCGCCCCCTCACGGAAGGTGCGCAGGATCAACTCCGATGATACGCGCCCGGAGCAGAGGACGCGAATGATGTTCACGTTGGGCGAATACTTGATCCGAGATATGCCGGCCAGATCAGCGCCTGGATAGCTGCAATACGTACACGCGTAGGCTACGATCTTGGGCTCGTAGGTCAAGCTACCTCCAGCACTCGCAGAGCTCCCTGCATCTCTGCCACCAGTTCATCATCGGTGAAGTGTGACAGAGTGATGGCCTTGGACAGGCAGTGACCAACGCAGGTTCCACAGCCTTTGCACGCCGTCTCCTCTATCTGTGCGTGTCCCTCGACCAGCTCGATGGCGTTGTACGGGCAGGCCAGGACGCACTCGCCACAACCCGAGCACCTGTCCACGTCGACGATGGCTACGTATGGCTGCAGAGCAACTTTCCCCCTGTCCATCATGGCCAAGGCTGCCACCGCCGCCGCTCCCGCTTGGGCCACGGTGTCGGGTATATCCTTGGGGCCCTGACAAGCTCCGGCGATGAAGATCCCATCAGAAGCGGTCTCCACCGGGGCCAGCTTCAGGTGCTTCTCCAAGAAGAAACCGTCTGCGCTGCGGCTGAGTCCGAAAGTGCGGGCCACCTCCACGGCGTCACGCCGTGGTTCCAGGCCCGTGCTCAGGATGACCATATCCACCGGGATGCGGCGCAACTCGCCCAGCAGAGTGTCTTCGCACTTGACGATCAGCTTGCCCTCTTCCTCAGGGTTTTCGGCCACGTCGGTGACCTCTGCGCCCTTGCCGCGAATGAAGATCACCCCTTCCTTCAGCAACCGATTGTAGAACTCTTCGTAGCCTTTGCCGAAGGTTCGCATGTCGATGTATAGCTCGTAGACCTCGGCATCGAGGGAGTCCTTGACCAGGTGGGCGAACTTCAGCGACCACATGCAGCAAACCCGGGAGCAGTAGACGTTGTACCTCTTGTCGCGACTCCCAACGCAATGCAGGATAGCCACGCTCTGCGGCTGCCGCCCGTCCTTGAGGCGGACCTTACCGCCGGTCGGCCCGCTGGAGTTGATCATACGCTCAAACTCC
This sequence comes from Anaerolineae bacterium, assembly GCA_034430275.1. Classification (GTDB taxonomy): domain Bacteria; phylum Chloroflexota; class Anaerolineae; order UBA7937; family B3-Chlor; genus JAUVXJ01. The sequence goes on along the minus strand of DAOUEW010000233.1, from coordinate 8,657 downwards.
AGGCTGGTCACGACGTTGTCCAGCCTCTCGTATCCGTACTCCGGCGCGCGAGTGGGATCGAAGAGGTCGAACCCCGTGGCCACGATGATCGTTCCCACATCAAGCTCGACGATCTGGTCCTCTTGCTCGTAGTCGATAGCTCCCGTCGGGCATAGTTTCTGACACGCGCCGCATTTGCCCTTCTGGAAGTGCAGGCAGTGTTCGGTGTCTATGACGGGAATCCTGGGCACCGCTTGCGCGAACGGGATGTAGATGGCCTTACGCGTGCCAATCCCCGCATCGAACTCGCTGAGGATGTTCTTGGTTGGGCACTTCTCCTGGCACAGGCCGCAGCCGGTGCACAGGTCCTCGTTCACATAGCGCGCTTTCTTGCGGATCTTGACTTTGAAGCTCCCCACGAAGCCGGAGACTTCCTCGACCTCGCTGTAGCTCAGAATCTCGATGTTTTCGTGCTGTCCGACGGACACCATCTTGGGTGTCAGGATTCAAGCCGCGCAGTCTAGCGTGGGGAAGGTCTTGTGGAGCTGAGCCATGTAGCCGCCGATGCTGGGCTCCCTCTCCACCAGGTAGACCTTCTTCCCCGCGGCGGCGATGCGCAGCGCGGCTTCGATGCCGGCGATGCCCCCACCGACCACCAGGGCGGCAGGCTCGACGGGGACCTCCTTGACCTCCAATGCCTGATGACAAGCTGCCCTGTACACAGCCGCGGTCACCGCCCTCTTGGCCCTCGCCGTGGCCTCGTCGGGGTCCTCGGTCACCCAGGAAACCTGTTCGCGGATATTGGCCATCTGGAAGAAGAAGGGGTTCAGACCCGCACCCTCACATGCCCGGCGGAAGGTGGGTTCGTGCATCAGCGGCGAGCAGGAGGCAACCACCACCCGATTTAGACCTTGCTCCTTGATGTCGTGCTGGATCAGTTCCTGGCCTGGATCTGAGCACATATATTCGTAGTTGCGTGCCAGGACCACGCCCGGCAGTCCAGCGGCGTAATCGGTGACCGCTTCAACGTCGACTTTGTCCGCTATGTTGGTTCCGCAGTGACAGACGTAAACTCCGATTCTATCCACCTAGTTACCTCCCCACGTTCTCCAAACCAGGTCCCTTCTCGGGATCTTCACGTCATGAAGGGAGCGAGAAGTGCCTTGGCCGATACCAACTCCTCACCGAGACCGAGTTCTTCTGTACCCAGGCCCATGCTGACTCCCAGCAACTGGGAGAAGAACAGCACAGGAAGCGAGAGGTCGGTTCCAAAGCGCGAGTTTACTTGGCCTTGGTAGGCCTCCACGTTGAGGTGGCAGAGTGGACAGGCCGTGGCCAGACATGTAGCTCCTCTCCGCACCGCCTCAGCCAGCAGGGTGTGGACTAGCTTCAAGGCCACATCTTGTTGTTCGCCCATCATGAGCACGCCGCCACAGCAGGCTGCCCTGAGAGGATAGTCCACGACGTCGGCCCCGATCCATGCTAGAAGGTCATCCAGAGCTGTAGGAAACTCCATGTCGTCGATGCCACTGGGGCGGCTGAAGGCACAGCCCAGGTATCCCGCCACCTTCAAGCCCTCCAGTGGATGCGTGACCTTCTGCTCGATGGCTTCTCGTCCCACGTCCTTCACCAGTATGTCGAGAAGATGACGCACCGTGAGCGTACCTCGATACTGGAGGTCAGCGACGGCCAGGGCCTCGTCGATCTCCCGTCTCAGATCAGCATCCTCCGCGAGGCGACGGTTGGTCTTGTCCATCATGCCAAAGCATCCGTTGCAGATGGTCACCACATCGCCACCCGGCACGCCTCTCTCGGCCAGGGCCAGGTTGCGAGCATTCAATGCATAGGTCGCCACGTCTCGCAGTGAGTACGAGGGGCTTGAGCCGCAGCAGTTCCAATCATCGATCTCTACGAGTTCCAGACCCAAGGCCTTGGCCACAGCCCGCGAGGAGCGATCGTAGGCTTTGGTACTCACCTCTTGGGTGCAACCGGGATAGTAGCTGTAGGCCATCACGCTTCCCCTTCCTGAGCGATATGATCGAGCATCTTGCCCAGATCGGCCCGCCCCTTGATCGTGTGGGGCAGAAGCGGGAGCCTGCCACGCACTAACATCTTGAGCCCGAACGGCAGCAGCTTGAGGAGCCCGAGTGGATTGAACCTGCTCAGGTAGTAGCGAATCATCAGTTCCATCTCGGCGCTCCGACCATGTCGGTCCACCGTGCTCACGGTGGCTTTGTAGAACTCCGCGCTGCCCCGAGGGTTCAGGTTGCGCTGGAGTGCCATCCGCTTGAGGTCGTACATGAAGTCTGTGAACTGGATTCCGGCGGGGCATCGCACGGTGCAGTAGTAGCACGAGGCACACAGCCACGGCGTGTTGCTGCGTAGCACCTTCTCCAGTTGGCCAGCCCGCAGGGCAGCGATGATCTGTCGAGGTGTGTAGTCCATGGCGTACGCCGTTGGGCAGGATGCCGAACAGGTTCCGCACTGGATACACTCCAGCACCTCTGGCCGGTGCAGAATGGCTTCTGCCTCAGGTGACAAGCCTGCCTCTCGTGAGGTGACCTCCTTCGTGCGCGTGGACATTACTATCTGTCCTCCTGGTTCCTTGTCATGTCGCCTCGTAGTAGGGTCTCTACCCACTCGGCCGGTATGAACTGCACCGCATCCAGCCCATGGAAGCGCCGCAACTCGTTGATATCGTCCTCCATCTGCAAAGCATATCCCAAGCGCATGACGTTGACAAGATTGGCCTCGTGCCCCGCGGGCGGCGCCTGCTCCCGCCGCTTCAACATCATGATCGTGTGGATGTCCACTGCTTGCGGGCAGACCTCCTGGCAGCGCCAGCAGGAGGAACATAGCCAACTGGAGTAGTCTTTCTCCCCACACAGGAAGGAGGTGATGGAATGGCCGCCCAGCCTTTCTACGATACACACCTCGCGGCACAGCCCGCAGCGCGTGCAATCCGCGAGAAGCTCGTCCATGGTTCTCTCGTTCACGCCGCCGCCTCCGCTATCGCGCGGGCCGACGCGGCTGAGATACCCAGGGCGGCGTCATCGATCCCCATAGCCAGACCGAGCAATTGGGGCAGGGTCAAGACCACCAGCCTGGAACGCTCGTGGGAGTCTCCGAGGAAGCCTCGAAACCTCTCCAGAAGCAACTGGCAGTTGCCACAGGCGTCCACCAGCACGTCTGCCCCGGCCGCCGAGGCCAGCTTGCGACGACCGGCCTCCAAGCCAAGTTGCCGGTCCCCCAGGTACAGGGTGGCCCCGCAGCAGTCGTGCTCTGTGAGGTAGTCCACGACCTCCGCGCCCGTCGAGGCCACGAGCTGCCGCATGGCCTGGGGCTCCAGAGGATCGTCGAAACCGGACACCTCGTGGGGGCGAAAGGCCTGGCACGGGTGGGTCACCGCCACTCTCAGAGACAGTCTACTCGTCATTCGCGCCCTGACTTCGTCCAGGCGTTCAACCAGCAGTTGCACTAGATGCTTGACCGTCGTCTTCCCGTCGTATCGCAGCTCCATGGGGCTCAGTACTGCGTTCACCTCCAGCCGAAGCGAGGGATCCTCCAGAGCCGCATTCGCGCGCAATAGGGTGTTGGTGCAGTTGCCGCACAGCGTTACCACCTCCAGCCCCATCCTCTCCGCCAGACTGAGGTTGTAGGCTGCAAGATAAAGCCACCTGTCGGTGAAGGACTCTAGAGGAGCTCCGCAGCAGGCGGCTCGTGGGATGTTCTCCACTCGTATACCGATGGCGCTGAGCACCTCCTTCGTTGCCTTCTCGTACTGAGGCATACGCTGAAGAACCAGACACCCAGGGAACAGAGCCATTCTCTCCAAGGGTCAACCCACCACGACCTTGGCAAAATCGGCCGGCTCGACACCTGGCGATTCTATGCCGTGTTTTTCGTAGAAGTGGGCGATGGTATCCTCTGCTTCGGCAGGTTCCTTGCCCACCAGCGCCTGGCAGAGCTTTGTCAGTTCATTGGCTGGATAGAAGAAGAAGTCCCCGGAGAGCACGACAGATGAGATGAGTCCGTCGGTCAGCTCCACGTCGCCTCGGATCAAGCCGCCCGGGGCCTTGCGCAAGAGATGCTTGACCTCCACCCCGGCCGAGATCTTCACCGTGCGCCCTTCCATGCGCCTGCCTATCTTGTGCAGCCACTCGTCCTCGAGGAAGCTGGAAGCGAGCCTGGCTACCTCCTCCCTCAGCTCGTCGTCTATCTCTGCGGCAGGCAGCGGTCCCAGCACCTGCTGGAAATTGCGCGCCAGGCTGGCGAAAAGCGAGTCTCTGGGCGGCGCCTCTCCCAACTCCCGCCTGATCGTACTGAGGTTGTCCTGCAAGCTCTTGTAGACCTTGTCTCGAAACTTCTCGTCGGGGACCCTGAGCACTCGGCTCATCATCTCGTAGTTGAAATCGAGGATCAGATTGCCCACCAGTACCAGGTAGTCCCCGATCTCGCCAGCACCATTGCCGGAGATTTTGCGGTTGTGAGCCACGATGTCGTTGACCGGCTTGTACTCCGCTGGGATACCCAACTCGCGATAGGTGTCGATGGGGGGCTGAAGGAACTTGCGGTAGAACGATGTCTTGTCTGACGGCGCGAGGGGGTTCTCCTTGTGGATGATCAGTTGGTAGAACAACTGATCGCCGTCGAGATAGACGCCTCCGCCTCCCACCTCCCGTCGAAAGATGGGGATCTCTTTGGCTCGGCAGAACTCTACGTCCACCTCTTTGTCAAGGTCCTGATGGTACCCGATACATACGTAGGGATCGGCCGGGGACAGCAGCACCAACGCCTCGCGGCCCAGGCGGGGAAGGGCGTGGTAGATGAGTTGTGACTCAGCCCAGCCAACGCTCCCCAGGAGATAGAGCTGCATCCGTGCCTCCTGTGAATAGGACTAACACCATCTAATTATACCACAATTGGCAGCCCCCATCAATAGCAGGACTTACGCCACCAATACGTCCAGCGCCATAGCCAGAAAGAGCACGAACAGATAGGGGCTCGAGACCTTGAACATCAGCCAGGACTTCTCGCGCGATGGCCGCAGTGCAAGGACGAAGTTGCTGGCTGTTACGAAAAGGCCGAAGACCAGCGCCGCCACCAGATAGATCGGTCCGAAACCTCCCACGAAGTAGAGGGCCGCCGACAACAGGTACATCAGCACGACGGTAGCCATGGTGCAGCGCGTGGTCCGCTCCAGAGAGACGACGGCCGGCAGCATAGGCACCCGGACCTTCCTGTAATCGTCGGCGTGGTAGATAGCCAGGTTCCAGATGTGGTTGGGTATCCAGAGCACCACCACCGCGGCCATCAATAGGGCGGTGAGATCGACGCTGCCTCTAACCGCCGCCCATCCGGAGAGGACAGGGATCCCGCCACTGAAGCCACCGAGGATGATATTCCAGGCGCTCCTGCGCTTGAGCAACACGCTGTAGATCAGAACGTTGTCGGCAAACCCCAGGATGCCCAGGGCAAGGACCAGAGGATTGATGGTCCAGGCGAGAGCCAGAGAGATCGCAGTGAGGGCCAGACCCCACCATAGTGCCCTTTGCGGCGGGTCGATCCTCCCCGAGGGTATGGGGCGCGCCCTGGTCCTGTCCATAACGCGGTCCATGTCCCGGTCTATGTAGCAGGTGAGCGTATTGGCGCCCGCGCAGCCCAAGCCGATGGCGAGCATGGTCCTGACGAACAGATCCGGCGGAATGGTCCATCCTCCGACAGCGACGATCATCGTAGCCAGACCTGTGAAGAGCAGCAGCAAGACGGAGGCGGGCTTGGTGACTTCCACGTACGCCCACAGGCCCTGCAACAATGAAGGAGATGTCTTGTCGCCTGCGCGGCGTGTCTGGCCATCTCCTTCGTGGTCGGAACCGTATCGCCGTTCTTCGTCAACCACGGTCTGGGATCACTCCTCCATCACCCTGGCTACCAGTTCCACGATGTCCAACACTTGCATTCGCACTTTCTCCTGGCGCGCTGCGGTCATCAGCGTCCGCTTGCATTGCTGGCAGGCCGAGACGAGGGCTTTAGCACCGGTGGCCTCCGCCTGGTGGAGGCGCCTTCTGGCCACCGCCTCCACCACTTCCTGGTTCCACATGGCCACGTCGCCCCCGCCGCCGCAGCACAGTGCGTATTGCCTGTTTTCTTCCATCTCCACGAGGGAGACCCCAGGTATGCTGCGTAGAACGTTCCTCGGAGTTTCGTATATGCCGCTATTCCTGCCCAGGTCGCACGGATCGTGGTAGGTGATCGATAGCGGAAACTCACCCAGGTTGATGCGGCCCTGAACGAGGAGCTCCTCAAGCAGTTGGGTCATGTGCTGGACTTCGAAGCCCAAAGGTTCGCCAAGGATCCTCGGATACTCGTACAGCCAGGTGTGGTAGCAGGAGGGACACCCTGCCACGAGCGTGCGGGCCCCCTTGGCCCTCACTGCCTCCACGTTGTGCGCCACCAACTCCTTCACCGGGTCCGCCATGCCTGCGATGATCAAGGGGTATCCGCAGCACCGTTCTTCTCTTCCGAGCACGGTGTAGTCGAGGCCAGCCTTCTCCATCACGGCCACGGTAGCCTGAGGGATCCCATAGGTCTGGGGATAGAAGGACGGGGTGCAGCCCACGAAGTAGACGAACTCCGCCGTTTCTTTGCCCTTGACTCCCTGAGGGACCTCCTCCAGGTTCTCGCTCCAGATCAGTCGCTCCTCGGGGTCGTCGCCGGAGATGTTATACTTCGTGGTCACCGTTTCGCGCAGGGTGTTGAACTCCTCGGGGTAGTGGCCCCTGTGCACCATCTCCTCACGCGTGGCCAGCCAGAGCGAACGAGTGTCAATGCCTACGGGGCAGACCTCGGCGCATCGAGCGCACAGCGTACAGTCGTACACGGCCCTCGACAGGCGCTCCAGGGCTCCTTCACTGGGGTCGCTGGGGCCACGCAGGCGGGCGCGAAGTCCGAACTGCTTTCTCACCAGCGATTTGAGGCCTGAAATCTTCTCTCTGGGCCAGGCGCTGGGGTCGTCGATCTCTGGGCAGTTGGAGCACCACTCTATGCATAGGCCGCAGCGAGTGCAAGCATCCAGTTCGATCAACTGTCTGACGGTGAGTTGCTCCAGACCCATGAACGGCTATTCCTTCTCCCTCAGCAGGCCGCCGATGGCGACCAGCATGGGACCCACGAGGATGTGGAAGAACTTGCTGAAGGGCAGGTAGGCGACAAAGGCGGCCACCAGGGCAGCGTGCACCCACCACAGATACCCGTAGATGCTCGCCCAGGTGACAGGCAGCAGCCGAAGAAGCAGGGACACCGCGTAGCCGCCGAAGGAGTAGATGGCTTGATCGGGCGGAACCGCCGTCACGATCAAACGGGCGCCCTCCACCACGAAGCCGAAGACGAAGATCCCGCCCAGCAGAGCGGTGATGGCTACGTCCCCAGCGGTGCTGATCTCCCTCATCTGCTTGTCGAAGGCCCGGCGTACCAGGGCCAACAGAGCGCCCACCACGACCAGCACGGCCAGGAAGTCGTACCAGAAGGCCACCGGAGCGGCGTTCTTGTCCACCAGGGCCTGCGTCAACGACGCGGTGGGGCAGAACTGGGCCAAACACCAGGTGAACACGCCCAGGAAGCAGCGTGCCAGGAAGGGCCAGAGGATCAGACCGTGCATGAACCAGCGGCTCACGCTCTCCCTCAGGGTACGGCGCAGAAGGATACCATCCAGGACGAGATACTTGAGGAGAGTGAAGATCTTCCGCGAGAACAGAATGCCGCAGGCATCAGCCGCGATGTAGGACAGCTTCTCCCCGGTTGAGAGATCGGTCCTGCCGTGTACGGTACCCCTGAGCCAGACGGAGGACGCGAGGACCAGTCCGAGACAGATGACGAGCAGCGCGGGGGCTGACACCCAGTCGGTGCGCACCCCTGAACCTCCGCTCCCGATGTTCCCGGCGTACAGCACGGGAGATGCGTCGTGACAGGCGAAGCAGAGCAGGCCCTTGGGCGGCAGAGCCACGTCGGCCGCCCCCACCTGGTTGCCCTGGTAGTGACAACGACCACAGTCCACAGGGTCGGTCATCTGGTGCGAGGTCCTGTCCAGCGCGCTTCCCTGGTCGTCGAGAGCGCTCATCTGCACCACGCCACTTTCTGCGTCGCGGACCACGGTCTCGGTCTCGAAGTGGCAGGCGCTGCACTCCACGGTCAGGTGAGCATCTCCCGTGGCGATGTGCTGTGATAGATTGCTGTGGCAGTCCTCGCAGGCCAGCGGTGCCACCTCCTCATGGGGAGAGTGGCCAACCGTGGCGTGACACTGCACGCAGGCCACGTGACCATGTCGGGTGGCGGCGTATGCTTCTTCCTCCACCTGTAACCGAACTACGTGACCTACGAGCTCTTTGGAGATGTCCGGATCTTCGTGGCAGTCGAGACAGAGCGCATTTGCCGCCTGAACCCCCGCCACGGTGTCCAGATTGGGCTGCCGGTGGCAAGCCCAGCATTGCTGTTCTTCTGGCTCCTGTGCGAAAGCTGGCACGGCTGGGATCAGCAACAGCACGGCCAGGATCACGATGCAGGAGGAGAGCAGGCGTTTCCTCACTTCACCCTCGCCTCCTCCATCCGGTTTGGATCCTCTTGCATGTGCTCCCACTCCAGCGCGTGCTCCTGCTTCAGCTCTTCCTCGCTGACCTTGCCGG
>DAOUEW010000232.1:0-9445 GCA_034430275.1 Anaerolineae bacterium | reverse complement strand
CAGCTCGACGCCGGAAGTCCTCCGTCTGCCGTTCACTGAAGTGCAGGAAGACCAGGTTCATCAGGGCCACGAGTTCGGTCAGCCCTTCTCCCAGTTCACGGGCGATCTGGCAACTGGCCTCGTAGCAGTCCCTGGCCTCCCGCAACCGGCCCTGACGATAGTATGTGGCACCCAGATTGTTGAGGACGATTCCCTGCCCACGAGCATCGCGCTGGGATTTGCGCAAAGCCAGGCTGCGAAGGTAGCTGTTGATCGCCTCCTCCCACATGCCTTGGGCGCTGTAGGCGTTTCCGAGCTCGTTCAACTGGCGCTCGTCGAGATCCTCGAACTCCTTACCCATCTCCATCCGCCACGCTCCACGTCCTCTATGGGGCAAACAGCTTGGCTATCTCGTCCCGCGGGAAGCTTGGGAGATCTCTCACCGTCCCACTACTCCTGATCTTGATTCCTTCGCCAGATGGCCTGACCTGGCCGATCACGGCCGCACGGATCTGATCCGAGACCAACGTTTCCACAAGTTGTTCTGCCTGCTCCGCAGGTAGGGCCAGGAGCAAGGCCCCCGAGGCGATGGTGCCCAGCGGGTTCAGGCCAAACTCCGCGCAGAGCGCCGACGACTCTGGCAGGATCTCGATCTTCTCTTCTTCGACCATCATGCCCACTCCTGCGGCGATCGCCACTTCGCGGAGCCCCATGGCCAAGCCTCCCTCGGTAGGATCGTGCATGGCGTGGACCTCGCAGTTGTCGGAGGCCCATCTGGCCTCCCGGAACACGCTGATCCCCGGGTCGTGGAGATAGCCCTGCGCGCGGGCAATGAGATCGTCCCCGTAGCCCCGCGTCCGCAGTGAGGCCTCCCTCTCGCGGGCGATGATCGCCGTCCCCTCGATGGCGATACCCTTGGTCAGCACAATGGCATCCCCCACTCGGGCACCGCCTGTCGTGATGAGGCGCTCTTTCTCCACCTCACCAAGCATGTGCCCGACGACCACCGGCCGATCGAGACCGTAGGTGATCTCCGTGTGTCCCCCAACCAGCGAGATGCCCAACTCCTTGCACGAGGCGTGCATCTGCCGGAGTATCTCTTCGACCAGCGTCTGGTCGCAGCTCTCCTCGGGCAGCAGCACCGTCGCCAGGAACCAGAGAGGCCTGGCTCCGGTGGTCACCAGATCGTTGGCGTTCACGTGCACGGCGTACCAGCCGATTTGATCGGTAGCGAAGGTGATGGGATCGGTCTTGGCCACCAGGTACCGCTCCCCCATGTCGAGCACGGCTGCGTCCTCCCCAATCTTAGCCCCCAGCACTACCCGCTCGTCTTCCAGGCGATACTTATCGAGCAAGCGACCCAAAACGTCTGACGGCAGCTTTCCTACGTGGTATCGTCTTCCCACCTGGCACCCTCTCGCCACGTCACTTCAAAACGGACCATAGTGCTCTCGAACACTGATTATACGGCAACCCACTCGCCGTCGCACGGGTGCAGCCATAAGCACTGTTCGCCAGACTGGAACAGGAGAGTCGCATCCTGCATCGGGATTGGAGCGCCTACGATACCCGTCACGTCGTCTTCCAGCCCAGACTGATGACCCCTTCCGAACTAGAGGAAGGGTACTGGTGGTCCTACGAGGAGTTCTACTCGTATGGGTCGATCCTTCGCCGATCGATCGGGCTGCCCAATCCTCTGAAGAGGCTGGTGTACAACGTGGGCTGGAAGAAGATGGACGCTCTCTGGAATTTTGCGATAGACCAGAACCTGATACCACGTGTCTTGCCCCTATTCGAGTTCGCTCTAGCCAGGGGCACGTCGCGCCGAGGTTGCCACCCAGAGGCGGAGCTCAAACGCCTGGTCGGAGGGGCACGGGAGAGCCGTAAAATGGAAGGGGTAGCGGGAGTGGATGGGAGTCGAACCCACCATGGCTAGCTCGTCGCTACCCATCAACGGTTTTGAAGACCGCGGAGGCCACCGGGTCTCTACCACCCCCACATACTAACATGATACTCAGATTGCCCTTGGCAGTCAAGGGAGGCGGTCATCGCCAGCGACCGCGAAACCGTCTAGGAGAGAGCTTCCCACAACGCGCATGAGATCTCACGCGCATCAACGGGACCAGGGTAGTTGTACAACGGCCCTCTCGGCGGCTCGTTGTAGTAGGGACGGTTACAGCCCGGACAGCCCGAGGTCCGAAATGCCTTGCCATCTCGCAGCGCTCTCTCCAGCTCGTCGCGCCCAAGGCCGAAAGACACCACCTGCCCTTGAGGCGAGAAGGTGAAATCCTCGACCGCCACCAGGCCGTTCGCGATCAGGTGTCTGACAATCTGAACCCGACGGTAGCTAGACACAGACGGAGAAGCCTGGTCTTCCATGGCTGTACCAGGGATCGGAGTGAAGGCGAAGAGCGCAGGCGTGACCTCCCAATTGTGGAGGAGGCTTATCATGCGCACCATCTCTTCCTCTGTCTCCCCCAACCCCGCCATCAAGTGAGTGCTGACGCGGCCGGGGAAGCGACGTGCGGCCTCTTCGATGACCGCGAGGGACGCGCGGAGATCCCCTCCCTTCACCCGATGGAAGATCTCCTCGTTCACAGCATCGAGACTCAACCCCACCCTCTCCACGCCAGCCTCGAGCAGGTCCTCGGCCTGATCCACGCTGGCCACCACAGAGACGCTGAGAGGCACCCTTCGGCCCAGTCGGGTCGCTATGGCCCTGACGCGATCTAGATTCCCAGGGCCGACGGTGACCTGCAAACAGCACCGCTGGATGCTGCCCCTCGAGTAGGCCTCTTCCACCGCAGAGAGAGTCTCCTCCTCGTCCCACTGCGGCCAGGTGACGCGAGACAGCGCCAGCGCCGAGGCCTTGCTGCTCCGCGCTTGAGCGCAGAAGGCACAGTCACGACGACAACGCCCCCCCACCATCAGATAAGCCGTGGTCGGGGGGGCGTCCAGCCAAGTCTCCGCCAAACCCAGGACGCCAAGCGTCCCTGATGACACTTTGATCAAGGCGACTCCGCGCTCCTACTCCGATGACTCCTCTGTCGACGCCACCCGCTCTGCACTTCGCGCCTTCAAACGACGATAGATAAAGAAACCAACCAGCGCCAGCACGACAACGATGATCGGGATGTCGAAGGGGCGCATCGCTTCCCGGACCCTCTCCCAGTGCTCCCCGAACACGTAGCCAGCCCATCCAAGGACCCAGCACCAGATGAAGGAACCCATGAAGGTCCATACCGTGAACTTGACGAAGTTCATACGGGCGACGCCGGCCGGCAGCGAGATGAAGGTGCGCACCACCGGCAGCAAGCGGGAGAAGAACGCCGTGTGCTCTCCATACTTGGCGAACCACCGGTCCGCCACCTCTATCTCGTGGGTTCGGATCAGGACGTACTTCCCATACCTCTCCAGAAGCGGCCTCCCACCCTTGGCACCTACCCAGTAGGTGAAGACGGAGCCAAGAGTACAGCCCACGGCGCCCCACCAAGCGGCCCAGAATGTGTGCCACACTGACAAGCCCCTGGCCTGGATCAGCATCCATCCCGCCAGAGGCATGGTGACCTCGCTGGGCAACGGTATGCAGGCACTCTCGATGGCCATGGCTAGCACAATGCCAGCCCAGCCAACGGTCTGGATAAGATTCTGAAGTAAAAGCACAATCTGATGCTCAATCGCCTCCAATAGCCTATCCTCCTTGCGTGTGACAAAAGGGCAACTGAGCGATTATAGCATCAGCACACGGCTTCGGACAACGGGACACTGCTGGGAAACGCGGGGTCAGAAGGTGCGGGATGATGTCTGGGAGGAGGATAAGGTGTTAGCGATAGCCGCCAGGCTGTCCATGTTGGACAGGCTCAAAGAAACTCCCTGGTCATGCAACTCGCGATAGCCCATGCCTTTGAACAATCGGTAGCTGGCCACCCGACACATCTCATCGTACAACTCGGGCCACTTGCAGCCGCGCCTCTCGACGCAGAAGGAAACGAACTCTTTGGCCAGCGGATTGTCATCGACGACCACGGGTTTCTCCCAAAACAGGTCTGTGATAGAGGAGAAAAGCAACGATCTAAGTTCGCTTCGGCGCGTTCTGCAAGCATCGCTATTGTACCAGACCCACATACCATTCTACCACAGAGAACGCCCCTGCACTCTTAAAGAATGCGCGGGCACACCTTAAAGATGAGATCGGCAGTTCGAGTAATCGCCTCGATGAATCCCACTCGACCCCTGCCTCTCCGGTCGCCATGCTGCCTAGCAGCCAGTCACCGACCAGATGAGTCCGGACCCGAGCCCCGCCGACTGGTCCGCCATACTCGGACTCCTTGCTGTCGTCGTAGCGGCAGCGCTGCCCCCGAGCAGCAGGTTTCGTCGCGCTGGCGGCAGCCACCCAGACCACCGCCCGAGGGCGAAACTCCGGCCGCGCTCCGTTGCAGCGGCCCTACCTTACAGGTATAATGATTGAGGGAGACCATCACGCATGTGGCAGGTGAAAGGACACGACTGGGTTGTGCGCATACTGAGTGGCAGCATTGCCCAGGAGAAGGTATCACACGCTTATCTTTTTGCCGGTCCGTCCAACGTAGGCAAGAGCACGTTGGCTCTGAATCTGGCGCAGGCCCTCGTCTGCAAAGCTGAGGACAGGCCGTGTGGTGAGTGTGACCCCTGCCGCAAGACCATGGCAGGGATCCATCCCGACGTTCGGAGGGTCAACCTCCAGTACCAGGCTCTTCTCCGCGATGAGGCCAGTGGAGAACAGAACGAACTCCGGATCGACACCATCAGAAGCATCACCCAGGGGGTAGGGCTCAAGCCCTTCGAGGGAGACCGAAAGGTTTTCGTCATCGAAGACGCAGACAACATGACCACCCAGGCCGCCAACTCGATGCTCAAGACCCTGGAGGAGCCCCCGCCATACGCCGTCCTGATCCTGACGACGAGCGATCCACGACTCCTCCTACCGACCATCGTCTCACGTTGTCAGGTCTTCACCCTCCGCTTGGTACCCAGCCGTCTGATAGAGACCCACTTGCGATCTCGCTACGGAATGGAAGCGGAGCGAGCCAGCCAACTGGCCAGGCTGAGCGGAGGAAGAATCGGCTGGGCCATCAGTGTCGCTGAGGACGAGTCGGTGATGAGGCAGAGAGACGAAACGCTGCGACAGTTGGCAGCATTGTCCAAGATGGGACGGTTCGACCGCCTCGACTTCGCACAGCAGCTTGCTCGCAGATCGCGCTCGATAGGATCGACTCTGCAACTTTGGCTCAACTGGTGGAGGGACCTGCTGCTGATCGAGGGTGGGAACTCAGACAACATCGCCAATGTGGATTTCTCTGCGGCACTGAGTCGAGAAGCTCGAGGGTACGAGATGAAGGACATTGTCGGCTTCATCAACTCCATTCGTGCGGCTCTAAACCAGCTGGAGATGAACGTTGACCCTCGTCTGACCCTCGAAGTGCTGATGCTAGACTTGCCCTCACGCAGTGATTGAGAGGACACACCATGTCCCAGGTCGTAGGTATTCGTTTCAGGAACCCCGGCAGAGTATACTACTTCAACAGCGCCAACGTGCATGAACTGGAGGTGGGTGAGCACGTCGTGGTGGATACCGCCCGAGGACAGGAGGTGGGCATCGTCGTCTGCGTCCTCGAAGAAGCACCGGACGGCATCTCTAAGGAGGCTCTGAAGCCCGTGCACCGACGAGCCGAGCCCCTGGATCTGGTGCAGATGGAGCGGTATCGCCTCAGAGAGGCGCAGGCGTTGGTCCGATGCGAAGAGAAACTGAAGGAACACAGACTACCCATCAAACTGCTGAAGGCAGAGTTCAACTTCGACGGCAGTCATCTCCTCGTGTACTTCGTCTCCGAGAAGCGGGTGGACTTTCGGAAGTTCGTCCAGGATCTGAGGAAGACCCTGAAGACCAAGGTGGAGTTGCGCCAGGTCGGGGTCCGGGACGAAGCCAAGCTCATGGGGGGCGTAGGGCGCTGCGGTAGAGAGCTCTGCTGCTCCACGTTCATGCAGGATTTCAGCCCGGTCTCCATCAAGATGGCCAAGAGACAGAACATCTCGCTTAACCCTTCCGAGATCTCCGGCGCCTGTGGAAGACTTCTATGCTGTCTAGCGTACGAAGACGAGTACTACCAGGAGGTGAAGAAGAAGCTACCGCAACTCCGGGAGATCGTGCAGACCACCTACGGGTCCGGAGAAGTGAGGGCGCTCAATGCCTTGAAGCAGACTGTAACCGTCGAGTTGAAGAACGAGGTCACAGTCGAAGTCACACCAGACGAGATACTGGAGACCACGGGAGAAAAGGCCAAGCGCAGGCGTTCCTGATTGTGCTGGTCCCCACGCCGGGGTGCTAGCGCTCCGCTCGGCCCGCGAGAGTCCGCAGACGTTGCAGGGATTCGAGAGGTACGGGCACCTCACCCAGAGTGAGGGCGGCATCCCCCCCGTTGTAGCCGTGGAAATCGCTACCCCCCGTGGCCACCAGGTTGTGCTGCTGAGCCAGCCTGGCCAGTGACTCTCTCTTCTCCTCCGAATACGACGGGTAGTAAGCCTCTAATCCAACCAGGCCCAGGGCCGATAGTATAGGGACCACATCCTCCTGCCCCCGGGGATGAGCCAGCACCGGCAATCCCTCGGCATCGGTGATCATCTTCACAGCCTCTGCTGGCGTCAGCTTGTAGCGGCTCACGTAGGCAGGACCCCGCAGACCGATGTACCGGTCGAAGGCCTCATTCACACTACCCACGTAGCCCCTCTCCAGCAGAGCCTGGGCTATGTGGGGGCGTCCAAAGGCCGAGGTCTCGCCAGCGATCTCCAGGACGCGCTCCCAGGAGACGGAAGCGCCCATAGTGTCCAGCTTCTCCACCATCTTCCAGGCGCGCTCCCGGCGCGCCCGGCGCAGCACGGCCAGTCTCTCCTGCAGTGCTTGGTCCCGGTGATCGATGTAGTATCTCAGGATATGAACCTCTCGCGGTCCCTCCTCAGCACTGAGTTCGATCCCGGGAATGACCTCTAGCCGCTCGGACCTCGCGGCGGCCACAGCTTGGTCGACCCCATCGGTAGTGTCGTGGTCGGTGATGGCGATGGCCTCGAGGCCCTTGTCAATGGCTACCCGCACCACCTGAGCAGGGCTGAGAACCCCGTCAGAGGCGGTGGTATGGATGTGAAGGTCCACTCCCCCCATGCTATGCCCTGCCCAGGCGATCCAGCAGGGTTTGCTTGACCTCCGGAATGGGAACGCGCACCTGGTCCATGCTGTCCCGTTCGCGGATGGTGACCGCGTGGTCCTCGAGGCTGTCCACATCCACGGTGACGCAGAAGGGAGTGCCTATCTCGTCCTGCCTTCGATACAGACGACCGATGCTGGCGGTGTCATCATAGGCCGTCGTCACGTGTGTCCTCAGATCGGACGCGAGCTCTTGGGCCAGGTCCACCAATTCCGGCCTGTTGCGCAGAAGGGGCAGAACCGCCACCTTGACGGGCGCCAGATCCGGATGGAGCCGCAACACGACGCGCTTTCTCTTCCTCACCTTCTCTTCTCGATAGGCGTCCACCAGGAAAGCTAACGCCGCCCGGTCGATCCCACCCGACGGCTCAATGATATAAGGGACGATATGAGTGCCAGTCTCCTCGTCGAAGTAAGTCAACTCCCGGCCGCTGAACAATGTGTGTTGGCGCAGGTCGAAGTCGGTCCGGTTCGATATTCCCTCCAGTTCGGCCCATCCAAAGGGAAATAGATACTCGATGTCGTAAGTGGCCTTGGAGTAGTGAGCGAGTTCATCGCCCTCGTGCTGTCGAAGACGCAGGTACTCCTTGCGCATCCCGTACTTCACGTACCAGTCAAACCGCTCCTGTACCCACTTCTGGTGCCACTCTTCATCGGTGCCCGGCTTGACGAAGTACTCGATCTCCATCTGCTCGAACTCTCGAGTGCGGAAGGTGAAGTTGCGGGGCGTTATCTCATTGCGAAACGCCTTGCCGATCTGAGCGATGCCGAAAGGGAGCTTCCTGCGTGAAGCTTCCAGGACGTTGGCGAAGTTGACAAACATACCCTGTGCGGTCTCTGGCCTCAGGTAGGTGAGGGAAGCATCGTCCTCCACAGGTCCCAGGTAAGTCTTCAACATCAGATTGAAGAGGCGCGCCTCTGTTAGCTCCCCGCCACACTCGGGGCACACCCCGTTCTCTACCTGATCGGCTCTGAAGCGCTTCTTGCAGTTCTTGCAGTCCACGAGGGGGTCCGTGAAGCTCTCAACGTGACCGCTCGCTTCCCAGACCTTAGGGTGCATCAGAATGCCCGCATCGAGACCGACGATGTCGTCCCTCCGGTGCACCATGTCCCTCCACCAGACTTCCTTGATGTTTCTCTTCAGCTCCACGCCGAAGGGACCGTAGTCCCAGGAACCACCAACACCACCGTAGATTTCGCTGCTCTGGAAAATGAAGCCTCGCCTCTTGCACAGCGAGACGATCGTATCCATGTCCACGGTGGTCTTCTCTTCAGCCATTGGCCATAACCGTCCTCTCTGAGTGTATGCTGTCTTCCCTTCGAAACCTGCGTGGCCTGCCCTCAGGACCACAAGCCTATCTGCGTTCCAGAGCTTGAGCACCAAGACCCGCCTCCCTGCGCAGAGTGTCCAGGAAGTCAGCGGATTTCAAGCCGCGCTCCAGCAAGTAGATGATGTACTGCCGCATGGTGTTCTGAAGTTCGTAATGCGTCTGCTGGTCTACGCTCAGCCCTCGACATTGACCGTAGCCTTTGGTCTGGAGATGGCGCAGTGTCTCCAGCACCCGCGCAGGAATGTCGCGGCCACCCCGCTCGACCCTGCCGCACTCCAGACAAAGCAACCCGCCCTGTGCAGGGCTGAACAAGGCTGCCGTCGATCCCACGCGCCGTTTGCAGCTCACGCAGTGGAAGAGTTGAGGACGATAGCCTACGTAGTCCAGCAGGTGGAGTTCGAAGTACCGAAGGACCAGATCCGTGTCCTCGGCCTCGCCCAACCACGCCAGCGTGTGCACGAGCAGATCGAAAACCCGACCGTTCTCTTCCCTCTCCTCGGTGAACTTGTCTACCACTTCGGCAACGTAGTACCCACAACTTGTACGCGACAGCTCCGTCCTCAGGGCCAGGAATGTGTTGATGGTGTCAGCCTGAGTGACGATGTCCAGGTTCCTCCCTTTGGCGATGAGGAGCGTGTTGTGGGTGAACAGCTCCACGTGCCCAGCCTTCCTGCTCCTGGGCTTACGCACACCCTTGGCCAAGACGCGTATCTTGCCCAGGCCAGGGGTGTACAGAGTCAGCAACCTGTCTGCTTCCCCGAAGTCGTGCCGCCGCAGTACGACAGCCTCAGTGCGGTACAGCCGCTCCCTGGCGCCGGAAGGCATTATCCCCCTCGCACCGTGTTGAACCGGTGGGGCCGCGACCAGTTCTTCGCCATCTTCCGTTGATACAGTTCCTCGG
>DAOUEW010000231.1:0-18316 GCA_034430275.1 Anaerolineae bacterium | reverse complement strand
TGCCACTGGCATCCATACTCTGCCAGACGTTGGCTTGGCGAGCGACAGGCAAGGTGCGCTCGAGGTACGAAGGGGGCATCATGAGCAAGGCGGAGGAGTATCGGCGGACTCTGAGACAGCTCGACGACTGGGAGCCCTTTCTGCTGGAGGAGTCTGGACTCCCAGGCCCGAGGGGCAACATCGAACTGGCGCGGGCGGTGGCGGAGGAGGGCGACGAGGAGCTATTCCAGAGGTATCTGTCCTTTGATGCGGAGAGCGCTCCGGCCAACTCTCCGCAGGAGTTCCTGGCCTTCTGTGGAGTGCTCGGCCTGGGCAGGCTCGTCTCAGAGGGAAGGACCGAGCTGCTGGGCATCCTGCGCGAATGGGCCTCCGATCCCCGATGGCGGAGCAGGGAGGCGGTGGCTATGGCCTTGCAGCGCCTCGGCCAGGTCGACACGGACCTGCTACTGGACGAGATGGAGAGGTGGAGCCGAGGCGGGCTGCTGGAGAGGAGAGCCGCCGCCGCTGGACTGTGCGAGCCCGCTCTCCTGGGGCGGCCGGAACAAACGAGGAGGGTCCTGGAGATCCTCGACGTGATTACAGCGTCCATCGCAGACGAGGAAGATCGTCGTAACGAGCAGTTCAGGGCGCTGCGGAAAGGCCTGGGCTACTGCTGGAGCGTGGCCGTGGTCGCCCTCCCGGATCCAGGGAAGAAGATGATGGAGAAGTGGTTCTCCAGCGACGACGAGGACGTGCAGTGGATTCTCAGGGAGAACCTGAAGAAGAAGCGGCTGGAGCGTTTGGACCCGCAGTGGGTGCACGAGTCGATGGTCCGACTGGCAAGCCGGTGAACTGACCCCTCTGTCTCCTCGCGGTCGGGCGTGGCATCGCGCGCGCGACCGGCACCACTCCTCCGAGACACACTCTTATTCCAGCGCCTGGGTGTTCTCCGGGCGCTTCGTTTGTTCCGTCTGGCTACCTCGGCTACGGCGTCACTTCTGGTCCTGTTCCTCCTTCTACCGCTGATCGCTTCGTCTTTCCACGCCATCCTACACCACATCTGACCCAGGTCTCCATATTTCCTTCACAACCTCATGCTTTACTGGGGTCAGAAAGGAAAGAGGCGAACTCGATTGGCAAGAGGGAGAGGGTGCGATGGGTACGGGAGAGACGGCCAAACGAAACACGGCGACGAGGGAGACTGATGCTCCTCAGAACGGAATAGCAAGAGCTGTCGTGGCGGTGATGGCCTTCGGGCTGCTGACCGCGCTGTGGGTCGTCCTGTGGGTTCCGTCAGCGCCCATCCCCTAGAGAGAACTGAAGGAGGTAGAGAATGTCGAGGACACGTTTGGTGTTGGTACCCCTGATTATGGTGATTCTCATCGGCCTGCTCATTGGAGGCGGGTGGGCGGTCCACCGCATCGGATGGAGCGAGGGCTACACGGCAGGCGTGCGAGCGGCCGCAGGCGAGGTGACAGTTGTACCCTATGCGCCGGCCGGCGTGGGCCGCGTAGCGCTGTTCTTGGCGGCGGGACTAGCGTTCCTGGTGTTCGTGGCCTTCGTGGGCAAGCTGCTGCGACTGTGGGCCTTCGGGGCCATGATGGGTCCCTGGATGATGTCTGGCGGGCCGTGGAAGAACGCTCCCGTGGGTCCGAATGGTGAGTACTGGGCGAGCCACCGGCGCCATTTCCACCGGCATGTACCGCCGTGGTGGTGCTGGGAGCACCCCTCGGACGAGGGGGGTGAGGTCCGCGAGGACAGCGCGTCCTCTGCCACGACCGACTCTGAGGCAGGGAGATAGCGGCTGCACCAGTGATGGGGACGCGTAGGGACGAACACCCGTCGCGTCCCCCTGCCGCTCTGAGGGAAGCGAGTTGGCGATCAACAGAGGAGGGAAGATGAGCGAAGCAAATGCGGTGTGGGGCAAGAATCACGCAGAAAGCTATGGGAGATGGATGAGAGTAGGCTCGAGGCTGTTCTACGCTCCTTTGGCCAGGCAGGTGGTCAGACTCTTGCCGCCCAAGGAGGCAGGATACTCCATCGTGGACCTCGGTTGTGGGCCGGGGCTCCTCAGCGTGGAGCTGTGCAAGCTGATGCCACAGGCCAAGGTGATTGGGCTGGACCCGTCGGCCGAGATGCTCGAGGTGGCCACCAGGAATGTAAGCCGAGCAGGGCTATCGAACTTCGAAACTAGGCTGGGAAGCGCTGAGCGGATACCGATGAGGTCGAGCTCCGTTGGCCTGGTGGTCTCACAGTCATCATTCCACGAGTGGCAGGACCTACAAGAGGGCCTATCAGAGGTGTTCAGAGTCCTCGAGCCCGGGGGAATCATGGTACTGAAAGACTACAACAGGACGTGGTTGTCTCCATGGAAGCGGGTCCTGTTCGAGCGCTTTCATCACATGCACATGTTCAAGTACAGCTTCCGTGACGCCGCCGATCTGGTCAGAGGGGTGGGCTTCGGCGAGATCGGGGGCCAAGAAGGAGGAATCCAGTTCCTCGTTCACGCTGTGAAGACGGCGGATCAGGGGCACAGACTCGCAGAGGCCGAGGAACCTCACCCTAGCCAGCGCGCGTTGTACCAAGAAGGAGAGGAAAGATGACTGTTGCTGAGAGAGTCCATTTCAGGATGATGTCCCTGGTGCACGAGGACCTGTACAGGGTGTTCAGAGATCCGTACAAGGTCTTGAGGGCCGCGGGTCTGGAGCCAGGTCAGGAGGTGCTCGAGGTCGGCTGTGGTCCTGGCTTCTTCACCGTTCCCGCTGCCAGAATAGTGGGCGAGGAGGGCAGCGTCCGTGCGCTGGACGTCAACCCTCTGGCCCTGGAGAGGGTGCGGCAGAAGGTGGAGAGGGAAGGTGTGACCAACGTTGGCACCATCCGCGCGGATGCTGGCCAGACAGGACTGCCGGACGAGAGCTTCGATCTCATCTTCGTGTTCGGCCTGGGTCGCGCCATAGGCGGGGCGGACCGGATCATGGCCGAGGTGCACCGGCTCCTCAGACCAGGAGGGACGCTGTCCATAGAGGGCAGGCTACAGCCTCCCACCAAGCTGTTCCGGCCCACGAAGACCGCGGGACAGGTCAGCCGGTACCAGAAGCTCGTGCAGTAGGTCGAGGCTCGATGCTGCGCGGCCAGTGCTGAAAGCAGATGACTCAACGGTGTGTCAGGAGGTGCTGTGATGAGTGATAGACGTCGCCAACTTGTCGTCGTCTTGCTGGTCTACGCGATCTTCACGCTGCTCATACTGTGTGCCAATGTCGTGAACTACGTCGGGGAGCGAGACGGCACCCTGGAGACCATGGAGCCCATCGCCGGGATGATCATGGGCTTCGTAGCCATACCCGTTTTCGCCATCGCCCTGCCCTTGTGGCTGGCTCGGCGGTGGGATCTGGAGTTCTCCTTCTGGCCACGGCGCAAGAACTGGCTGGCTGGGGTCGGCGTAGTGATCCTCTATCTATGTCTAACGCAGGAACGCTCTGTGGCTCAACTCCTGACCATGGGCATAGGAACCGGCGACTTCCTCGTCCACTTCGTCTCCACGATGATGTTTCACGTCTCCTACTACCCCATGTTCGCCGTGCTGCTCCTCCCAGTGGTGCGGAGGAACTTCGGACTGGTTTGGGGATTGGTGGTGACGGCCGCGCTCTTCGCTCTGTACCATCTGGCTGCGTTCTACTACTTCCCGGCGGGCGTGACGGTGCGTCTCCAGGTTCTGCTGTTCGTGTCATTCATGGCTAGCCTGCTCCTCTATCTGTGGACCGAGAATCTGATCCTGGTGGCTCTGGCCCACAACGTTGGGGGCAGCATCGGTCTGGCCGTGAACGGGACTCTGTTCAATCAAGTAGACGAGCTGCTCGTGGTCACGGTTGTACTCATAGCGGGCCTTCTGGCCTACGTGGTGGTCTACGAGTTGCGCCACAAGACGCGGCTCTATCGGGAAGGCTGGTGGCTGCTGGTCCAGATCGACCGGCAGGCGTCCTGACCTACTACGACCCGATGGCGGAGGATAGGTGTGTTGAGAGATATGTCTTCCGAGCCAGGAGCCTCCTCTCCAGTCCGTTGGGCGAAGCTGCTGGACGAGCACGGCGTGCAGTACGTGGCCTTGAACGCTGGTGGAGAGAACGAGCTGCTGGATCACCTTTGCTCATTCGGCCGCTGGGAAGTGCGGTGGGAGGTCAGTGGGACGGTGCTGCTCGTGAGGGCCACACCCCAGGGCCAGCGGCGGCCGCTGGCTCGCTAGCTGGTGACTCGCTTTGACCAGTTGCCTGCTGTTGTGGGACTCCATTTGCCCGTGCGCAAGGTACGTGATACAAACACGGGTGGCGAGGACGAGAAGTGAACGAGACCATACTGGTTGTTGACGACGAACCAAAGATCGTCAAACAAGCGCGGGACTATCTGGAGCGCGGCGGTTTCAGGGTCATCGAGGCCGGCGATGGGAAGACAGCACTGGTCCGCGCCCGGAGCGAGCGACCGGACCTCGTCGTCTTGGACCTCAATCTGCCCGAGATGGACGGTCTGGACGTTTGCCGCGCGCTACGGAGGGAATCCGACGTGCCCGTGATTATGCTCACGGCCCGTGTGGAGGAGACCGACCGCCTCATCGGGCTCGAGCTAGGCGCCGACGACTATATCACCAAGCCGTTCTCGCCCCGGGAGCTGGTGGCCAGGGTGCGAGCGGTGCTGCGCCGTGTGCACGGCGGGGTTCACCAGCCCGGCATCATCCGCGCGGGTGACCTGGAGATCGATCTGGAGGGTCACCGAGTGACGCTGGCCGGTGAGACCATCCGGCTCACGCGCACTGAGTTTAACGTGCTGGCAACGCTAGCCCAACACCCGGGTCAGACCTTCACCCGAGCCCAGTTGCTGGACCGGCTACACGGCGTGGTCTACGACGGCTTTGACCGCAGCGTGGACGCACACGTCAAGAATCTACGCCGTAAGCTGGAGCCGGATCCCGCAGAGCCACGCTACGTCCTCACCGTCTACGGCGTGGGCTACAAGTTCACCGATGAGGTCTAGCCCTGAAGTGAAGCACGACCGGTACTGGAGGCATCACCGGCCCCATCGACCTCCCCCATGGCTGGGCTGGGAACACGAAGGCCAGCACGGTTTTGGAGACTGGGGTCGGCCGTCGCACCGGAAACGAGGGGGATGCCTCTTCTTCCAGTTCGCCGGGGTCTTCGGTCTGGTGGCCTTGCTGGCCACTGGTGGGATGGCGGCGCTGGCCTTTGTCTTCACCCGGCTGTTCGCGGGCGACGCGCAGATGGCCGTGATGGTCTGGATCGCCGGGTGCAGCCTGTCCGTGGCGCTGCCAGTGCTGGCGATAGCCTTGGCAGTACGGGCCTTCTCTGGCATCGCCAGGCCTCTGGCCAGCGTCGTGAGCGCCGCAGAAGCGGTCGCCAACGGCGATCTGAGCGTGCGAGTTCCTGCGGAGGGGCATGGAGACTTTTATCGACTGGCGGCGGTCTTCAATCACATGCTGGAGGAGCTAGAGAGCGCGGACCGCCAGCGCCGCAATCTCACTGCGGACGTGGCTCACGAGCTCCGCACGCCGCTCCAGATCATCCAGGGTAACCTGGAGGGTATCCTCGACGAGGTGTATGAGCCGACGGAGGAGCACATCAGCGCGACCTTGGACGAGACGCGTCTCTTGGCGCGGCTGGTGGAGGACCTGGGGACCCTCTCTCTGGCGGAATCCGGGCAACTGGCCCTGATCAGAGAACAGGTGGACGTGGGTGAGCTGCTGCTGGACGTTCAGACCAGCTTCAGCAGTCAGGCGGAGGCCGCGGGCATCGGCCTGCTCGTGCGAGTGGAGGGCGAGCCGGAGTCCATGACCATCAGTGCGGATGCCGGGCGGATGGATCAGGTGCTGGGGAACCTGGTGGTGAACGCGCTGCGGCACACCCATGCCGGGGGGACTGTAGTACTCGGCGCAGAACCCATGGCCGGCGGGGTCCGCATCACCGTCGAGGACACCGGCGAGGGCATTGCCCCCGAGGACCTGCCTGCGGTGTTCGACCGATTCTGGAAGGGCGACAGATCTCGCTCCCACACCTCCGGCGCAGGCAGTGGCCTGGGGCTGGCTATCGTGCGGCAACTGGTTCACGCTCACGGTGGAGAAGTCGAGGTAGAGAGCGCGCTTGGCCAGGGTACGACTTTCACCGTCGAGCTTCCTGCTGATGCGGGATAGACACCATGCGGTGAGAAGCTGACACCTTTGCCCGCTCCGGCTCGAGGATAGGTCTGTGCCCCAAGGTGCCTCGCACTCCTGGCTGTCCCCTGGACCGTGATCCCATACTCCAGGCCACGCAGATGGGCGGACTGGTTGTCGAGCGAAGGACGGGGCGTTTGACATCGACTACGCTGCCCGTTATAATTAGGACACCGAAATATTAGGGGGGCTAACCGCTATGGCGACAGGGAGGGAGTCTGCTGCGCGGTGTGTTGTGGAAGTCATACCACGGGTGATGCGGACGCTGGCGCTGGAGTTCCGCAGCACCGGGTATCTTCCCACCCCTGTGCACTGCGTACTCCTGGTCTCCCTGGCGGAGGGACCACACAACCTGACCGAGTTGGCCGAGAAGCTCGCAGTGAGCCTGCCCACGATGTCGAATTCCATCAACACCCTGGTGGAACGAGGGTGGGTCAGCCGGTCAAGGGCCGCTGAGGACCGCCGGATGGTGGTGGTGGAACTGACGCCTGATGGGCAAGCCATCCTGGACAAGACTACGTATTCGGTGGCGGGAAGAGTGGGCGAGCTGCTGGGCTCGCTGTCACCCGATGAGTGCGAGCTGCTATTGTCGGGCCTGGAAATCCTAGACGGGTGTTTCTCCCGGACCGCCGAGTGCTCACAACGGCCGGCGCGGCCAGCAGACCC
The DNA here is from genome assembly GCA_034430275.1 of Anaerolineae bacterium. Lineage (GTDB taxonomy): Bacteria > Chloroflexota > Anaerolineae > UBA7937 > B3-Chlor > JAUVXJ01. The sequence goes on along the minus strand of DAOUEW010000231.1, from coordinate 11,457 downwards.
CGGTGAGCAGGATCAGAACGGGCCGGTGGGGCAGGGTGACCTCTGTCCTCCGACCAGAAACGAGAAAGTGGAGTGAGGGTCTTGAGAAGACACGGACACAATGCACAGACTATAGGCGCGGAACGACCTGCGCGGAGTCGGCTGGGGACGCCGCTATTCCGGGCGCTACGTTTCCTCCTCGGGTACAAGAGGGAGGCAGGCGCGGCCCTGATCTGTCTCGTGCTCAGCACGGCAGGGAGCCTGGTTATTCCCCGCTTGACTCAGGCCGTCATCGATCAGGGAATCGCTGGCCGGTCGATGGCCGTCGTCATTGGGGGTGCCCTGGGGATCGTAGTTGCGGCCCTCGTGTCGGCTGTCTTTACCTACACGCAGGGCTATCTGGCGGCCAGGGCCTCGCAGGGTGTGGCGTACGATCTGCGCAACATACTGTACACCCACATCCAGAAGCTTTCCTTCAGCTACCACGACCGAGCGCAGACCGGACAACTGCTCACCCGAGCCACGAGTGACGTAGAGCTGGTGCGGATGTTCATTGGCACTGGTCTGCTGCAACTGTGCAGTGCCGTACTGATGATGGGGGGTAGCTTGATCCTCCTGGTCAGGACCAACTGGCAGTTGACACTGATCACGCTCCCCGTCATGCTCTCGGTGTTGGGTGTCTTCGCTTTCTTTGCGGGGAGGGGGCGGCCTTTGTTCACCAATGTTCAACAACGGCTGGGCCGTCTCAATACCGTATTGCAGGAGAACCTGGCAGGTGTGAGAGTGATGAAGGCCTTTGCCCGGGAGCCTTGGGAGAGGGAGCGCTTCGGCCAGGCCAACCTGGACATGAGGGATGCCGGTGTGCGCGTGGGCAGGATGTTCGCCTACGTGATTCCCTTGATCTTCACTCTGGCCAACGTAGGAACACTGGCCGTGGTCTGGGGGGGAGGGTATCAGGTGCTGGGGGGCCACCTCACAGTCGGTGAGCTGGTGGCCTTTCAGAGCTACGTGATGATGGCCATGTTCCCCATGATCATGCTGGGCATGATCGTCATGGCTGTGTCACAGGCTGGCGCTGGGTCTCAGCGGATCTTCGAGATCCTGGACGCGGAGATTGAGGTCTCCAACAGGCCGGGAGCGAATGAACTGCCGCCTATCGAGGGCCGGGTCGCTCTGGAGGATGTCACCTTCCGCTACTTCCGAGACCAGGTGCCGGTGTTGGACAGGGTGAGCTTTGTGGCAGAGCCGGGCCAAACCGTGGCCCTGTTTGGAGCCACGGGTTCGGGGAAGAGTACGATCATCAACCTCATCCCTCGTTTCTACGACGTCAGTTCGGGACGGCTGACGGTGGACGGCTACGATGTGCGCGAGGTGACCCTGGAGTCGCTGCGTCGTCAGATCGGCATCGTGCTCCAGGAGACGATCCTTTTCGGGGGGACCATCCGGGAGAACATCGCCTATGGCCGGCCGGAGGCCTCCGATGAGGAGATCGTCCGCGCGGCCCGGGCAGCGGAGGCGCACGACTTCATCATGAGTTTTCCGGACGGGTACGGGACAGCCGTGGGCGAGCGCGGGGTCACATTGTCTGGTGGGCAGAAGCAGCGGATCGCCATCGCCCGCGCGTTGCTCGTCGATCCCCGTATCCTGATCCTGGACGACAGTACCAGCAGTGTGGACCTGGACACGGAGCTACGCATCCAGCAAGCCCTGGAGCGCCTACGGCACGGTCGAACCAGCTTCGTCATCGCCCAGCGGATCAGCACGGTCCAACATGCCGACCTGGTCGTGGTGCTCGACCGCGGGCGCGTCGTTGCCCAGGGCAACCACGAACAGTTGCTGCACGATAGTCCCATCTACAACGAGATCTATTGCTCCCAACTCCAGGGCGACCAGGAACTGCGAACCACTACAACCTTGGCCCCGAAGCTGGAGCCTGAGAGGGAGGTGAGCTGATGTTCCACGGTGGTCCGGGGCGCGCTTTGAGACGAGACGTGGAGAAGGCCGGCGACTTCCGGCAGACGCTGCTGCGGCTGATCGGGTATCTGCGTCCGTACAGTGGGCGCCTCCTCGTTGTTGGGTCGCTGGTCCTCGTCAACACGGTGCTCACTGTTGCTGCGCCAGGGCTGATCGGCGAGGCTGTGGATCTGCTTTGGCGCTTCTTCGGTGGAGAGTTGGAAGCTGGGACGGCCTGGATAGGCTTGAACCGATCCATGTTGCTCTTGCTCGGCGCTTACGCAGGCGGCTGGGCGGCGAACCTGGCGAGCTTCTACTTGATGGTCTCCGTGGGGCAGAACGTGCTCTACGAGCTGCGACGGCAGATATTCGCCAAGATCCTGGACTTGTCGCTGAGCTTCTTCGACGATCACGAGGCTGGCGACTTGATGTCGCGCCTGACCAACGATACCGACGTGATCAACCAGGTGTTGAGCATGGGCCTCACCCGGATGGTGAGCAGCGCCTTCACGCTGGTGGGCATACTGATAGCTATGCTGGTGCTCAACTGGCGGTTGGCGCTGGTCAGCTTCAGCATCCTCCCGGTAATGATCTTCAGCACCGTCTTCTTCGCCGGTCGGGCTCGACGGGCCTTCCGCGAGACGCGCAAGACCATCGGTGGGGTGAGTGCGGAACTGGAGGAGAACATCGCCGGAGTCAAGGTCGCACAGGCGTTCAGCAGGGAGCGGGCGAACGTGGAGGCTTTCCGGCAGGTCAGCGCAGCCAACCGCGATGCCAACGTGACGGCCGAGACGATCACGGCGGCCTTTGGACCGGTACTGGACGTGCTGGCGGTGGTCGGCGTGGGCATAGTGGTGGGATACGGAGGCTATCTGGCCCTCAACGGTCTGGCCACGGTGGGGATCATCGTAGCCTTCGTGCAGTACGTACGCCGCTTCTTCGAGCCGGTGCGGGCCATCTCCATGATCTGGGCCAACCTGCAATCGGCCATCGCTGGTGCGGAACGTATCTTCGAGATACTGGACACACCACCCACGGTCGCGGACGCAGCGGATGCTATCGAACTGCCTACCGTGGAGGGACGCATCGCCTTTGAGGACGTGTGCTTCGAGTACAAGCCCGGCGAACCTGTGCTGGAGGACGTGAGCCTGGTGGCGGAGCCGGGCCAAACGGTGGCCTTGGTGGGTCCCACGGGGACGGGAAAGACCACGGTCGTCAACCTCATCGGGCGGCTCTACGACGTGTGTGGTGGCCGGGTGACGATCGACGGGCATGACGTGCGTCAGGTCACACACGCCAGTCTGCGCGGTCAGATGGGCGTCGTTCTGCAAGACACCTTTCTCTTCGCCGGGAGTGTGATGGACAACATCCGCTATGGCAGGCTGGAGGCCACCGACGAAGAGGTGATCGAGGCGGCCAAGACCGCCAACGCGCACGACTTCATCACGCGGATGCCGGACGGCTATCAGACGGAACTCACCGAACAGGGCAGCAATCTGAGCCAGGGTCAGAGACAGTTGATCTCCATTGCGCGGGCAGTGCTGGCCGGGCCGCGAATCCTGATTCTGGACGAGGCGACCTCCAGCGTGGATACACGGACCGAGCTGCTGATCCAGAACGCGCTGGGGGAACTGCTGCGCGGCCGGACGAGTTTTGTGATCGCCCACCGGCTGAGCACGATTCGAGACGCAGACCAGGTGATCTTCATTGAGCAGGGGCGCATCGCGGAGAGGGGGACACACGACGAATTGCTGGCCAAGCAGGGCTTGTATTATGATCTGTACATGAGCCAGTTTCGTTCGGACGTGGAGACTGAGGCTGTGGAGTGCGAGACGGTCTAGGGCCGGCGGGCGCTGGTGCTTGACCGGATACCGTGATGAAGGGTCCCTGCGTGGGTGAGGTGCCAACGTACGAACGCGGGCACGATCTCGTGGGGGAGAGGAAGCTGTGGGACAGCGGGCGATCCAGGACCAGTTCCAGACGAATAACTACTGTTGGGGCTGCGGGCGCGACAACGAGCATGGTCTACAGATCAAGAGCTACTGGCTGGGCGAGGAGGCCGTGTGCACCTGGCTTCCCGAACAGTATCACGCTGCCGGGCCGCGAAACGTGGTCAACGGTGGTATCATAGCCACCCTGATCGACTGCCACTCGGCGTGCACGGCGATCGCGGCGGCATACCAGGCGGAGGGACGCGAGATCGGGACCGAACCTCCCATCTGGTGCGCCACCGCTTCTCTCACGGTCACCTATCTACGGCCCACGCCGCTGAGCGGGTCCATAGACCTGCGAGCGCGGGTCAAGGAACTCGGGGAGAAGAAGATCACCGTCGACTGCTCGGTTCTTGCCAACGGCGAGGAGTGTGCCAGGGGCGAGGTCGTCGCTGTCCGAGTCCCCGCGGACTGGGCGCAGGGGCGGTGAGGCGAAACCAGGCGTGCTCCCTGTTCACCAGCGAAGGGTGAGACTGAGCGAGACCGGCCAATCTGCTGCTTCCCGACGGTGGGCGAAAGGGACTGAGGAGAGTCTCTGGGCTGCTATGGGTTTTCCAGCATCGGCGCTGACAGAGGCCATCGAGGCCAACATCCTCGACCACGCGCGAGCGGTCGCAGCACATGCGCCTGGTGTGGAGCTCCACGACGAACCGGACCTCCTGTGGACTTCTTCCAGCATCGCGCACCCCTATCTGAATCGCGTCTACATAGCCCAATTCCCTGGCGATGATGCGGACCGCAGGATCGCAGCGATCCTGACGTACTTCGAGTCGCGTGGGTTGCCATTGAGCTGGCACGTCGGCCCATTATCAAGGCCAGAGGATCTGGGGAGCCGCCTTGGAGAAAGGGGTCTGACCCGCGTCGAGGACGAAACGGGTATGGCTCTCGACCTGGCCGCGCTGCCTCGAGACCAAGCAATGCCCGTAGGGTTGGACATCGAACGGATCACCGATGTCCAGTCGTTGCGGTCCTGGGTCGAAGTGGTGACGAGCAGTTTTGGCTGCCCGGCCAGAGTGGCGTCGGCGCTCCACAACGTGCACGAGGCCGCGGGGTTTGGCCAGGAGACGCCGTGGCAACTGTGTCTCGGTTCCATGGAGGGCGAGCCAGTGGGCACATCCCGCGTTTTCTTCGGTGGGAAGGTGGCCGGAGTGTACCACGTGGCCACGAGACCGGAGGCACGGAGGCAAGGCGTGGGCAAGGCCATGACGAGCTATGCTCTGCGCGACGCACAGGAGCTGGGCTACGAGTTGGCCGTCCTACGCGCGGCCCAGCGCGCCCTGGGGATCTATCTCCAACTGGGCTTCAGAGAGTACTGCACCTTCTCTCGGTACGTAAAGGGAACGACACGATGAACCCATTGTGGAGTGGGGAGTGTTGACACAGTAGCACAGAAGCTGCGCCAGGACTTCCCTGTCGAATTCATGCGGGGCCAGGTGGGCCGGAGAAAGGAGAGGCCGTGTCTGAGCGTCGGGCAAAGCTGCGGCGGGCGACACCGGCGATCGTGATGCTGATGCTGCTGGCCCTGGCCGTATTCGGCCCAGGATCGACACCAGCAGCGGGTCAGGCGTCGGCTGCTATGGTCGAGGCAGATACCACGGCAGGCTATGGGGCGACACGCCAGGATGGGGCCGACTCACTGGGTTCCATCGCGGTGCTCGCGGACCCAGCCGATCCCTACTACAGCCTCGCCGAGGAGATAGCGGCGGCAGAGGGGGCGACATTAGCAGATTCCCTGGAGAGTGCGCTGGCCACGGGCCCGGAGTACTTGCTCTGGGTGGCCTCGCCCTCGTGGTTGTCGGATCAGGCGTTGGTCGATTTCGGTCTGGCGATGGGAGCGAGGGACTCCGCGGTTTCCGTGGGCATCATCTCGGGAAGCACCGTGGAGCACGCGCGGCAGCTCTGGGAGCGTGGGGGAGACGTGGACGGACGGCTGGTGGTCGTGGCCAATGCCGCCAACCCCTCGGGGCACATCCTGAGCAGCATTGTCGCCTTTGGGCCTGGCGGGATCGGACTCCGCCCGCTGACCTTGGCCAATCTTACACACTACCTGGAAAGGGCGGACTACCTGACCTTCACCGGTCATGGAGGATGGAGTCACCTGGCGCTGGACAGCGAGACGTGGTTGCGCCCATCCGACATCCCTGAGCTGTCGTCGATAGTGGTGACCACGGGGAGCTGTAACACGTTCCGGATCTGGAAGGAGGGCTCTCTGGCCCTGACTTTCGTCGACCAGGGGGCAGCCGCATATGCGGGCTTCGCGTACAGTCCCAATGAAGGGTATCTTCTGGGCGAGTTCTATGGTGCACCGCTGCGCTACGCCTGGCCTGGCTTCCCTGTGGGGCACGTAATCCAGGTCCAGAACAAGGGCACCGTACTGGGGTTCGCGAGTTTCCCGTACTACTACCTCCTGGGCGACCCGCGGATAGCGCTCCAATCTGAGCCGCCCTACGAACTCGTGGCAGACAGTGTGGACGGCACTTCACGGACACTGAGCTACTCCGGTGCCCCGGAGGGTTTCATCCCGGTGCGCATTGCCGGAGGGGCCGGGTATGGTTTCGTGGACGTCCCTGGCGTGGCCTCGGCGTCTGAGCGCGATCCGTTCTACAACGCTCGTCTCCAGACGGCAGACATTGGTGAGGACAAGCTTGTGCTGTTCGAGCACGGCGGGGGGGATTTCATCATCCGGCTGGAGCGGCAGCCGTCGCTGCCCTGGCTGGTGTCGGATGTCCTATCTGATTCTCTGGACCACACGCTGGTATACCTTCCCCAGACAGGGGGCGACCTGGTCGCGCTCTTCCTGGGAGGGCTGGCCTGGCTCACCATCTTGCGCGTGGCCCGTCGTGCCGGGGGGGCCAGGCCGCGACTTCTGGCCAGTGCGGGGGCGGGAGTGGTCCTGGCCGCTCTCCATGGGGCGTACGTCTGGGCGCGGCTCGACGACGTGACCATCACCTCGAAGAGTGTAGAGTTCAGCCTGGCGGCTGTGGCGGGGACTTTCCTGGTGGCCGGGGCCGGCGCCTTTGTGTTTCTCAGCGCCAGGTCCTGGCGTGGAAAGGGGTTGGCGCTGATTATGGGGACGATGGTCACCTGGGCGGCCATATTCTTCAGCCTGGCCATGGTCGCGGGTGTAAACCACATCGTCTTTGGCCCACAACTGGGAGTTGGTCTGTACAACCACGCTCTCGCTATCCTACCCCTTCCCGCATTGTTGACGCAGTGTGGTGTCCTGCTGGTATGCTACTCTTTGTCTTCCCGCGTCGCCGCGCGCCTGGGAAAGCGGCGGATCCAAGCGCCCACCACTGACTGAGCGTGCCAGGCGCTTGATGCACGCCAGGGAGTCGAGATGAGTCCAAGGGGTAAGCGACACCACGCTGGTCGACGAGTACACTCACGTGTTAGACCTGGGTGTTTCCCAGAGCGGTATCTCCGAGATGGTGGAGAATAGTTTCCACTATGCATTCCTTCCCCAGGAGCGGAAGGAGGCGTACCTGGCAGAGTTCAGACGGGCGTGGGACTCACCGGGGGCGGTCTCTGGTGAGGACGGACGTCGACGGGAATGAGCGGAGGCTACCTCGGGGGAGGTTCAGTCCGTAATCCAGTGCACGAGCCATGGTACTGGTCTGACCGGGCACCAGCGGCGCTGATGGTGGTTTTGCCCTTGAGGAGGTGATGATGCTGGAAGGAAAGGCACCCGGCGGACAACTGGGGCACTACCCCCTGGAGAGGCTCAAGAGGGTAGACTCACCCACAACCTACATCGGACCCCACGTTGAAAGGGTCAGTGAACGTCAGGCTGGCTTCATTAGGGCGGCCAAGGGTGACTACGGTGCTCGGCTGGAGAGGGAGGCGAAGCGCTTCGTCTCCAAGGAGCCGGTAGCGGCAGCCCTGTCCCAGATGGTGAACGATTTGGGACAGCTCGAACTGGTAGGTGTGTACCCCAAGCTGGCACCTATACCCGGGGATACAGCCGCGCAGTCGCGACACGTCAAGGCCCTGGGCTACTTCCTCCGCGCGGACTGCGTGGGGATCTGTGAGCTTCCTCCGTATGCGGTGTACGAGTCCGACAGTGAGGAGCGCCCGATAGAGCTGGACCACAAGTACGCCATCGTATTCTTGATCGATCAGGGGTGGCGCAGCTTCCATGGTGCTCTGGGCAGCGACTGGCTCAGCGCCGCCCAGAGCATGAAGAGCTACTCCACCAGCGGATTCATCGCTACCGTCGTGGCCAACTACATCCGGCGGCTGGGGTACGAGGCGGAGCCGCACTTCTCGGACCACTATAAAGTATTGATGCCTCCTTTGGTGTTGTTGTCAGGCCTGGGAGAGATGTCACGATTAGGGGGCACGGTGCTCAACCCCTTCCTGGGGCCGCGGTTCAAGGCCTCGGCGGTGACTACGAACCTGCCCCTGGAGCCGGACCGGCCGATAGACTTCGGGTTGCAGCACTACTGCAAGGTCTGCAAGAAGTGCGCCAGGGAGTGTCCCTCGCAGGCCATCTCGCACGCGGAGGAGACGATCATCTACAACGACTACGAGACGTACGAACTGGACGTGGAGGCTTGCACGCGGATACGGGTTGGCAACCCGGCCGGAGCGTCGTGCGGGCGCTGCATCAAGGTGTGTCCGTGGAACAAGCCGTATCAGGGGATACACAAGGCCATTGAGTGGGTTCTGGAGCGCTCGGCACTGACCCATCGTTTCTCGGTGTGGATGGACGATCTGCTGGGGTACGGCAAGCAAGACGTGCGGGACAAGTGGTGGTACGACCTGGAGGAGATCGAGGGGGTCTTCCAGGTGCCGCAGAAGGTAGGCGCGGTGGTTAGAGACAGCCCGCTGGTGGAGAAGACTCGAGGTCTGCTTTTCGGGGAGGGGGATGAGGAGTAGCAGCGAAGAGCGGCGTACCTGACTTAGCGACGGCTCTTCTCGACCTGGCCGACCCGGTCTCGAGACAAGATCGTTGCTGCGAGAGTGGTGGTCGGGTATAGTCGCTCTCGGCAATGGGCGCCTGGTCGGCGCGGGGCTCATGGGACAAAGGAGCGAGCTGGACACCGAAGAGGGTCCAGTACAGGAGACGTGTGGATGCTGGAAGGAAAGGCACGTGACGGACAACTGGGGCACTACCCTCTAGAGCGACTCAAGAGGGTGGATTCACCTACAACCTACGTCGGACCAAACGTCCAAAGGGTCAGCGAGCGGCAGGCCGGTTTCATGAAGGCCGCCTGGGGCGATTATGGCTCGCATCTGCGCGATGAGATGAGGCGGTTCATCAAGAAGGAGCCGGTGTCGGCCTCCCTGTACCAGATATGCCGGGGCATCGGGTTGTTGGAACCGGTGGAGGTGTACCCCCAGCAGGCTCCCATACCGAAGGATCCGGCGGCCCAGTCGCGGCACATCAAGGCCCTGGGGTATTTCCTGCGGGCGGATTGTATAGGTGTCTGCGAGCTGCCGCAGTTCGCGGTGTACGCCTCGGACAGGAAGGAGCGGCCCGTCGAAGTCCCTCACGAGTATGCCATCGTGATTCTGGTGGATCAGGGCTGGCGCACCTTCAATGGCGCGCTGGGCAGCGATTGGATCAGCGGCGCCCAGAGCTTCAAGAGCTATGCGACCAGCGGTTTCATCGCCACCGTCATGGCCAACTACATCAGGCGGCTGGGCTACGAGGCGGAGCCGCACTTTCCGACGCACTACAAAGTGGTGATGCCTCCCCTCGTGCTCCTGGCGGGGTTGGGGGAGATGTCGCGGTTTGGCAACACGGTGATCAACCCCTTCCTGGGGCCTCGGTTCAAGGCCTCGGCGGTGACCACGAACCTGCCGCTGGTACCGGACAAGCCGATAGACTTCGGGTTGCAGCACTACTGCAAGGTCTGCAAGAAGTGCGCCAGGGAGTGTCCTTCGCAGGCCATCTCGCACGCGGACGAGACGATTCTCTACAACGACTACGAAACGTACGGACTGGACGTGGAAGCCTGTACGCGGATGCGTGTGGGCAACTCGGCCGGGGCGTCGTGCGGGCGCTGCATCAAGGTGTGTCCGTGGAACAAGCCGTATCAGGGGATACACAAGGTCATGGAGCGGGTGCTGGAGCGCTCCTCGCTGACGCATCGTTTCTCGGTATGGATGGACGACCTGCTGGGGTATGGGAAGCAAGACGTGCGGGACAAGTGGTGGTATGATCTAGAGGAGATCGAGAGTCTCTTCGAGGTCCCGAAGAGGGTCGGCGCTCTGAGGAAGGACAGCAGACTGGTCGAGTAGAGGCCACGCAGGGAGTGTCTGGTTAGTGGCGATGGGCCCAGGTGAGGTGGGATGGGGACGAAGGGAAAGCCTTGCCGTCTGGGAGCGTCCCGCATTCGTTGCCCAAACACGCTGGGGAAGTGACCAAGGGGATCACGGATGTCTGAGGAATCCACCTTTCTGTACGTCTTGAGGCCGTGCCGGCCTGAGTTGATTGACGATGCAACTCCCGAGGAGGAGTCGAGACTCGAGGAACACTTCGACTACGTGCAAGAAGCCCTTGACGGTGGCAAGCTCATCCTCGCGGGTCCCTGTCTAACCGGAGAATTCGGCATCGTGGTCTATCGGGCTGCGTCCGATGGGGCGGCGTGGGGCGGCGCGTGAGTTTATGGAGGGCGATCCTGCCGTCAGACATCGACTGATGACCGCCGAGTTGTTTCCCTTTCGAGTATCGCTGATGGGGAAAGCCTGAGGCGATAGTCCAGCGCTGGGACTCCCGAAGCCTGGTGTCGCCTCTAATCGGGCCCCTCTCGTGTCGATGGTCCTAGGACCTGCTGCGAGCTTTCCAGGCCGCAGCGGGGGGGGGAGGGTGAGTGTCGTTGGATAGTCTGCTCAGGGGGATGCTGATCCGCTTGCTCGCGGGCGAGACCGGGGTGGCCCTGGAGAACCGGGTCCCTGATCTCGATGGCCGCTTCTCCCATATAGAGGAACTGGGCCTCTATCTGCACATCCCCTTTTGCCGCCAGATTTGCCCCTATTGTCCCTACAACAAGGAACTCTACAGCCCCAGCGCGGCGTCGCAGTACGTGGAAGCCGTGACCCGGGAGATGGATTCCTATTCGCGCCTGGTGGGTGACAAGCCCTTCACCTCTTTCTATATTGGGGGTGGAACGCCCACCACGATGCTCGACAGCGGCCTGGGGCCAATGCTGGAGCACATCTTCAAGGTCTTCAACATGCGCTGCGACATCCACATGGAGAGCCACCCCAACGACCTCAGCGAGGAGAATCTCCGCACCATACAGTCGCTCGGTGTCAAACACCTGAGCATGGGCGTGGAGGCGCTTCAGGAGCGCCATCTGAGGAGGCTCGAGCGGCCCTACTCGGTGGACGAGGTCAAGGCGGCTGTAGAGAGGGCTGTAGGCGCAGGCTTCGAGTGTGTGAACGTGGACGTTATCTTCGCCCTGCCCGGCCAGACCCTGGCCGAGGTGGAGGAGGCGGGCCGCGAGCTGGTAAAGCTGGGAGTGGACCAGGTGGCGGCCTATCCGCTGTTCACCTTTCCTTACACAAGGATGGGTCGCGAGGC
>DAOUEW010000230.1:0-4938 GCA_034430275.1 Anaerolineae bacterium | reverse complement strand
TAACTGAGGCGTGTAGAAACACTCGCCGCCCGTGGACGGCAACATCTCGTAGGACAGGTAGGTGACGTCGTCGGGCAGCAGATCCCAGAACTCGTAGTTGTGCACCGTGGACGGTCCGTCGTTTCGGACCAGGATGTCGTACTGGATCTCCTCGCCGGCCAGGACATCCTCCTCCCACCCGCAACCCTTCTTCATGAACACGTTGGACCAAGTGGAGACGGGAACGATGACGTAGTCGCGGTTGTTGCCGTTGTCCGGATCGAAGAGGTCGCTAGAGACAACGGCGTCGTTCTCCAGAGAGCCCACGTAGTCAGGGTCGATGTTGAGAATCACGAAGACCGTGGCCGAAACATCGACGCCCAGGGTGCCCAGGTTGCATACCAATGGAGTGGAGCCAGGTTCTCCCGTCGTGCAGCTTCCCTGGGAGGGGTTCACGTTGACCACCGTCACCCCTTCCGGCAGCATGTCCTCCAGCACTACGTTCTCGGCCGTCGAAGGTCCGCTATTGGTGACCTGGAGCTGGAAGCGCACGTTGTTTCCGGCATAGAAGGGCGGGAACGGCGGTGTGGCGACGGACTTGTCAAGGGAGAGGTCCGCCACCTCTGTGATATCGTGCTCCACTATGGCTTCGTTGTTCGACAGGTCAGGGTCCAGGTCGGAACTGGTGACTCGGGCCACGTTGTTGACGGACTGGGCTTCGTTGGCTCTCACCACGATCGTGAGGATCCAGCGGCCCGGCGCAGTCGGCGTCTTCACCTCCAGGTCTTCGTTGAGGCCACAGGTTAGCTCCAGTCGCTCGGAGTGAGTCCCTCCCGGTGCCGGACTGCAACTCGCAGGCCGATCAGAGGTCACCGACACCAGGTCGAAGCTGCCATTGGACTGTAGCACGTCGCTGACGACGACGCTGTGGGCAAACCCCGGGCCCAGGTTGTCCACGATGACGGTGTAGGTCAGTTCCTCACCGGCTTGGACCTCGCCATCGGGCTTGCCGAACTTACTGACAGACAGGTCGGCCTTGCCCAGTAGCACCGTGTTGGCTGTGGCGGAGTTGTTTGCCGCATCAGGATCCTGCGGCTCGGTGCTGGCTACAGTCGCCGTGTTCGTTATGGTGGTCACGGGCGCCTCTGGTGGGACCCGCACGTGGATGTCGAAGGCCGAGCTCGCTCCGGAGGCCAGGTTCCCCAGGCTGCAGGTGAGGGTGCCAGCAGGACCCTCGGTGCAGGATCCCGTGTCGAGTTGATAGTCGACGGCGGATGGAAGTACGTCTGTTACCAGCACGCCGAAAGCCTCGGAGGGGCCCAGGTTGGTCACACGAATACCGTAGGTGATCTGGTCGCCGGGATACGCCGTGACAGGGTCACTGGTCTTGGTGATCGTCAGGTCGGCCTCCGTCACGCCCAGATAGTGGCTTGCATCGCTATCAGTGACCTGGGTGGTGCCGTAGTACCCGGTCACGCTGCCGAGGTTCTCGTATTGTCCGAGTTCGGCGACGCCGCTCGCGGTGCAGGTCATGAATTCGGCCGGCCCCAGAGCGGAGTGCGGGCAATCCACGACGGCACCCTGATCGTCTTGCACCGTGATGCCGGTGAGCGGGACGTTGCCTCTATTCACAACCTCATAGGTCCAGTTTACAGGGTTCCCCACCGCGATCTCCGGCCCGGGCGCGCCGTCAGCGTCCTGGCCATTGGTGGCCTTCTCGATATCGATGGCAGGGGATGTACCGAAGTAGTGGCTGGCGTCGCTGTCAGAGACTACTTCGCCGACAAGTGGTGTGCCGTACACAGTCGCGGTATTTGAGTACTGCCCGATCTGCGCCGTGCCGCTCGCGGTGCAGGTCATGGACTCGTCCGGATCCAGGCTGGTCTCGGGACACGTGACCGCCACCCCCTGATCGTCAGTAACGTAGATGCTGCTCAGCACGGTGTCACCAGTGTTGGTGACCTCGTAGGTCCAGCCTACTGCGTTACCCACCGGGATGTAAGGGCCGGGCGGACTGTCGGCGTCGTAGCCGTTGGTGGCTTTCTGGATGGATATCTCCGAGAAGGGCGGTACGCTGGCGGCCTCGTAGGACCCTATGTCGCACAGCGCGACGAGGTTCCCGTCGCCGTCCTCCGGCCTGGGCTCTCCACGCTGATCGGTAGAGACGGTGCAGTAGCCGCTTGCCACGCCATCCGTGGCGGGGCTTCCCGCCAGTAACTCGTGCGTGAGGGTGGGGCCGCCGTTGTCCTGAAGCGGCCCCAGGAGTGGGTCGGTGCTGGGCTGGTCCCCAAGGAGGGTGAGATTGCACGTATTGTCGCTGTCGATGTTGTATTGCAGGGAGGTCATAGTGCCGGAGCAGTCGCCCCCTAGGAGTTGGTCGGCCACGATGATGTTCTTAAGTTGCACTGTGCCCCCACCGTTGTAGAGGCCAGCCCCCCCCATTAAGGCCGCGTTTCTTGTGACCGTGCAGTTGGTGAGTGTCACATCCGGGTAGGTGGCCGTGAAAGTTCCTAGTCCACCGCCCATAGCTGCGGAGTTGCCACTCAAAGTGCTATTGACTATGGTGGATGTGCCCATTCCCTCCAGTATGGTGATGGGCGCGATCGCGCCTCCGTTGTAGGCCTCATTCCCGCTAAAGGTGCTGTTTGCAATGTCCATGGTCGTGAGAGTGAACAAGCCGCCGCCCATGCCGGTCAACTCGCCAGCGACGCTGTTGTTGCTGACGGTGCAATTGTCCAGGCCGACGTTGCCTGAGGCCATGATGCCGCCGCCGCCGGCCAACGTACCGGTCGCGGTGACGAGGTTCCCGGTGATCACGGAATCGGCGACCGTGAGCACGGTAGCCAGGCCGCCGGTGCAGATGCCACCGCCTCCCCTAATTGACGTGAAGTATTCGAAACAGTAGCCGTCAGCATCAGTAATCGTTCCGCCGGTGATGGTGACGCCGGAGATGTACAGGTAGATGATGTCGAGCGTGGGATCCTCGGGCACGACATGCAGGGCCCGGTCGATGCCATCCGCATCGATGATCGTCGAGCCAGCTCCATCGCCCACGATGGTCAGATGCTCGAGGACGTCCAGGTCGCCGGTCTGGTTGGCGTCCTCCGCGCTCCCGGTCAGGGATAGGGTGTACGTGCCCGCCGGCAGGTAGATAGTGTCCATGCCTGTCGAGCCTGCCGTACAGGCGTCCACCGCGGCGTTGGTGTTGGCCGCCTCGATGGCCTCCCTCAGCGAGCAGTCGCTATCGCTGTTGAGTTCGTCGTCGGTGGTGGTGACGTCGATGTCTGCCGCGTGAGCCACCTGCGGCGCTGGGGCGGCCAGAGCCAGCACCGCCAACAGGGCGATGCTCAGCGCCAGGCGCCAGATTGATGTCAGTCCGGTTCGACTTTGAGTGATATGCATACTGTTCCTCCACGGTTTGATTCTCGTAGCGATAGATAGGGCCGGTTCGATAGAGCAGAGTCTGCGCGCAGGGATAGCAGGACCCTGCGCGTGGGGGCAGTCATCCGGGCTGTTGGCCCAGGATGCCCTTCATGGTTTGAATGGCCCGCCCGCCGGCGTTTGGATCTTACTGAACGTGAACGATGCCCCACAGCGGGTGGGGTCGGAGCGAGCAGTGAATCGGAGAAGAGGGAAGGTAGAGGATGGTGCACAGATGGGTGGTGACGAGGGTCAATGCTACACCCTTGGCTGAGCGCTCGAGGTCCAACGATCACTCGGCCTGGTTCTGCTGAACGTTGCATGCCTTTCCCTACATCGGGAGACCGCTCGGGGGCGGTCATCGGTCTTGGGGGACCGGAACTATTGTACTACTTAATCCTGAGTCTGTCAAGATGGCAGCTAGCGCCTGGTTCCTCCGGCACTCTGTCTAACGGGCCAGGCGAGAAAAGGATACTGGCAGGCGTACCGAGAGTTGCGGCCCGCTGGGGAAGCACGTGGCGGTGCGCCAAGGAAGAGGGGGCGGCTCCAGGGCCGCCCCCTTGTATTCACTCAGCGCCTGATCCTACGGTGTGGAGTCAGGCCCGGGGAAAGCCTTCAGCACCAGAGGATCGAAGTGGCAGATAGGATCGTTGACCGCGATGTCAGTGTTGTTCTCATCGCACGGGTCGATGTCCTCAGGTGGATGCGTCAGGCTCTCCGGCGGGATCAAAGTCACCGTGTTGGTGAAGGGCCCGCACGGCCACCAATCCAGCGTGCCATTGACGGTGTAGATGGCCCACTCGCCGGCCGGGATATCGGCCTGGGCGTAGAGCCCGATGTCGGGCCACGGGCAGGGCTCCACGGGGCAGGTGGGCGGCTCGCACGGGATGTCGCACTCGCCGTCATCGGAGGCACAGCAGGTCCACGTCGGGTTCAACACCTGGACGGGGATGGTGTCAGAGATGAACAACCCTTCCACGTCGCTGGGACCCAGGTTGGTTACGGTCATGGTGTACGTGATGTCCCAGGTGGGCAAACAGATCTCCGGATCCTGGGTCTTGATCACCTCGAGGTCAGCCACCCGGCTGACGATGGTCTGGTTGCTGTACTGGTCGTTCCCGTTGTTGTCGTCGAACATGTCACTGTAGACCTGGGCATCGTTGACCAGCACGGTGTAGTCGGGCACCCACGATGGCACTTCTGCCGTGAAGGTGACAGTGGCCGTCATCTCGGGGGCGATGGTGCCCAGGTTGCAGCTCAGCCGCCGCTCGTCGACGATGTCGGCAGTCAGGCACTCACCCTGGCTGGCTTCGATGCTCTCCACGTCGATGTTGAGTAGGTCAGGGTATGGCAGCGGCTCGTCTAGTACGGTCACGTTCTCAGCCGTCGATGGGCCGGTGTTGGAGACGGTCAAGGTGTAGGTCACGGTGTTCCCGGCCGCCACCTCGTCCAGCCACAGTTCCGTCTCTCCCTCGCAACCGACCAACATCTCGCCCCAGGCCTGCTTGACCAGCTCCAGGTCGGCCACCGACGTGATCT
>DAOUEW010000229.1:0-8218 GCA_034430275.1 Anaerolineae bacterium | reverse complement strand
GAGATGGTGATGCCTGGGGACAACGTGAACATCAAGGTGGAGTTGATCGTGCCGGTGGCCCTGGAGGACGGGTCGCAGTTCGCCATACGTGAGGGGGGGCGGACGGTTGGTGCTGGTGTGATCACTAAGATCCTGGAGTAGCGAACCTGTCGGTCCACTGAGAAGACGGAGCACTTATGGCCAAGAAGACAGCAAGGGTGATCATCAGCCTGGCGTGTACGGAGTGCCAGGAGCGCAACTACACCAGCGCGAAGAACAAACGAAACGATCCTGGGCGACTGGAACTCTCGAAGTACTGTCCGCGCTGTCGGAGTCACACTCTGCATCGCGAGACCAAGTGATCTTGCTGGGGCACCGCGACTCTACGCGGTGGGCCCCGGAGAGGGGTAGCCCATTCGCGGAACACCTCCAACCGGGCATCCTCAGGAAGAGTTTGTGAAGCGAAGCCGCCATAGTCATGGCGGTGCTTTTTGGCAGAGGAACAGAACGTAGAGCCTGGGAATAGGATGCGGAGATCTATCCATGGCCAGAACCGACGCAAAGACGAAGAGAGGTAACTTCGTAGTCAGGTTTCTTCGAGAGACGCGCTCGGAGATGAAGAAGGTCGTGTGGCCCAGCCGCAGAGAGGCGGCCAACATGACTGCTATCGTCCTGGGAGTTACAGTGCTCATGGCTGCGGGGCTGGGGATAGTGGACTGGTTGTTTACGAAGCTTTTTGCGATCTTAGTGCGTTGAGGGTTGGATGTCTGACGAGCCCGAAGTCCTCGAGAAGGACTCTGAGGAAGTACAGGTAGTGGAGATCGTGGCCCCTGCTGCCGACGAGGCCGTGGCTGAGCCGTCCCTGGAGAACGATGCCCAGAGCGGGCAGTCGCAAGAGGGGGGCGAGGTCCCCACGACTGAGCGAGAGCCACCGGACGAGGCAGTCGCTGAAACGTCTTTGGAGGACGATGCTCAGGAAACGTCGTCGGAAGAGGATGAACCCCCTGTTGCTGAGGTGGAACCATCGGACGAAGAGCCTGCGCCGGTCGACGAGGACGCCGAGACCGAAGAGGAGGCTAGGCGTCAGGAAGGGCGGTATTGGTACGTCATCCACAGCTACTCCGGTTATGAGAACAAGGTGAAGAAGAATCTGGAGAGCCGCATAGAGTCCATGGGCATGCAGGACTACGTCTTCGAGGTGGTCGTCCCGACTGAGGGGGTAGTGGAGCTTCGTGATGGACGACGTCGAACGGTGGAGCAGAGGATCTTCCCGGGATACATCCTGGTCGACATGATTCTGAACGACGAGTCCTGGTTCGCTGTCCGCAATACGCCTGGGGTGACGGGGTTTGTAGGATCGGGCAACCAGCCCACTCCGCTGCGCCAGGAGGAGGTAGATACCATTCTCCGGCGGATGGAGGAGGAGGCGCCGAAGGTCAAGGTGAGCTTCCGCATCGGTGACTCCGTTAGAATCGTGGATGGTCCGTTCGCCGATTTCCTAGGCACCGTGGATGATCTGAATCTCGAGAAAGGCAAAGTACGTCTCCTTGTGTCGTTCTTCGGGCGCGAGACGCCCGTGGAGCTGGATTTCCTGCAAGTGCAGACGGAGTGAACGTTTTGGAGGCTGAATGGCGAAGAAAGTAGCCGCAGTGGTGAAACTGCACATACCGGCCGGGAAGGCCAGTCCGGCGCCGCCGGTGGGCACCGCTTTGGGCCAGCATGGCATCAATATCATGACCTTCTGCAAAGAGTACAACTCTCGCACCTCCAGCCAAGCGGGGCAGATCATCCCGGTGGAGATCACCATCTATGCTGACCGGTCGTTCACCTTCGTGACCAAGACCCCTCCGGCCTCTGACCTGTTGAAGAAGGCTGCTGGCATAGAGAAAGGATCTATCGAGCCGGGTGGCGAAGAAGTGGGCACCGTGTCCAGGAGACAGGTGCGCGAGATAGCCCGGCTCAAGATGAGCGATCTCAATGCCATAGACCTGGCGGGGGCGGAAAGGATCATAGAGGGCACGGCCCGAAGCATGGGTCTGGTCGTTGAGGAGGATTGAGTGGCAAAGCACGGCAAGAAATACCGTGATGCGGTAGACAAGATCGATAGGGCCAGGTCCTACCCCCCGCAGGAGGCTGTTGAATTGGTGAGGGAGACATCCACCGCCAACTTTGACGCCACCGTGGAGGTTCACGTGCGCATGAACCTGGACCCCCGCCAGGCCGACCAGCAAGTGCGGGGTGCGGTCACTCTGCCGCACGGCACGGGCAAAGTGGTGCGGATCGTGGTCTTTGCTGAGGGCGAAGCGGCGAAGCTGGCGGAGGAAGCTGGTGCCGACCACGTTGCAGACGACGACTTGATCAAGAAGATGGAGGATGGTTGGCTAGAGTTCGACGCTACCATAGCCATCCCGCAGATGATGGGCAAGGTCAGCAAGCTTGGTCGCATCTTGGGGCCACGGGGCTTGATGCCTAGCCCCAAGTCAGGGACGGTGGTGGAGCCCGAGGACGTGGGGCGTGTCATCGACGAGCTGCGCAAGGGACGGGTCGAGTTCAAGATGGACAAGACCGCCAACATCCACATACCGATTGGCAAGGCGAGTTTTCAACCCGAACAGCTACGTGACAACTTCGCTTCGCTGGTGGAAGCCATCCAGAGTGCCAGGCCGCCTGGGGCCAAGGGCCAGTACATCAAGAAGATCGTGATGACTTCGACTATGGGGCCTGGAGTTAAGGTCGACATCGCCGAAGCCATAGCCTTGCGAGCAGCATAATCGACCAGTAGAGAGCAGCTTACCATAGTCATATCGTAGCCCAAGACGGCAGGCGCGCTAGGCGCTCAATTCCCTGCCCAGGCGGTGGTTTCTGTTTCCCAGCTTCGAGGCGGGGCTGGGTGGAGGACCTTCGTGCGTGGGCACGGAGGTCTTTTTGGTGTTACGGTGTCGACTGGGAAGGATGTCGGCGGGGGCAAGTGTTGAGAGTCACCAATGTTGAGGCCTTCGATCTCTCCGATGCCTGGTTCACTCTGCTGGGCAAGGTGTTGGACGAGGGACGGGAGTACACCGTTGATCAGGGGAGCTTCGTCGGCCAGAAAAGGAAAGAACTGGACTTCGTGGTCCTGAAAGTCAGCAACCCGGGTCAGCGGCCCCTGGTGCCGCAGATGCCGCCGGGGGTCGGGGTACCTCCACCCACGACTATGGAATACGTGGAGGAGTACTTCCATGCCTATTTCGTGGGCGCTGATAAGCAGCCTACTGAAGAGTACACCTATGGGAGCTACGTGCACGCGCAGTTGCTGCCTCTGCTGGAGAAGTACAAGAATGGACCCGACACCAATCAGGGGTGTATCACCATAGGTGATGCCTCTAGCATCCACCTGGAGCACCCACCTTGCCTCAGGCTGATCGACACGCGAGTTCTGGATAGCAGGCTGCACTTCGTGGTCTACTATCGCTCCTGGGACCTGTGGGGTGGATTCCCGGCGAACATGGCGGCCACGCAACTCCTCAAGGAGGAACTGGCCTCGGCCCTAGAGGTGGGAGATGGGGAGATTGTAGCCTTGAGCAAGGGGCTGCATCTCTGGCAGCATAGCTGGGAGTGGGCCAAGTGCCGACTCTGGCGTGACAGCGGCGAGGAGAGTGGCCTCGACATTGGTGGCAAGGGTGCGAGGCCATGAGACCGAGCTGGGATGAGTACTTCATGCACATTGCCCAGGTCGTAGCGTCCCGCTCTGTTTGCCTCAGGCACCAGATAGGCGCGGTGATAGTGAACGAGGACAGGCAGATACTGTCTACCGGGTACAACGGTCCACCGAGAGGTATGAGGCATTGTGCAGATAGGGGTGGTTGTATAAGGGCGAAGGAAGGCATCGCGTCGGGGACCCGACAGGAGTACTGTTATGGGCTGCACGCCGAGCAGAACGCCATCGTGCAAGCGGCCCGTGAGGGCATTCGCTTGGTGGGCAGCACGCTGTATTGCACCTACAAACCTTGTTCACTCTGCGCTCGCATGATAGTGAATGCGGGAATCACGGAGGTGCACTTCATGGCGGATTACCCGGATGACCTGACACAGACGATTCTGGACGAAGGTGGGGTAGCCTGTGTGAAATGGGACGGTCCCATGTCTGAGCTGGGGCCAAACGGCTAGGAGGTGAGAATACATGGCGATATCTCGGGAGAAGAAGGAACGAATAGTTGAGGATCTGGCCGATAAGCTGTCGCGCAGCCAGGCCCTGATCATGACCGACTACAGGGGGCTGAACACCGCTGAGTTGGGTGAGCTGCGGAACAGGCTGCGCGAAGAGGAAACCGGCTTCCACGTGGTGAAGAACAATCTGGTAAGGCTGGCCATGGAGCAAGCTGGGCTACGCTGGGAACCGTCGCTGTTCGACGGGCCGACGGCAATCGGATTCTGCTACGACGAAGTCACTGGGCCAGCCAAGGTGCTGGCTGACTTCAGCAAGGAGGGCAAGCTCCTGTCCATAAGGGGAGGTTTGCTGGGAGAAGGGCTGCTGGACGCGGCTCAGATCTCCGACCTGGCTTCGTTGCCGTCCAGAGAGGTTCTCCTCGCCCAGGTCCTGGCCGGAATATCGGGACCGCTACATGGGCTGGTGAATGTGTTGAATGCGCCACTACAGGACCTCGCCTACGTATTGCAGGCGCGTGTAGAGCAGATGGGCGAGACTGAAGCATAGACAAAGTTGAAGCTATTCTGTCCCAAACGGAAAGGAGATAGTCATGGCGGAAGCGAAGGAAAAGAAAGAGAAGAAAGAAGCCAAGAAGACGACGAAGAAGGCGGAGACCAAGAAGACGGGGTTGTCCATCGATGAGATCATCGATGCCTTGAGTTCGATGACGGTCCTGGAGTTGTCGGAGTTGGTCAAGGCCATCGAGGAGAAGTTCGGTGTAACCGCGGCGGCGCCCATGGTGGCTATGGGTGCTGTGGCGGCGGCGCCCGGCGCTGCTGCTGCCGCCGAAGAGGAAGAGAAGACCGAGTTCGATGTCATCCTCAAGGATTTCGGCGCCCAGAAGATCCAGGTGATCAAAGCCGTGCGCGAGCTGACCGATCTGGGACTCCGCGAGTCCAAGGAACTCGTGGAAGGCGTGCCGAGCCCTGTCAGGCAGGGTGTGAGCAAGGAAGAGGCAGAGCAGGCGAAGGCCAAGATCGAGAGTGCCGGGGGCGTCGTCGAGATACAGTAGGCGCTGCAGCGCTCCTACGAGGAGCTGGAGTGCTGGGAGGTGGCGGCCCTCTTGCGCCTGGTCCATAGAATGGCCAGGGTCAGGAGGGCCACCGCGCACTCCAGAGCCTCGACGGCCTGGCTCCAGCGCAGTGTGCCGAAGTACAGCGTCTCGTCAGCGCGGAGGAACTCCAGAAAGAAGAGACCCGCTGAGTTGAGCGCCAGATAGAGAGCAGCCGTCAGCCCTGGCGTGGGGCGGCGATGGATTGGCATTCTGGCTAGAGCGAAGATCAAGACGAAGATTGCCAGGTTGAGCAGGCTGATCAGGATCTGGGTGGGATAGCGATAGGCCAGAATCCCATAGATGTCTCTGAGGTCGTAGGCCAACACGCCTCTCGTCACCAGACCGTACCCGCAGCCGGTGCAGAGGCAACCTATCCAGCCCACGGCTTGCCCGAGCGCCAAGCCCGGGGCCACCGTGTCGGCGAGTCCCCAGAAGGCCGTGCCCGTCCACAGACTGTAGATCAAGAGGCCCACTACGCCCGCTACGAAGGCTCCCTGGAAGGCCAAACCACCCTGCGACAAGGAGAGGATCTCTCTGGTGTGGGATGAGAAGTAGGGCCAATAGATAGCCACGTAGGCCGCACGACCCCCGATGATCCCCGCCACCAGCGCCCAGAGAGCCGCATCCATACTCCTCACAACGTCGCTGCCTCTCCACCTGGCCTCCAGGTAGGTGATCGCCAGGGCCAGGATGAGTCCTAGGCCTACCAGGGCTGCGTAGGAGGATATGGAGAGGCGGCCCAGATGTAGTACGGCTGGCCCCATTGGTCTCCTTTCTTCTCTCTGGATGCTCGACGCTGGCGGGGTGCTGCAATCTTCAGGGGCAGACTACTCCAGAGATAGACTAGCACTCCATCTCTAACTGAGCGTCCTTGGCTCGGAAGCGTGCACGCTCGGGTCTCCCGAGTGAGCAATACTATCACAACTCCTGGGATAAGCAAAACACCGGACTCTTGGCGCCGCCGTGCGGATGGCAACCCAGACACCGAACAGAAGCCGAGCGTCCGTCGAACACGCCCCCGGCACACATTCACAATGTTGTCTTTCCATTTCCCGATGGCTTGACCTATAATGGAGCGGTAGCGCTCAACGACAGCCAGCGCTGTCGCCGGAGGACGACGATGCAGATTACCTGGTATGGTCATTCGTGCTTCAGACTGCGAGGCAGAGCTGGGACAGTGGTCACAGACCCGTTCAGCGGTCAGATCGGGTATGGTCTCCCACGGCTCCGGGCCGACATCGTAACGGTGAGTCACGATCATCCCGATCATGCCAACTTGAAGGCGGTAAAGGGACAGCCGAGGGTCATCAGCGGGCCGGGGGAGTATGAGATCAAAGGGATTTTCGTAATCGGTATTCCTACCCACTACGAAGATACCCGTACGCAGTCTGGAATACGCAACACGGTGTACGTCTTCGACATGGAGGGTATCACCGTTTGCCACCTGGGAGATATGCGACGCGTGCCCACGCAGTCGCAGGTGGAGGAACTGAGCGAGGTGGACGTCCTGCTCATCCCGGTGGGAGGGAGCTCCACCCTCGGGGCGGCCAAGGCGTCAGAGGTGATCAGTCTGCTGGAACCCAGAATTGTGATTCCGATGCACTATGGGACAGAACACCTGCGCGGGCTGAAACTTCAGCCCGTGGATCCATTCTTGAAAGAAATGGGCGTCAAGGACGTCGCTCCATTGGACCGGCTGAATGTATCAAAGAGTGGGCTACCATCCGAGACTCAGGTTGTAGTCATGGACTGTGCAGCCCAAGCGGTGAGTTCTTGATGGAGGGCGGCAGCGTTGATCGATCAAGAGGCGATCAGTAAGGCTATACGGGAGATCATCTCGGCCATCGGCGAAGATGCCACTCGGGAGGGGTTGGTGGACACGCCCGCCCGCATCGCACAGATGTACGCGGAGGTCTTCAACGGCCTCGGCCAGGATCCGAAGGAGATCCTGGCTGTGGGCTTCGAGGACGAGAAGCACGAGGAAATGGTGGTGCTGAAGGACATCCCGTTCTACTCCATGTGCGAGCACCACTTCCTCCCCTTTCATGGGCTGGCCCACGTGGGGTACATCCCCAGGGGACGCCTAGTGGGGATCAGCAAGCTTGCCCGTGTGGTGGAGATCCTGGCGCGGAGGCCTCAACTCCAGGAGCGGCTGACCGGACAGATAGCGGACACGATCATGGAAGCGCTGGAACCTCGAGGAGTAGGGGTGGTCATTGAGGCAGAGCACTTGTGTATGACCATGAGAGGCGTAAGAAAGCCAGGCAGTCGTCTAGTCACCTCGGCCAGTAGGGGCATCTTCCGCACGTACCCTGTAACGAGAGCCGAGTTCTTCTCCATCCTGGACATGGCAGATCCTCGCAGGAGGTAGGCTGGCTTGACCAAGCGGTTCAATGTCCGGGTTCTGAGTCTCGATCCCCAGGCCAGGATAGAGGAGGAGATGCAAAAGATCGGGGCCTCTCCTCCGGGCATCAAGATCATGGCCCCCAAGGCCTGCTTCCGCGCGGTCAAGCTCGAGAACCTCAACTTCGCTGCGGCGAATATCGTCAAGCAGGAGATGTTGGCTCGCGGGGGCGAGGCAGTGACCTCCAGGGACGTCTATTCCACCAAAGAGTCCACTAGCGACGTCTTGCTACTGGGGACTCTGCGCCACTTCGTGGGCCTCATCAGGAAGCTCCGTTTGCAGCCCTTCAAGAGCCTCGTGGCCATGGCCTCTGACATGGAACAGGCTCTGGCCTGGTACGCCAGAGACGAGGTCTCGCCCATGGAGATCGGCAAGCGGTCGTTCGAGTGGGGCAGCAGAACGTACATCATGGGAGTGGTGAATGTCACCCCCGACTCGTTCTCTGGAGATGGTCTAGGGCACGACGTGGAAAAGGCGCTGGACCAGGCTCAGAGAATGATCGAGGAGGGAGCAGATATCATAGATGTCGGTGGTGAGTCCACGCGACCCGGTTCGGAGCCCACCAGCGCCGACGAAGAGTTGCGACGAGTGATCC
>DAOUEW010000228.1:0-21067 GCA_034430275.1 Anaerolineae bacterium | reverse complement strand
GGCGAGTTTCTCGTGGCTGACTACGAGGGCTTCCGCAGAGTAGGGCACCTCCAGTACCTGCCCTTGCCGGGTGGCGACGCGGCTATCCATAGGCCATATCGGATCGCTGTTAGCCACCTGTACTCCCTGCTGGGTGACGAGGGACTGGAGGAGGCTCTTCCCTTCCTGGGGCACGTGGACCCCGAGGAACTGGGCATCATCAAGCAGCAGATCGAAAAGGGCATCAACGCTCCGCTGACCTCGAGCTGCGGGCGGTTGTTCGATGCGGTGTCGGCACTGGTTGGCTTCCAGGGACAGGCCACGTACGAGGGACAGGCGGCCGTGCAGTTGGAGATGATGGCCTACGATGGAGGAGACGGCGCGAGTTACCCCTTCTCGACAAGAGAGGTAGAGGGGATCAGGGTCATCGAGCTCGAGGGGATGTGGCGGGGGATCGTGGAGGATCATCGCGCTCAGGTACCGGCCCCCACAGTGGCCATGAGGTTCCACAACACCGTGGCCCTGATGATCGTGGAGATGTGTCGTCGAGTAGCGGGAGCGAGCGGGCTTCAGCGTGTGGCCCTGAGCGGAGGCTGTTTCCAGAACCGCTTGTTGCTGACCAAGGCCCGGCGCGGTCTGGAGGATGCTGGTCTCGAGGTCTTGACCCACGCCCAGGTGCCGTGCAACGATGGGGGTGTCTCCCTCGGCCAGGCGGTGATAGCCCACCACACGGCCCACAGCGGAGACTGAAGGCGACACAATCGGTGGCAGGGATCTAGCGACGCAGTGACGGAGCAGACGATGAAGTATGTGGATGAATTCGGAGATCCGGACCTGGCAGCGACCCTCGTGGAAGGAATTCGACGTCGCTCCACCCGTCCCATCCGGATCATGGAGTTCTGTGGCACTCACACCGTCGCCATCTTCAAACACGGAATCCGGCAACTCTTGCCTGCAACCATAGAGTTGCTCTCTGGACCGGGTTGCCCGGTCTGTGTCACGGCCAACTCCGATCTGGACTGGTCCATAGCGCTGGCGAGGGAGCCAGATGTGATCGTCACCACCTTCGGCGACATGGTGCGCGTCCCGGGGAGCAGGAGCAGCCTGGAGCAGGCCAAGGCCGAGGGCGGGGACGTCCGTCTGGTCTATTCACCCCTCGACGCCTTGCGCATCGCGAGGGAGAACCCGGACCGAGCGGTGGTCTTCGTGGGCATTGGCTTCGAGACTACCGCTCCCACGATCGCCGCCACAGTTCTCCAGGCAGAGGAGGAAGGGATCGGCAACTTCTTCGTGGTGTCCCTGCACAAGCTCACGCCGCCGGCGATGAAGGCTATCCTCGATCTGGGGGAATCGCGCCTCGATGGGGTCATCGGGCCCGGGCACGTGACCACGGTCATCGGATCACAGGCCTGGGAGTTCGTCCCTCGGGACTATGGCCTCTCCTGCGTCGTGACCGGCTTCGAACCGCTTGACGTGTTGCAGGGCATCTACACCTTGGTAGAGCGGATCGAATCGGAGGACCCGGGCGTGGACAACGCCTATACGCGCAGCGTGCGGGCAGACGGCAACCAGAGGGCCCTGGACCTCATGTACGAGGTCTTCGAGGTCTGCGCTGCCGACTGGCGTGGAATAGGGAGCATCCCCGACAGTGGTCTTGCCTTCAAAGGCGAATTCCGTCGCTTCGCTGCGTGGGGCCGTTTCGACGTGGACCCCGGCCCGCCGGAGGAGCCTGCGGGGTGTATCTGTGGCGACGTGATCAGAGGTGCGGCCAGACCCACCGAATGCCCGTTGTTCGGGACCGTGTGCACCCCTCCACGACCTGTGGGGCCATGTATGGTCTCCAGTGAGGGTACCTGCGCTGCATACTATCGATACTCGGGGGCATGAGGTTGCGCCCCTGACGCGAGGATGGAGACATTGGACAAGATTCTGTTGGCCCATGGCGCGGGAGGAAGGCTATCTCACGATCTGGTGCACGATGTCTTCCTGCCTCACTTCCCTGCGCCCGCCCTAGCCAGGCTGGACGATTCGGCCGTAGTGGAACCCGGCGCCAGCCCGGGTCGCCTCGCCTTCACGACGGACTGCTACGTGGTCAAGCCTTTGTTCTTCAAGGGGGGTGACATCGGACGGCTGGCGGTCTGCGGCACCGTGAACGACCTGGCTATGGTGGGGGCCACGCCTCTCTATCTGTCAGCAGGCTTCGTTCTCGAAGAGGGTTTAGACCTGGACATTCTGCGTAAGGTGGCGGCTTCGATGAAGGCCTCGGCAGACGAGGCACGGGTGGAGATCGTCGCTGGGGACACGAAGGTGGTGGAGAAAGGCGGGGCAGACCAGCTTTTCGTGACCACGGCTGGGGTCGGGGTCGTGCCAGAGGGAGTAGACATCTCGGCTTCCCATGCACGACCGGGTGACGTGGTCCTGCTCTCGGGAGCGATAGGGGATCACGGCATCGCCGTGCTCAGCGAGCGAGAGGGACTGGCCTTCCGGACGCAGCTCAGAAGCGACGTGGCACCGCTCAATGGCCTCGTCTCAGCGATGATGGAGGTTTCTCACGAGATACACGTCCTCCGGGACCCCACGAGGGGAGGTCTGGCAACCTCGCTGAACGAGATAGCTCTCCAATCCGGGGTCACGATGAGGATTAGCGAGGCGGATGTCCCGGTGCACGACGGTGTGCGCGCGGCGTGCGAGATGCTCGGCTACGACCCTCTGTACGTGGCCAACGAGGGAAAGCTGGTGGCAGTGGTCGCCTCTGACGATGCGGAGAAGCTCCTCCAGGCAATGCGCGCAGACCCTCTGGGGCGCGAGGCTACCATCATCGGCGAGGTCACGAATCAGACAGCGGGCAAAGTCCTACTCACGACCCGGATCGGTGGGACCCGCATCGTGGATATGCTGGCCGGTGAGATGCTTCCCCGAATCTGCTAGCGACCTCCTCCAGCGCAGGCACAGGCGCACCCGGCGCACGCACAGGCGCAGGCGCAGCTACTTCCTCCACTGCTGCTGCTCGAGCTACTCGAGGACCTGGTCACCGGGACTGGATGGGTAACCCTGGTGACTCGCGCCGTGAAGTCGGAGAGGTTAGTGACGATGGTATTGGATACGCCCTCTATGCCACTCACCACGCTGTCGGCGAACTGAGCGCCGGGCACGGTCCGTGGCCCGCCCGTAGACGGGGCAGCCTTGCCGACGCTGGTAGATGGTCTTGAGGAGGTGTCCGGAGTAGAGTGGACCCACCACCATGCAGGCATGGGTAGAGGTTTCGAGCCGAAGGTATCCGGCATCTTCTTCTCGAACTCCTCGTCCATCATCATCCATTCCAGGTTCTCATCCACGACCTCAGGAGTGTCGCCCGCTTCGACCTGCTTCCAGGCCCGGGACACGATGTCTTTGTAGAAGGCGATGGTGTCCTTGGCGTGGAAGCCCTTCATCTTCTGGTTGACGTCTTTGATCAGCTTCGTTGTGATCCCGGTCAGCTCCTTCTGGCTGAGGTTTCCCTTCTTATTGATGGCCCCGAGGAAGTCATTCTCGTAGGTGTGTAATCCCTCGGGCAAGGGATCTGCCTTTTCCAGTCGCAGGGGCTTCTGCGAAACTACCCGCACGGCGCCCTTCTTGACCAGGCTGAAGAGGATCATGGTCAGCACTTTGTTGAGCGGGGCCTCCAGCAAGGTCGCCGCCTCGACGGCGGTAAGACCTCGCTTGATCCCTAGCCCTTCCACGGACACCAGGGGCGGCATGTAGTCCATCAGTCTACCGCGGCGTCTCACGGAGCCAATCACCGCACCCAGGATGACCCACAGAGCGAAGCCGCCGCAGATGGTGAGAGGCAGGAGGCTGCCGAACAGAGCGCCTACCACACCGAGTATCGTCCCCACGAAATCGAAGGCGGGTTTGGCGTAGACCTGATTCACGTACTTCTTGGGGAAGGAGATGCCGAACTGGTATTGCCGGTCGGCTCGTGCCTCTGTGTTCACCCAGGTCATTACGATGCGATCGGCTTCGACGGCAGCCTCGGTGAACTCCTGGTCATGGTAGCGAGACTCGTCAGGCTGAACCCCCGGGGGGAAGTAGAAGCTCACTCGCAGGTAGCTGGTGCCATGGCCAGTTCCCTCGTAGTAGTGGGGATAGAACCTCACGCTGGCATACTCTTCGTCATCGTCGTCCTGGTACACCATGTGGGGGTTGTTGATCTCCAGATGCAGGGTCCCCGTCTCGCCGGGCCGGATATCGTTGCTGCCCAAATGGATCTCCACGCCAGTGTCCAGCCATTCGGACTTGTAGATGCCGGTCACTGGCTTGCCATCGATGGTGGCCGTGGCGCTGGATAGGTCATAGTAGTCGTTGGGCAAGCCGATATCCACGATGTCGATGACGTGGGCGCCCGGATCGCAGGTGTAAGTGACGTCGTAGACGATGTCTACAGACCCATCCTCCTGCACGTACACCGAGGAGAAGTTACTGTCCACGGTGAAGCTGTAATCCTGGGCCAGGGCGGTCTGCACGGGAACGAGGAAGATCAGTGCAGTCAGGAACAACCCGACCGCCAGGCGGGCGAACCGCGAGGGACGTTGGCCTACCATTTTGGCTCCTCCGTAAGCTGGTACGTGGATCCACAGTAGGGGCAATTGATCATCACGGCACCTTGGACCAGTGACACACTGTCCTTGCTCAGCTCCGCGCCGCAGCTCTGGCACTTGAGCTGCTCCACGTTCAGCTCACCCCCCGCCTCCAGGTCCAGCTCCACCTGTTGCGTGATTTGCTGTATCGTGGCTGGCCCTCTGGTCCTCACCACCCAGATGATGGCCACTCCGACCGCCACAGAGATGACTCCCACGATCAACCTGGAGACGAGCTGGCCGGATCCCGCCGCTGGAATGGACCACAGATAGAGCACGCCGAAAAGAATAAGGATACCCGCCACCACGTAGCCTACTATTCTCCCCACCATGGCACCGTTCCTCCTGCCGAAGTTTACCCTATTCTATCACATGTGGTGGAGGTGGGCAACGAACTCGCCGGTCGACGCTCGGGTACGCCTCAAGGGTGGCAAGAGTCTGGACACTCGTCAAGGACCACCTGTTGCATGGCCAGACTTCTTCGATCTGCGCCTGGGAGGCTGCCGCTTGTCACGCAGCGAAACTTATGCTATACTGGGCCCAACACGGAGACGACAGAGTGATCGAGACGGCGGGTACATACAATCTAAGGTCTGACCGGGGCACCAGGTCTCTTGGTGTGGGCGTCTACTACTTTCTCTACATGCCTCTAGAGGCGCTGCTTCGCGCTGGAGGGCCGCCGGACCCTGGGTGAGAGCTTAGACAAAGGTCAGTACTACAGAAGAGCGTGGAGCAACCTCCACGCTCTCTTTTTGTGAAGGAGCAAGCGATGGTTCGTCGGGGGGTTCGAGGAGCTACTACGGTGAAGGAGAACACGCCTCAGGTCATCCTCACGGCATCTGAGACGCCTCTGAGGGGCTTGGTGGAGGCCAACGGCATCGTCTTCGAGGATGTGGCCAGCGCCTTCTCACCACCACCCCTGACCTGGATGCCTCGCTTCGCGCGGCTTGCCAGAACCATCATTGCGCAGACCAAGGCCGTTGGCAAGTTGTGCTGGTCTATCACCCAAGTTGACTTGACAGGTGTTGCCTTCTGTGATATACTTGCCTAAATGGCGGAACATTCACATCGGCCAGCGTGTCTACCGCATCACAACAGGTTCGATCCCAACTATCTCGGCTCTATGAGAGGCTCAGCCTGGCTGAAGCTTCTCTATCTATGGAATCTCGGTTCGTCGCTGCAGAGGGACGTGACTAAACAATGAGAGGGGGTGATAGCCTGCCAGACATGGAAGCCTACATCGTGTGAATTGGCGAGCGGAGATGTGCAAGGCGGGTAGCAGGGCCCGGGGGTTCTCATCTTGTCCTGGAAGGTGGGAGCGGCACTCAGATCTCCGCTGCCATGACGTGATCTATGGAGCAGGCACAGAGGAGGAACGAGAACGATGGGAAGGCGAGAGGAAAGTGATGCGGTGAAGGCACTGCGTCGAGAGGTGACGCGACGGCGGTTCCTTCAGTTGTTGGCGGGTGGTGGTGCTGTCCTGGCCACCAGGTGTGGTGCGCCGTCTACGCCGGAACCGGAACCAACACCGACCACCGCGCCTGCGGCACCGGGTGCAACTGCAACGCCAGTGCCCCCCGAGCCGACAGCCACGCTCGAGCCGGCTGCTGAGCCACAAGTGCTAATCTATGCCGGCGGGCAAGACATCCCCACCCTGGATCCCCGGGATAGGGGAGACTACTCCATCAACGCCATGATGCGAGCCGTCTACGACTCGCTGTGGTGGCAGGAAGGATGGCCGCCTAAGCTGACGCCCAATGTCTGCAAGAGCTACGACGTGTCTGATGACGTCAGGGAATGGGTTTTCCATCTCGATGACCGTGCCGTGTTCCACGACGGTACCCCGCTGACGGCGCACGCGGTCGAATGGACGCTCAAAGGCATCTTGGAATTCCAGAGGCCCCGGGCGGCCAACATACTGCCGGTGATGAACGAGGACAGCATAGAAGTCGTGGACGACTACACCCTGCGTATCGTCCTTACCACACCCTTCGCCGACCTGCCCTGGCTACTGGGATACGCGGGAGCGGTCTTCGTTGCCAATCCCGACGAGGTGATGGCCCATGAGTCCAACGGCGATAAGGGAGAGCAGTGGCTGCTGGAGAACTCCGCCGGCTCAGGGCCCTTCAGAATCAAGCGCTGGGAGCCTGGAACGGTATATGAGCTCGAGGCGGACCCCGACTACTGGCGCGGATGGCCGGAAGAAGGTCGGCTTGCAGGTGTGATCTGGAGGATCATCCGCGACAGCGCAGAGCGACGAATGGCTTTGCTGGCCGGCGAGGTTGACGTCGTGGATACAATCCCCGCGGATGACTTGTCCTTGATCGACGACAATCCAGGGACCCACACCGAAGTGAACGCGGGCTTCTTGAGCTTGTATATCAAGATGAACAACCAGAAGGAGCCGTTCACGGACGTCAACTTCCGCAAGTTCATGGCGCATGCCTTTGACTACGAAGGCTTTGTCGCCACGCAGGGTGGCCCGGGACTGTGTCCGCTACTCACTGGCTGTCTACCTGACGGCGTGCCAGGCCATGACCCCAGCGTCCAGCCACTCTACCGTCAGGATCTGGAGAAAGCCCGGGAGTATTTGGACAAGACGCAGTGGGCGGCTGGTGGATTGGACCTAGACTTCGTGTACGTGACCGGGTTGCCGTTCGAAGAGGCCATGGGCACGATGCTCGCCGAGCCACTGGCTCAGTTCGGCATCACGCTGAATCTGGTCCCCATGGTGTGGCCGGACATGGTTGCCATGTCCACATTCCCAGACACCGGAGCAGATACGATCGCCATCGCTGATGATATCGGTCCGATCGCCACTCAGTGGTTCCGGTACCAGTACTACTCCAAGTTCTGGGACAAGCCAGAAGGAGGCACCTTCCAGTCTTCCTG
The DNA here is from genome assembly GCA_034430275.1 of Anaerolineae bacterium. Classification (GTDB taxonomy): domain Bacteria; phylum Chloroflexota; class Anaerolineae; order UBA7937; family B3-Chlor; genus JAUVXJ01. Next base: position 13,580 of record DAOUEW010000228.1, on the reverse strand, counting down.
CTTCTACAAGAACGCGGACTTCGATGCAGTGCTGGAAGAGGCTGAGGGGACGGCCGACGCGGAAGAGAGGATGGAGCTGGTGAAGGACATGCAAGGGATGATCATGGCGGATATCCCGGCGATCATGGTCTACACCATACCCAATATGCTCGGCTTCTCGGACCGGGTCAAAGGCTACGAATACACCGGGTACATCGCGCTCGACTTCTGGCCCCTGTGGATCGAAGGGTAGTCCGCAACTTGGTGGTGAGGCACGGCCGTAAGCGTCGTGCCCTCACCACCAGTCGTCGTTGTAGGATGCAGAGTTGTGTGCACGGCGATGGAGAAGCGACCTCGGCGGTGAGGCTGGTACGCTAGGATGATCGGCCACTTCACGGTGTTCAGCTAGCGCGCGGACCGAATCCTCCTGCTGGCGGACCTCTGGCTTAGCGCTTCAGTAACCTCAGGAGGCGTATTCCCCTTGGGCGTCGGTACACACTCGGACGAGATACGATGCGCGGCTTGTGAGGGAGGAGGCAAGCGCGTCGAGCTAGTCTCTGCTTCTACGATGGCCTGGGTGCTCCGGTAATCCCCTGTAGTGACGGCATGGCGGGTGGGCTGCCCATGAATCCGCAGATGAGAGAAGGTGAACTGTGGGACTCCGTTATTACTTGATACGGCGACTGCTGCTGATGATTCCGGTCCTCATCGGGCTGTCCATCGTCACTTTCGCGATATCCCACGTTGTGCCGGGGGATCCTGTGAGGCTGGCCGCTGGCCCTCAGGCCACCGCTGAGCAGATCCACAAACTGGAGGAGGAGTTCGGTCTCGACAAGCCCCTGTATCTCCAGTATTTCCAGTACATGAGTGGCGTGCTGAAGGGTGACCTTGGCACCTCCATGATGAACCGGCATCCGGTGGCTATGGACCTGAGGCGTTACTTCCCGGCGACGTTGGAACTGGTGCTGGTGTCCACTTGTCTTGCAGTCGCCATTGGCGTGCCTATGGCCATGGCCGCAGCCGTGTTCAGGGACAGATGGCCTGACCAGTTCTCCAGGGTGGTGGCCCTTTCTTCCATCAGCATGCCCGTCTTCTGGCTGGGTATGGTGTTGCAGTTGATTCTGACCATGAAACTGCACCTTCTGCCCATCAGCGGGCGCTTCGACCCGCGCATACCCTTCCCTGATTCGGTGACCAGGATGCTGTTGGTGGATAGCTTGCTGGCCGGTGATCTGGAGAAGTTTGGAATCGCTCTGAAGTACATCACCCTTCCCGCCTTCTGTCAAGCTCTGCTGGGCATTGCTTTGATCACCAGGCTGTTGAGGGCCGATCTCCTCGAGGTGATGCAGAAAGACTTCGTGATCATGGCCAGGGCCAGCGGCCTTCCAGAGCGAGTGATCCTCTTCAAGTACGTGCTCAAGAATGCTCTTATCGCCACAGTGGCTATGTTGGGATTCCTTATCGGCTGGCAATTGGGCGGTTCGGTGATGATAGAGACCGTGTTCGACTGGCCCGGCATAGGCTTGTATGCCGTCAAGTCCGCCATGGCCCTGGATTTCCAGCCCATCATGGGCATCACGCTTTGCGTGGGCTTACTGTTTACCATCATCAATCTGTTGGTAGATCTTTCGTACGGAGTCATCGATCCGCGTATTCGCTATGGCTAGTGACTCATACCCAGGAATAGGTGCGTGCGGTGACTGTGTCAGTTGAGACGAAGGGCTGGTGGGCTCGTTGGCGAGCTGAGCATCAGGGCTTCATTGATGAGACGAGTCGTGGGTTCTACCGGTTTCGACGGAGCCGATTGTCCATCGTAGGTGTAGTGATTATCGTCTTCCTCCTGCTGGTCGCCCTCACGGGACGTTACTGGGTTCCCTATCCGGGCGATGCAGGGTTCACAACCCACGTGGAGAAACGTCTCACCGGTCCTACCAGGGAGAACGTGTTCGGCACCGACGAGTACGGACGCGACATCTTCACGCGCACCATCTGGGCCACGCAGACCACCCTGATCGCGGGAACGGTGATCGTGCTTGTTGGGGGGCTCATTGGCATCATACTGGGCGGCATCGCCGGCTACTTCGGCGGCGCGATCAACGAAGTGATCATGCGTGTCACGGACATCTTCCTGACTATGCCGGGGATATTCCTGGCTCTAGCCATAACCGCTGCCCTGGGTCCCAGCATCCTTCATGCCATGGCCGCCTTGTCCATCACCTGGTGGCCTGGCTACTGCCGTCTGGTACAGGCCCAGGTTCTGTCTATTCGCGAGGAAGACTACGTTGAAGCAGCACGGTGCGTGGGAGCGGCTCGTCCGCGCATCATCTTCAGCCACATCCTGCCCAACTGCCTCTCCGCCATCATGGTCAAGGCCTCCATGGACTTCGGCCTTGCAGTCTTGAACCTGGCAGCGCTGGGCTTCATCGGAGTGGGAGCCCAGCCTCCCATCCCTGAGTGGGGAGCTATGATCTCCAAGGGTCGGGAGTTCCTTCCCTATGGCTGGTGGTATTCTACCTTCCCTGGAGTGGCCATGTTCTTGACTGTGTTCGGATTCAACATGCTGGGCGATGGAATAAGAGATCTCCTCGACCCCAGAGCACGCAGGTAGTGTTGAGGAGTCGGACTGCCATGACTAGCAACTTGCTGGTAGAGATCAAGGACCTCCATCTCAACTTCCGGACCTTCGACGGCGTATCCAGAGTCCTCAACGGCGTCAACCTCAAGATGTGGCGCGGGGACATCCTGGGCCTGGTCGGGGAGACCGGCTGTGGCAAGACGATGACCGCCCTTAGCATTGCACGCCTCGTGCCCTGTCCTCCCGGCGAGATCACCGGTGGTGAGGTCCTATTCGAAGGAGAGGATGTCCTGAAGAAGAGCGCCGAAGAGATGCGTCTCCTCAGGGCTCAGAAGCTGGCTATGATCTTCCAGGACCCCACCACAAGCCTGAACCCGGTGTTCTCCATCGGCGACCAGATGATAGACATCATAGGCTCCAGACAAGACACGTCGAAGGCTTCGCGACTGAGTATGCTGGGAGGTCTGGGGAACCTGGTCCCGGGCGTCCGAGTGCTCCGGCGCGGGGCCAGAGACAGGGCGTTGGAGATGCTCAGCAGGGTGGGCATCGCCGATGCTGCCAGGAGAATCAACGACTACCCTCACCAGTTCAGCGGTGGCATGAGACAACGGGTGCTGATCGCCACGGCTTTGTCCGGAACCCCAACGCTGCTCATCGCAGACGAGCCCACTACCGCCCTCGATGTCTCCATCCAGGCCCAGATCCTGCGTCTGATCGAGGAGTTGGTGCAGGAGTTGGACCTCTCGGTACTCCTCATCACCCATAACCTCGGTGTGGTGGCCAAGATGTGTCAGAAGGTCGCGGTGATGTACGCCGGGGTGGTGGTGGAGTATGGAAGCGCCCTGGACATCTTCAAGGGCCCCAAGCACCCCTACACGGTGGGGCTGATGAGGGCCATCCCGACGTATGGGACGAAGAAGGGCGAGATCCAGGGGATACCAGGGTCCGTGCCCAATCTGCTGGACCCACCACCGGGATGCAGGTTCCATCCCCGTTGTGAGCATGCCATGCCACGCTGCGCCGAGGAACCGCCGCCACCGCCGGTCCAGATCGGCGATGGTCACGAAGTCAGTTGCTTCCTCTATGGCTAGACGGGAGTTCTGATGGCTGAGGTGTTGTTGGAAGTCCGAGGATTGAAGAAGTATTTCCCGGTGCAGGGTGGCCTTTTCAGCCGCGTGGTGGGATACGTGAAGGCGGTGGATGGGGTGGACTTGGCCATCTTGCAGGGCGAGTCGTTTGGTCTCGTGGGCGAGTCGGGGTCCGGCAAGACGACGGTAGGCAAGACCGTACTACGGTTGATCGAGCCCACGGAGGGGGAGATTCTCTTCGAAGGTCAGGATCTCTGTCAGTTGTCGGAATCTGAGATGCGGGGGCATCGCTCCGAGATGCAGATGATCTTCCAGGACCCGTACTCGTCGCTGAACCCAAGAATGACCGTGAAGAGGATCGTTGGTGAGCCCTTGGTGGTCCACAAGTGGGCCAAGGGCAGTGCTCTGGATGCGAAGGTCCGGGAACTGATCGACGTGGTGGGCTTGATGGAAGACCACCTGTATCGGTACCCCCATGAGTTCAGCGGGGGACAAAGACAGAGAATCGGTATTGCCCGGGCCCTGGCGCTCGAACCGAAGATGCTGATCCTGGATGAGCCCACGTCGGCGTTGGACGTCTCCGTCCAGGCCCAGGTGCTGGATCTGCTACTCCAGTTGCAGCAGAGGCTCAATCTGACGTACCTGTTCATCTCCCACGATCTGGCCGTGATCCGCTACATCTGCGACCGGGTGGCGCTGATGTATCAGGGCAAAATCCTGGAGTTGGGCTCGGTCGAGGATATCTTCACGGAGCCCATGCATCCCTACACCCAGGCCCTGCTCTCCGCGATGCCGGTTGCTGATCCTGAGTTCGAGGCCGACGAGATCATCCTCGAAGGGGAGATCTCGACCTTGGGAGGTGAGGAGGGAGTGTGCCGTTTCGCCCCTCGCTGTCCCGTGCGAGAGGACGCCCGGTGCTCCAAGGACGAGCCAGGCCTGAAGGAACAGGTGGAGGGGCACTTCGTGGCTTGTCACCTTTACGACTGAGTCCCTCGGGGGACTGAGTCCATAGTGGTGGGGAGGTTGTACTCCATGGATGTGATCGACGCCCTCAAGGGCAGAAGAAGCATTAGACAGTTCACCGACAAGCCGCTTGCGAAGGATGAGCTGGAGAGGCTTCTGGAAGCGGCGAGGTGGGCTCCGTCGGGCGGCAACTTGCAGAGATGGCGGTTCGTGGTCGTGACCTCACCATCGCAGAAGGAACTGATCAGGAAGTTCGCCCCTGGCATCTTCGCTATGCCTGCCGCCTTCATTGTGATCTGTGCCGACAAGGAGCCGGATGCCAACGCCTGGAAAGAGGCCCTGTACCTGGCTGACTGCTCCATAGCGGCGCAGAACATCATGCTGGCAGCCTACGAGATGGGTATCGGCACCTGCGTCGCGTTGTCATACGCCAAGTCTGCCATCAGTGAGATTCTGGGTTTGCCGGAGAACGTAGAGCCTATGCTCGTGCTCACGCTGGGCTATCCAGCGGAGGATCCCGCGCCACCCCCAAGGCTGGAGTTGAGGGAGCTGGCCTTCGTTGACTATTACGGCAAGGAGTGGGAGTCATGACTGCACGTATGGTTGTTTCCGAAGAGGGTCTCTACGAGATCCTGGCTTTCCTCTTCTCCAGCGCACATCTGCTGGTCAACGAACCTCACCTCTACGGCACGTTTCGGCTCATCGATGGGGCCAGCAGGCTCATCGGATTCGCGCTTGACTCCGGTCAACTGGAGGACGAAGAGTTCCTGAGCCGTTTGAAGGAAGAGGTGGACGAGAAGAAGTTCTTGGTGATGACTGACGAAGACACATACTTCCAACTTCTGGAGGAGACGACGCGCGCCATGGCCAAGGAGATGAAGGCTAGGGCCGGCTCCTAGGAGGCTGGCTCTGGACTGCGGGCCGGCTACACAACGTTACACGGAGGAGAGGGGTCATGAGGATTGGGGTTGACGTAGGAGGCACCAACACCGATGCAGTATTGATGGACGGGGACAAGGTCGTCGGCTGGCACAAGACACCGACCACGCCGGACGTCACCGGCGGTATCACCGCGGCCATCAGGACCGTGTTGCAGGAGACAAAGGTGCCGGCGGGGCAGGTCAAGGCAGTGATGATCGGCACCACCCACTTCACCAATGCGGTGGTGGAAAGAAAGAGGCTGATGGAGACCGCCGCAGTGAGGCTGGGTCTTCCTGCCACCGAGTGCTTGCCACCCATGGTAGATTGGCCCGCCGACTTAAGGGAGACCTTGGGCAACCACACGTACCTGGTCCACGGCGGACACGAGTTCGACGGTAGAGAGATCTCGCCGCTGGATGAGAAGGAAGTCCGTGGCGTGGCTAAGGATATCAAATCGAAGGGCATTCGGGCGGTCGCGATCTCGGCGGTCTTCTCTCCCGTAAACGGTTCGTTCGAGGAGCGCGCCGCTGAGATACTTCAGGGCGAGATCCGGGATGTGTCCATCAGCCTGTCCCACGAGATTGGGCGGATGGGGCTGCTGGAGCGTGAGAACGCGGCGATCCTCAACGCCTGCCTTGGTGAGTTGGCCCAGAACATCGTGCAGTCCTTCAGGAAGGCCCTCAAGGAGATGGAGATAGAGGCACCCTTCTATCTCAGCCAGAACGATGGCACCTTGATGGGTGCTGACTACGCGGAGAAGTATCCGGTGCTGACCTTCGCTTCCGGCCCCACCAACAGCATGAGAGGAGCAGCCTTCCTGTCTGGGGCCCAGGATGCCATGGTGGTGGATCTGGGGGGCACGACCTCGGACGTGGGCATGTTGCTGCGCGGCTTCCCTCGTGAGGCGTCTGTCGCGGTCGAGGTCAGCGGCGTTCGCACCAACTTCAGAATGCCAGACGTATACTCCTTTGGACTCGGCGGAGGCAGCCTGGTCTCAGAGGATCCTCTCAAGATCGGGCCGCAGAGCGTCGGCTACGAGTTGACGAGCAAGGGCTTGGTGTTCGGCGGTTCTGTCCTGACGACCACAGACCTGGCCGTGGCAGGTGGGCTGGCGGAAATCGGCGACCGCGGTGCGGTGAAGCACCTGGGTGCCTCATTCGTGGACCAGGCTCTGGATGAGATGCAGTCTATGGTGGAGGTAGCCGTGGACAAGATGAAGACCAGTGCCGAGCCGGTACCGCTGATACTGGTCGGCGGCGGTACCATCCTGGTCTCCAGGCAGGTCAAAGGCACCTCGGAGATGATCAAGCCTGAGCACTTCCCGGTGGCCAATGCCATTGGCGCCGCCATCGCTCAGGTCGGTGGTGAAACCGACCGGGTCTTCGCCCTGGCCGAGCTGGGCCGGGACGAGGCCCTGGCCCAGGCCAGGCAGGAGGCCACAGACAAGGCCGTAGCTGCCGGTGCCAGGGAGGAGACGATAGTGATCGTTGATGTGGAGGAAGTCCCGCTGGCCTACCTTCCCAGCAACGCGGTGAAGATCCGTGTCAAGGCGGTCGGGGACCTGGCCCTCTGAGGAAGCGGTTGACAGAAAGGACGACTTGAGATGAGACTGCTACACACTGAGAACGTCGAGGATATCGCCCTGGGAGCAGCCGTCCTGGGCACTGGCGGCGGCGGTGATCCCTACATCGGCAAACTGATGGGCATATCGGCCATACGCGAGTTCGGTCCGGTGACTTTGCTCTCCCTGGATGAGGTGGACGACGACGCGCTGATCGTGCCCACCGCGATGATGGGTGCGCCCACGGTGATGCTGGAGAAGCTTCCCAAGGGTGACGAGATCATCAAGGCCTTCCACGCTCTGGAGAGCTATCTTGGCAGGGAGATCACGGCCACGATGTCTGCTGAAGCGGGCGGGTTGAACTCCGTCACGCCCCTCACCGTGGCCGCGCGGCTGCGGATTCCCATGGTGGACTGCGATGGAATGGGACGGGCCTTCCCCGAACTACAGATGGTGACGGCTACTCTGTATGGCATCTCGTCCACTCCCTTCGCCATTGGGGACGAGAAAGGCAACAGTGCCATCCTGAACACGATCAATAACCGTTGGACAGAGACTTTCTCCAGAAGCATCACCGTAGACATGGGCTGCGCGGCCATGATCGCTTGTTACGCAACCACGGGAAAGGAGCTAAAGGAGTGGGCCGTACCTAATACCATGACTCTCGTGGAGAGTATCGGCCGCACGATCAGGGAGGCTCGCAGAGCCAAGGCCAATATCGTCGAGACGGTGAGAGAGGCCGTGGGGGGCTTCGAGGTCTTCAAAGGCAAGATCGTGGACGTGAGACGTCGTACGGAGAAGGGCTTCGCCAGGGGCGAGGCGGTTATGGAAGGCGTCGATGACTACGCCTCGCAGACCCTCGAATTGCACTTCCAGAATGAGAACCTGGTGGCCAAGGTGGATGGCGAGATACTGGTCTCGGTGCCGGACCTGATCACGGTCCTGGATACGGAAACTGGCGAGCCGATCACCACTGAGACTCTGCGCTACGGCTATCGAGTCACGGTGCTGGGCATACCCTGCAACGAGAGATGGCGGACACCGGAGGGGCTGGAGTTGGTGGGTCCGCGATACTTCGGCTATGACGTAGACTGGGTGCCGGTAGAGGAGAGATATGGGTCGTAGCTCTCCGCCGGGGTCGTTCTTGGGCGGAAGTGGGGGAGGAAGAGGATGAAGATCAGGGCGGTGACACCGATCATCACGGAGAGCTTCGGTCCCATGATCATCGAGGAGTTCGAGCGCGTCGCCAGGCGCGATACGGAGATCAGCAACGTCTTCCTGAAACGCGGACCTGCATCGGTTGAGTCGGCATACGATGAGGCTCTGGCTATCCCAGAGGTCATCCATCGGGTGTACGAGGCTGAAGCGGAAGGCATGGATGCGGTGATCATCAACTGCTTCGGCGACCCCGGCCTGGACGCCTCACGTGAGGTGGTCTCCATCCCGGTCGTGGGACCATGCGAGGCATCCATGCATCTGGCATCGATGCTCGGCCACAAGTTCTCAGTGGTGACGGTCCTGGAGCGCCTGATCCCCGAGCTGGAGTTCCACGCTCAGAAATATGGTGTTGGCTGGAAGCTGGCCTCCGCCAGATCGGTGGACCTGCCGGTCCTGGATCTGGAAAAGGGGCGCGAGCAGTTCGTCGGGCGTATGGTGGAGAAGGCCGTGGCGGCCGTCAGAGAGGATGGCGCCCACGTCATCGTGTTGGGTTGCACGGGTTTGGCCGGTCTGGCCGAGCAGGTCAAGCTCGGCCTATCGCAGGCAGGATATGAGGTACCGGTCATCGACCCAGCCGCCACCGCTTTGAAGGTGGCTGAGGCCCTGGTGGAGTCCGGTCTCGCGCACAGCAAGCTGACGTATCCGCAGCCCCCGGCGAAGGAGATGGTGGGCTACGCGCCACTGTAGCGCCGAGCCTCGCTGCTTTGGGGAGGCACAACGCCCGCGTGTGATCATCGAGAGTCGGGCCGGATGGCCTAACTCTCTTTCTTGTCTTCCTCCGCCGCCAACTCCTTGTCCAGGTCGAGTCCCTGGCTGGCGCGCCGGAACTCGCCGACGACCTGACCCAGACCCCTGGCGATGTCGGGCACCTTTCCAGCCCCGAAGACGATGAGCACAATCACCAAGATAAGAATCAGTTCAGGTACGCCTATGGAAGGCAAACCAGGCATTCTGTCCTCCTTGGCTCGAGGTGAGCCCTTGATTTCGATAACGAAGTATGCGCACCGATTACCAGAGGTTCCGAGCCGCTGGCCGTCCTGCTGATCTGCACACTCGATGCCCTAGAAGATAGTATACTCGGCTTCTTTGATTATTTCCTCCGTGGACCCGTCCTCGTACTCCAAGATCAGACTCGTGACCTCCACCGGGCCACCCTTTGCGTAGACGGTGTCTTGGTGGACGACGTGGGCGGGATCGCTGAACTCGGCCACGCCGGTGATGCCCCCGATGTGGTCGCTTCGACCATAGGCCCAGTGCATGCCCATCACCTTCTCGTCCTCCAGGACGGTTCCGCAGATGATCGCTTTGTCGTTGCAGCCCAGTCCCAGCTCGGCGATGTTGCGACGGGCTGCATCCACTGCGAAGTACTCTCGCATCTCCCGGGCCTTGGGGCCGTCGCCGATGACCTCGACGATGTTGTTTCCGGCCACTTTGTACAAGACCAACTCAGCATCGTAGTCGGCAGGGATCGTGCCCTCTGTCTTGCTAGGCTGGCCCTCCAACTCACCTTCGTAGGGCGCGATGCAAGCCTCACCGCTGGGCAGATTGATGAGGCGCATTCCTTGCTTGTCTACGTGCAATTGCCCATCATCGGCCTCTGCCTTCCGATTACGCAGGTCCAGGTAGAGCCGGTGCCCGGTGGAGAAGGCCACCCGCGCCCCGTCACTACGGTCGAGCTTCTCGGCCAGGATGTGGCTCTTGCGCGCTACCTCGCTATAGTCAGCGGCCAGGGCCGTGCTCTGCATGCTTCTCTTGACCTTGGGCATGCTGGCCGCCCGCATACGGGGGTACTTAAGGCTGTACTTGATCAGCGGTGCAGACGCCGAGTATTCAGTCAGCGCGACCACAACGTTGACCTCAGAGAAAACGTCGTCGAGCTGAACGGCCTTGCCCTCCAGTTCTCCGGCTTCCGGCAGATCGGCGTTGTTGCCGCCCGTCGCTCGGTAGGTGAGCATGGGGTACACGCTGAAGCCCTGCTCGACACCCAAACGCTCGAACGCGGAGCGCCATTCCTCGGCCATCTGACGACGCTCTTGCCATGCCTCATGATCCTTCAACTCGCCGTGAGGCAAATCGGTCACGACCAGCACCTTCTCTCCTGGTTGAGGAGCGAAAACATCGGTGATCAGTTTCTCCAGATCAAAGGAATCCGCCATAGTGGCCCTCCATACAGAAAACTCTTACTGCCGTTAGGACTCAGTGGACGGGGACGTAATCTCCCTCGTGTCCGAACCTGGTGAGAATGGGCTTCCAGTTGCTGACGCCCTTTGGGTTCCTGAACCAGTTCTGCGTCGCGGTCGCTCCGAAGACGGTTACGCTCTGTCCGCGCTTGGTGTCCGCATTGGTGAGGGGCTGGAGTGCTGCTGTGTCAACCAGTGTGATCACATCAGGGACCGTAGCGACGACCTTCCCAGAGTCGTCCCGCATGAGCATATTCTCGTTCTGGAAGCCGAGGCTGATGGACTTCCCGGCGTAGGCCCCGGTCCCCTGGACGTGGGTGATCCCGAAATCGAAGCCCCCTTCGCTCTTCAGTTCCACATCGGAGATGGTACCTGCGAATAGCTCTCGCGCACCAGCCACGTCTTGCAGAGCAGCGGCGAGTGTTTCGGGGCCGGAGGCTTCGCGGAAGGCCTGTCCGATGCTGGTGCACAACGTCATGGTGCCCGGTGCCAGCCTCTCCACGATCGTCTCTCGGTCGACGACGAAGGTGCAGAAGGCGGCCAGTTGTCCGTAGGCCGTGCAGATGTGGCGGGCAATGCTTTCTGCGGAATGGTGATCGTGAGGATCGTGCAGGTTGATGATCACCGAGTCTCCATTGCTGCTGGCCATAACGATGGGCGAGTGCGGGACCTCCGCTGCCGCGTAGAGGTCAGCTCCCATCTGAGGGACAGCCCGCCCGTTTCCATCCGCGTCTACAAACGGTATGCCCTGGAGAGCTGCCACATAGAGGGAGACCATGGTGTTGAAACCTCCCAACTCCCCGGCCATTAGATACTTGATATGCTTGCCGGATTCGGCTGCCACGTCTCGCATCACCTCGAAGGCGGTGACCGTTTCGGGGAAGGATTCCACCTTCGAGAAGACTCTGGGAGCACCGATCTCGGCCACCATCACGGCCCACTCGCCACTCCCCATTTCTCCAGGGTCGAGCAAGGTGATCTCGGTCTTTTCGAGAGCCACCAACTCGCGCAGAAGCTTGAGGCCGTCTCTGGGGGAGCCTCCTCCTCCTGCTCCCATAAACGCCGCCCCGGTGATGATGTCTCTGATCTCTTGCTCTCCGATAGTCCGCGTCATGTACCTTCCCCCTTCAGAGGCTGAATCCCCTGGTTCTGTCCTCCATGGGCACGTAGTCGAAGTCGAATCCGAAGTGCCTGGGACCCAGCAGTTCGATTCCCCTACGGGTGCGGTGTGCATCGTGGGCCTTGCGCCCGACGACGGCTACCTGGTCACCCACGTGGAAATCGTAGCTGATCGCGGGCTCGCCGTCGGACAGGTGTATCATAATCAGCGAGTCCGGGCTGGTGACGAAAGGCGTGCCGTCGATCCAGCTCGCGTGATATTCGTTCTTATACCAGATCTTGAAGCTGTGATCCGCGAAGTCGGCCAGGCCGCGCAGCTCGTGATTGCCAAGACCGAAGGCGAAGGAGTCTTCGTCCGAGACCTCCGAACGCGTCACTTCACCCACGAACAGCAACTGGCCGCCGGTTCTGCCGATGGCCGCTGCAACGGGGTCCGCGCCGCTCTCGCGAGCTTCCCGGATGGCTCGGCCCACCCCCAGGGCTTGTGTGAGCGTGCCCGCGGCCATCAACTTGCTGGCTTGCTTAACCTGCAGCAGATAGCAGGCGACCCCCACGCCTCCGTAGACCGCACCGATGATCTTACGTCCGATACGATCCGCCATGGCTGTACTCACCGTCTCTTCCAGGACCACCACGTCGCCCCAGCGAGTCACAAAGGACATAGGGCAGACGGACGTGCCCAGCACCTCCGGGATGGTCTGTGGCACCTCGGGGATCGCTCTCCCCCCAGCGTAGTCTCCGTCCACCACCGGCACTCCCAGCTCCAGAGCAGCGGCGATGGGCGCTGGCACGTTGCTGGCCCCTATCTCCACGGGCACAATGCCTTCGACGCGGACCCCCGCGCTCTCCTCCAGGGCTTGCACAGCGGCCACCATGCGGCCCAACGCATCGTACTTCTCGCCGGTACAGCCGAGGGCAGCCAACTCCTTGGCGTCGGTGGGCCCGGCCCGGCCTCCCATGCCGGCCACCGTTACCGTCCACGCCTCGTCGGGAAGAGTATCCGGGCTCACCCACTGGATCTGGCGGCCGCGCTCCAACTGCTCGAGGAGCAGTCCCCGGCCTCGCTCCGGGCTTCCGCCACCGCCCGCGCCCGTGAAACACAGGCCCCGCAAGAAATCCTCACAGTCCTGGCGACTCTGCAACTTCGTGTTCTCCATGGTCGAAACCCTTTCCAGAACCATCCTGACCCGAGGGCCAGCCGTGGTATCATGCGTTCAATAGTCTAGAGGCCGGATTCCTTCACTCTTTGCTCGATGGGAACGTAGTCTATGTCGAACCCGAAGTGCCGGGGGCCCAGGGCCTGGATGCCTTTCTCCGTGCGGTGTCCCTCGTGCGCGGCGCGCCCGATGACGGCCACTTCGTCTCCCACAGAGAAATCGTAGCTGATCGCTGGCTCTCCGGTCTCCCGGTCCACGATGATCATGGAGTCTGGACTGGTCACGAAAGGCTCGTCGTCGAGCCAGCTTACGTGGTACTCGTTCTTGTACCAAATGCTGAAGGTGTGGCCTTCGTAGTTGCCCGAGCCTTTCAGTCTGTGAGTTCCCATGCCGAAGGCGAACGACTCTTCGTCGGCGATCTCGGTGGCTGTGATCTGGCCTTCGAAGAGCACCCACCCGTCAACGGCTCTGGTGGCCTCGGCGACCGGGTCCTTGCCCTTCTCGCGCGCCTCTCTGATGGCCCGACCGACGCGGAGCGCCTTGCTCAGCGTCTCCAGGGCCACGACCTCCTTCACCTGCTTGGCTTGCATCAGATACCAGGAGAACCCTGTGGCCCCGTAGGAGGCTACAGCTACCATACGGCCGATACGATCGGCCATCGCCGAGCTGATTGTCTCCTTGAGGATCAGGACGTCGCCCCACCGGGTGACGAAGGACATGGGACAGACCGGAGTGCCTGCGAGCTCCGGCAGCGCCTGGGGGACCTCGGGTATCGCTCTACCCCCAGCGTAGTCTCCATCCACGACAGGCACGCCAAAC
>DAOUEW010000227.1:0-2287 GCA_034430275.1 Anaerolineae bacterium | reverse complement strand
AGGAGAGCGACTCGTGGAACTACGTGGTCATGTCGAATGGCTGTATCTACCAGATCACCGTCCAAGGCACAGACGACTGGCAAGGCTCCATAGACATCGAGATCAAGAGAGCCACGGACGAGATAGCCGCAGCCGTGGTCAAGGCCATCGGCAAACTGGAAGGATGGCACGATGATGGAACTCTGTGACGACCTAGACCCCCGCTCCGATGGCACTGAGCAACAGGAGAAGTGGGCTGCACAGACCCGCGAGTTGGCGCAGATATGGGAAGAGGCAGACGAAGCACGCGAATGGATGGCGCGGGCCTGCGGAGACGTGGCTGCCGTCCAGGTGGCAGAGGAAAGCCCCAACCCCGACCAACCCGCTCGGAGAGTGGTCTACGATGAGCTGGCTGGCTGGCTCTATGCCTACCTCCGCGACAGACTGACGAAGCTAGAAGCAAGTGAGGCTGTGGCCTGGCTGATGTGCTGGACGACCGAGGACGCCGTAAGGGTGCTGGACCAGGCAGAAGCTGTGTTCGCCAATATGGGAACACGCCCCAGTCAAGGAGACCAAGAATGATCACCAGAATAGGTCATGCAATACTACAGCCATTCGTCGATGTGATAGTCTATACATCGCTCGGCGCGTGGTTTACAGCACTCGGATACACTGACACGTACTGGGAAGGCGTTCTGGCAGCATACCTAATAAATCTGCTGATAGACTTGGCGCTCAAGCATTGGAGAGAACAGTGGGAAGAAAACTAATCGCACTATCCTATCTGACAGTCTGCTTCTCCGTGGCTGTGGCCGCTGCAATGCCGGGAGAGCCAGGGGCAGTTCCCGTAGGCACACCAGAACCGACTGAGAGGCCCACAGAGACCCCTACTGCTACTTGGTCGCCCTCTCCTACGTCTACGCCGTTCCTGAGCCTCACAGAGCGCCAGGTGCAGTACATAGCCGGGATCGTGGCCGGAGAGAGCGCGAACACCTACGAGTGCTACCTAGTGACTGCGTGTAACATCCTGTGGGACTTGGAAGAAGGACGCTCGGTCGACGAGCTTCTGCCTGGCCGCTGGTACGGGTGGCAAGTGCCCGAGGAAGTCCACATAGGCGCGGTGGAGTTCGCGCTGGAAGATGGGTGCCTGAGCGTACCCCGCTGCGTGTTCCTTGGCAACGAAGCAGACCTGGCCTTGTTCATAGAGCGAGGATGGGCTGAGGATGGGGAGTACCCTTCCTGGACAGACCGATGGGGAATGACTAGCGTTTGCGTGACGGAATAGAAAGGAGACTACGATGAGCCTCTGGCAACGATGGAACGAATGGCGCAACCCGATACTGCCGCGTGGAACCGTGGAACTCACTGATGGGCTTTTCTGGACGCATGAAACAAGCCACGGGAATGTCTGGACACAAGAATGGTACTCGCCCATACAGTTCGCCAGAAAGCAGCGAGGCTTTGTGACGAACTTCACCGATGGCTTTGTTCCCCGCCTCTGCTTCCGGTTGGCTGGTCTACTCAGCTTGACGCGAGTACGATTTGACAACTTGGCCTTGACACGAGGCGGGCAACCAGTAGAAGACGTTGGGATCACCAACTACGCCGCGCTGTTCTGCCCAAGGCGCAATTACGACCTGTCACGCTTCTGGCGTGTACATCGCACGATCAGCAAACTACTTGACCGCGAATCGTGACAACGGAGGCCACATGGACACACTGACAGTACCGAACGCCATAGATTACCTGTACGAGAGTGGCAAGACGAAGCGGCGCGTGAATCCGCAGACGTTCTACCGCTGGGTGAAGGCCGGCCGACTCACGCCCGTTGACGGCAAGCGACCCTACGAGTTCCGCGTGGCTGACCTGAACGCACTACAGACGCCCACGCCAGGAGCACGCAGAGGGAAGCCGCCAAAGCCACTTACGGGACAACGACTGACGCCCGACGAGCTTGTGCAGAGGATCGAAACATGTTCGTGGTGAACATGTCAGGCCAGCAGGAACGCGATGTCGGCAACGGTCTTAGCGTCCTTGATGTCCCGCACGACTTCGCCGAGAGACCGACGCAGGCATTCCTGCATGATGGCAGAGGCACACTTACCGTGACCGCGAGTTCTCGCTTCAGGGAAGCGGGCCTGGATGATCTCACGGGCCATCAGATCGGCTTCAGTGATGTACCGCGCATACTCAGGAGTGACACGCCAGGTGCGGATGACTTTGTTGCTCATAGTTCCATTATACCCTGCGTTCGACTCAAAAGCAAGCGCCTTCATGACAATGGAACGCTTGACAAAATCAGCGACTT
>DAOUEW010000226.1:0-2964 GCA_034430275.1 Anaerolineae bacterium | reverse complement strand
CTTGACGTTCATAGCAGCCTAGTCACCCGACCAGCGGCAACGACCTGACATCATGACACCAAATCGCACGTAACGACACGAAGAGAGCCACCCCCAGTGGTGGGGGTGGCTCTCGGATACCTTGACCAACCACGATCGTACGACTAGGGATCTCGCTCCGCGCCGTACACCGTGAGAAAGGCGTCCACCACTACTGGATCCAACTGCTTACCAGCTTCGTTCCGTATGTGCTCCAGGACAGCTTCGGGCCCCATCGCCGCACGGTACGGCCGCGGCGAAGTCATAGCGTCGAAGACGTCGGCCACACTGATGATCCTTGCCCCTAACGGTATCTCCTCACCCTTCAGTCCGTCAGGGTAGCCACCACCATCGTAGCGCTCGTGTGCGTGCTTGATGTAGGTTATCACCTCGCGAAGAGGCGTGATCGGTTCCAAGATGCTGGCTGCGATCAGCGGGTGCATCCGGATCTCATCGCCCTCCTCGGCAGTGAGCCTGCCCGGTTTGTTCAGGATACTATCCTTGGTGCCTATCTTGCCCAGGTCGTGAAGGAGGGCCGCGCGACGTATGTTCTCCACTTCCTCCTCAGGCAAGGATAGCTCTTTGGCAATAGCACTGGCCTGAGCTGCTACACGTCTAGAGTGATCCTCCGTATACTCGTCCTTCGCCTGCAACGTGAGCACGATGCTCTGTATGGCGCTTATGAACAGACGCTGCAACTCCTCGTTCTTCTGTGCCAGCTCTCTGGTCCTCTCCTCTACCTTTCTCTCCAGATTGCGCTGGTATTCCTTCCTCTCCAGTATCAACCGGCGGTTCTCCAGAGCCCTCTGGACGCTGATCAGCACCTCCTCGAGATGGAACGGCTTGATCACGTAGTCGTAAGCCCCTGCCCGCATGGCCTCCACAGCCACCTCTCTGTTGTCCACCGCGCTGACCATGATCACCGCGATCTCGTCGTCCCACTCCTTCATCCGTTTCAAGAGCTCTATGCCGTCCATGCCTGGCATCCTGATATCGCACAAAGCCAGGGCACAGCTCTGCCCGTCCAACTTCTCCAGCGCCTCAGGCCCACTCTGGGCGGTGATACAAGCATAGCCCATCTGGGACAAATACCGTGCCAGGATGGAGTTGACGAGCCTCTCGTCGTCTACGACTAGTATGCTTTCCTGAGTGAGGGCTTCCGGATCGGCCATTCTCTCTAACGCCTTAGCGTGGTCAGAGTACGTGGTTGTGCCCTATGGTATCCCAGTCTCCGCAGGTTGTCAATGACGCAATTCGAGATGCGAAACAGCGACAAGAGAGCAGTCACTCGATTCGTCCCTGGCTGCGAGATCTCCCCTCTGCCCCCCACTGAATCCCGGATCTCGCTCAGCACGTTTCCCTCGGCACGGAGGCGCTGAAATGCACCGCTTTCGCGTCTCGCGGCCACGCCCCGCGGACAGTTGACTATGCACGCGCGAGAGAGTAGAATTTTCTAGTTGAGGATCCGCCGTGGGGCGGTCATGAGGTGTAGCAATAGTGGACGCTCTCTTCTCGATCTACCAGAACTATGGCCCTTTCCTCTGGCTGGTGGTCGTTCTGGTTCTCCTTCTTTCAGTCTTCTGGCTGATGGTCCTACAACGGACAGTGAGTCGGCTGCGGCGCACGTATGCGGCGCTGCTGGCTACCCCTGACGGAAAGGACGTCGGAGAGCTGCTCAGCATGTACGTGGAGCAGATGCGGCTGGCGGCATCGAAGGCAGACCAACTGACCAGGACGTCGGAGAGCTTGCAGAAGCAGGTGAAGAGTAGTGTACAAAACGTGGGGCTCGTCCGCTTCAATGCCTACGAGGGCATCGGTGGCGAGCAGAGCTTCGCCGTCGCTCTCTTGGACAGCGATGGCGATGGTATCGTCCTCAGTTCCCTTCAGGGACGTGCTGAGAGCAGGCTATACGCCAAGCCCGTCGGCAGATGGGACTCTGCCTACACACTCTCAGTGGAGGAGAGGGAAGCCATAGCACAAGCCCGTGGGAACAACGTTGACAATGGCCCCCATTTGTAGTATATTCCATATGGTTGTCGTCGCCCCCACAGAACCCTCGAGGGGGCGATTCGGCCCCAGAAAGGAGTAGCTCCACCTTTGCGCGAGAAGCTGATAGGAGGAGACGGCCTACAGTGACACGCAAGAGAGAGACACGATCGCTAACGCTGATGATCGTGCCTCATTCTGAGCGTCCCCCCTTGGCGTTGCGGATTCCCATGTGGGTTGTTCCGACTTTGGTGGTCGTTCTGCTGCTACTAGTGTCCGGATTCTTCTATCTTGCCGTGAGCAATCACAGACTCAGTGCCCAGATGAACGAGCTGAGCGAGCAGCAAACGATACACAAAGCACGCGAGACAGACATGCGGCTCACCATCCTGGCACAGCAGGAGGAGGTAACCACTCTCTCGGAGTCCGTTGAGCGCTTCAGGGCCGGCATGCTGGAGCTGGAGAGTCTCTCGTACCAGATTCGGGAGCTGATAGGTCTGGAAGACACGGCGGTCACCGTCACGACCACTACAACCACCGAGCCCACGTCCTTCGGCGCGCAAGGTGGCCAGGGAGGCTCCGAAGTGGGTGACTACAGCATGTCTCTGGCCGTGGAATCCAGCGCCGAACTGGCCGAACTGGAGTCCATGCTCCCCGAGAACACCCAGGAGCTGGGCCTGCTGCTCAATGCGCTGACGGCGAGGGTGGAAAGAGTAGCACCAGAGAAGCGAGACGACCCGGCAGAGCTGGAACGGCAGTTGCGCCTTATCGCCGCAGCGCCCAAGACCTGGCCTCTGAAGGGGGAGATCACCTCCGGCTTCGGGTATCGGGTGCTCCCTGAGACCGGCTACCTGGAGTTTCATCAGGGCCTAGACATCGGTGCCTGGTACGGCACACCGGTTCGGGTCACCAAGTCTGGAGAGGTCGTCTTCGCCGGATGGCAACCTGGACTAGGTTGAA
>DAOUEW010000225.1:0-11772 GCA_034430275.1 Anaerolineae bacterium | reverse complement strand
CAGGCCAGCCAAGGTATTGATCTGTGTGCCCTGTCTTCTCTTCGTCGCTCTCTACGGGGATAGGTTCCTGCCCAGTGCCGCGGCGGTCCCGAACAGCGAGCGCCGGACGGCATTCACGGTGATGACCTACAACGTGACTAGGGGCGAGCCGGGAACAGAGGTGATCCTATCCATCATCGAGGGCGAAGGCGCGGACATCGTAGCGCTACAGGAGGTATCACGTAAGGTGGCTGAGGCTGTGTCGGGACTGAGCGACAGGTATCCCTACCAGGCGTGGCATCCCACGGACACGGGCTACGCGGGATGCGCAGTTCTCAGCCGCTTTCCTATCAGCGAGGATGAGGCGTTTCCTCTGGTGGACGGGATGCACCTCTCCCAGCGGTTGGTGCTGGACGTCGGCGATGAGAGGATCCACTTCTTCAATGTCCATCTCCAGCCGCCGCAGATGTTAGGAGAGAGGCTGGCTGGCACACAACTCTTCGTTCCCACCTCGTACGACACGACGATACAGGATCGCGAACTGGCACTCTTGTTGGAAGAGGTAGATCGTGTGGAGGGGCCGGTGGTCGTGGTAGGGGATTTCAATATGACCGAGGGATCGCCTGGCCACAGCGAGTTGACACGACGGCTAGTTGATGCGTATCAAGAGGCTGGCTGGGGGTTTGGGCACACTTTCCCCGACAAGGAGGCACGATCGATACCCACTCCGTTCCCCTTGCTCCGCATCGACTATGTGTTCCATTCGGGGGACATGTTCACGCAGCGAGCCCAGGTTGGCGATCATGGCGGGCCCGATCATCGCTACCTGACCGCTGAGCTGTCCTTCTGATCGGCACGAGAGCGTCTACTCTGCCGCCATCCAGAAGAGGACCTATGTGACGCACGCGAACCGGCAGAGTTGGCTAGAGCACTACCCCCGCTCTCTACGTCGTGGCGGTCGGATCCGTTGCGCGCAGCGTGGTCAGACGCCGCCGACGGAGCTGAGACAGAACCATGGCGCAGGTTACGAGGGCCAGTGAGACACCGAGTATCCCGATCATTTCCAGGGTCAACATTTCGATTGCCTCCTTGTACACTGCATCTATCCACGGGCCTCGCCCGCCAGTCGCTCACAGCAGCGGCCAGGCCGATTCGGCGCGTTACGAGGCCTTGGCCTCCTTCTGTGCGCTCCGAGCCTTCCTGTGCTCGATCCGGGTCACGGCCATGCCATACGTCAACAGGCCAAAGAGAATACCGACGATCCCAATCAGTTCCAGTGATAACATTTGCATAGTCTCCTTTCAGCGATGTATCCGTTTCCATTCTCAGTGTACAGCGCTGAGGTCCGTTCTGGAAGAGGCGAACCGCCTGTTCTGGACCCAGGAGAAAGGCTTGGGTCACCCGGCAGTTGGTGCGTGAGAATACGTGGGTTTCGAGGCCGTGCCGTAGGCAAGTCGGGCAGAGCTGGCCGGGTATATTTGCCCAGCGGAGGTACCAAAGAGCCATTGTTGTGGAGGGACGAAGCAGGTATAATGCAGTATTGGAGGAACGGTGGCCTTGATCCGTACCGAGAAACTGACCAAGAAGTTCGGTGAGTTCATCGCGGTCAACGAAGTCACCCTTGCTGTGGACGCCGGTGAGATACTGGCGCTGCTGGGCCCCAACGGGGCGGGCAAGACGACCACGGTCCGCTTGCTGGGCTCTATCCTCAGGCCCACCTCGGGCACGGCCGCGATTGCTGGCTACGATGTGATCCGCGATGCCAGAGAGGTGCGGAGGAGCGTGGGCCTGCTCACCGAGTTCCCCGGGCTCTATCACCGCATGAAGGCCCGAGACTACCTTCACTTCTTTGGTGAGTTGCAGCATGTGCGCCGCGCGCAGCGCGAAGAGCGCATCGAGATGTTGATGAAACGCTTCGGCATGTGGGCTGCTCGGGACCAGCGCCTGGGCGAGTACTCCAAGGGGATGCGTCAGAAGATCGCCCTCATCCGCGCCTTGATCCACGACCCCCAGGTCCTGTTCCTGGACGAGCCCACGTCGGCCATGGACCCGCTGAGTGCCAAGACGGTGCGGGATGC
This sequence comes from Anaerolineae bacterium, assembly GCA_034430275.1. GTDB lineage: Bacteria > Chloroflexota > Anaerolineae > UBA7937 > B3-Chlor > JAUVXJ01. Next base: position 9,715 of record DAOUEW010000225.1, on the reverse strand, counting down.
CATCGCTGATTTACGTTCGTCTCGTCGAGCCATTGTGCTTTGCACTCACAACCTGACGGAGGCAGAAAGTCTGGCGGACCGCATCGCTATCATCAAGGACGGCCGGATCATTGCTCTGGGGACGCCTCCGCAGCTGAAGATGGAACTGCTGGGCGATCCACTGCTGGAGCTACGTCTGGGCCAGCCCCTGGATGGCCTTCTACCTGCCATCGAGGCTGTGGTCACCATTGAGGAGAAGGGGGAGACCTGGGTCCGGTATCGTACAGGTGCGCCGGGAGAGGTCAATCCCGTGCTGGTACATCGTCTGATCGAGCATGGCGCCAACATCATCACTCTCAGCGAGGTCGCCCGGAGCCTCGAGGAAGTCTATCTGCGTATCGTGGAGGAGCGGTAGTGCTCTCCAACGCCCTGATCATCACCCGCCGCGAGGTGCGAGACAATCTGCGAGATTGGCGGATCGTCACGCCGATCTTTCTCTTGACGCTGATCTTCCCTGCGTTGATGACCACGACCTCTAGTATGGCGGCGGACATCGCTGTGGCCTGGGGCGTTGGCCAGAACGCCAGTGTGATCATGGGGCAGCTCGTTCCCTTCTCGCTGATGATCGTGGGGTTCTTCCCCATTTCCTTCTCCCTGGTCATCGCGCTGGAGAGCTTCGTGGGCGAGCGCGAGCGCCGAAGCATAGAACCTCTACTGTCCATGCCCGTGTCGGATGGGGAACTGTACGTGGGCAAGCTCTTGTCTTCGATGATGCTGCCCCTCCTGGCCAGCTATGCAGGCATCGCCATCTACTCCGCGGGGCTGATTCTCGCCAGCGATTACACGATCGCGCTCCAACCATTGATCCTGGTCGTCGTGCTGACCACAATGGAGGCCCTGGTCATGGTGGCCGGGGCGGTGGTGCTTTCCAGTCAGACCACGAGTGTACGCGCTGCCAACTTGCTGGCCAGCTTCATCATCATTCCCGTAGCCCTTCTGCTTCAGGTCGAGGCCGTGTTCCTCTTCTGGTACCAGTACGAGGTGCTCTGGGCCATGGTCGCTGCACTCGTTGTCGTGGACTTGATATTCATTCGCACCGGGATGCGTATCTTCAATAGAGAGGATTTGCTGTCGCGCGAGTTCGACGAGATCAACGTGCCTGCGCTGTGGAGAACCTTCAAGCATCTGTTCGCCTGCTTGCCTGGCGCGGCTCGCTTGCCCAGGGATGGTCCGGCAGAGCCAGTGAGTCTGCGTAGGCTCTATCTTCGCGACGTGCCCAGGCTGATGCGGTTGCAGAGAGTTCCCATCCTCATCTCCGCATCGGTGCTGGTCGGGGCGCTGGTCTTCGGGTGGGCGATGGCTCAGGTGTACCCCCTCCCGGCGGGCGTGATTGACCTGGGAGGGCTGGACAACGTTGACTGGACCACGGGCATGCCCGATGTGCCTCTCTTGCCGGGATTCGACGTGGGGAGCATCTTCTATCACAACGTGCGAGTGGTGGGCATCGTACTGCTGTTGGCTCCCCTCTCCTTCGGTGCGGCGCCTCTTCTCTTGCCGTTGCCGTCGATGCTTCTCGTGGGGTTCTTCGCCGGAGAGGCTGCGTTCCTGGGCCTAAATCCACTGGTCTTCTTGTCAGTCTTCGTCCTGCCCCACGGGATATTGGAGCTGCCGGCGGTGGGCCTCGCGATGGCCTTCGGACTTCGCCTGGGTGCTTCCATCATCTCCCCACCCCAAGGGTTCTCCATCAGCGAGAGCCTGCTGCTGTCCATCGCGGACTTGTTGAAGGTCTTCGTCCTCGTGGTCATCCCCATGCTCCTCCTCGCTGCCGTGGCCGAGGTGTACGTCACACCTCTCGTCATCATGCGCTTCTTCGGCGGCTAGACTCCTTGGCTTCGCAAGTCAGTTCCGTCGTTACGTTCTCTTGCGTGCTCAGGCTGCGCCCACGCACGGCCTCGATCTCGTTCTTCCACACCTACTGTCCAGGCTATTGAGCAAACCGGAGAAAGGTGATATAATCCTCGCTGAAGTCCCGCCCCGTCTGCCGGAAGTTGGGCACGCATTGATGCGACTCTTTTGAGGTGCAGTATGGGCTCGAGCGAGGATATTGGAGAGCGTCTGGAGCGGCTGAGGCAGCTACTCCGCTACCATTCCTACCGCTATCACGTGCTCGACGACCCTGAGGTCAGTGACGCCGAGTACGATGGGCTGATGCAGGAGTTGAAGGAACTGGAGGCTGCCCACCCTGAGCTGGTCACGCCTGACTCGCCTACCCAGAGAGTGGGGGCGGAGCCACTGCCGGAGTTCGAGAAGGTCGAGCATCAGCGTCCTCTGCTCAGCCTGGACAACGCCTTCGACGAGGAGGAGGTGAGGGCCTGGGAGAAGCGGGTGCGGAGGCTCCTGGGGGACGATGCGGACCTCAGCTACACGGTCGAGCCGAAGATCGACGGGTTGGCCGTGTCGCTGATCTACGAGAACGGGCTTCTCGTTCAAGGCGCCACTCGAGGCAACGGGTTCGTGGGAGAGGACGTCACGCAGAACTTGCGGACGGTCCAGGCTATCCCTCTCAGGATCCCGGTGGCAAGCGATGAGCCTGCGCCCCGATACCTGGAGGCGCGAGGCGAAGTCTATATGCCCAAGGACAGGTTCGACGAGCTGAATCGGCGACGGGAGGAGGCAGGAGAGCGACCTTTTGCCAATCCGCGTAACGCAGCGGCGGGCTCGGTTAGACAGCTAGATCCGTCGATCACTGCCACGCGCCCGCTGAGCATTCTGGCGTATGCGGTGGGGGCGGTGGAAGGCAAGACGCTTGAGACGCAGTGGGATGCCCTCTCGTACCTGCGGCATGTGGGCTTTCCTACAGCGGAGAACATAGAGCGCTGCCAGAACCTCGATCAGGTGCTGGAGCTCTACGCCAGGTGGCTGGACCAACGCGACGCGCTGAACTACGACGCCGACGGCGTGGTGGTCAAGGTCGACAGCCTCTCGCAACAGGAGACCCTAGGCGAGGTTTCTCACGCACCTCGCTGGGCTGTCGCCTATAAGTTCCCCGCTCAAGAGGGGATCACCAAGCTGCTACGCATCGGCATCAACGTGGGACGTACGGGCAGCCTGAACCCCTACGCCGAGCTGGAGCCCGTTCAGGTGGGAGGGGTGACCATCCGGCATGCCACTTTACATAATGAGGAAGACATCCATCGCAAGGACATCCGCGAGGGAGATACGGTCATCGTCAAGAGGGCGGGGGACGTGATACCGCAGGTCGTAGGCGCGGTGAAGGAGTTGCGCACGGGCAGCGAGAAGGTCTTTGAGATGGTCAGGACCTGCCCGGTGTGCGGCGAACCAGTGGTGAAGCCCGAAGAGGAAGCGATGTATTACTGCATCAACGCCTCGTGTCCGGCGCAGTTAGTGAGGAGAGTGGAGTATTTCGCCTCCAGGGGTGCTATGGACATCGAAGGCTTCGGTGAGCGACTGGCTGAGACGTTCGTAGAGAAGGGCCTGTTGGGCGACGTGGCTGACTTCTACTTCCTAGAGAGAGACGAGCTGGTGGGACTAGAGGGCTTCGCCGAGAAGAGCGCCGACAACCTGCTGGCGGCGATAGAGGCTTCGAAGGATCGGGCCCTGTGGCGTCTGGTCACAGCGCTGGGCATCAGGGGTGTAGGTTCGGTGGTGGCCCAACTCCTCACCAGGCATTTCTCCTCGCTCGAAGAGTTGATGGCCGCCAGCGAGGAGGAACTCCAGGGGATACAGGGATTGGGTCCCCATACCGCCAGAAGCATCGTACAGTTCTTCTCCCAGGAGCGGAATCGGCGCCTGATAGACAAGCTGAGGGAGGCAGGGATCCGAACGACTCGCCTTGCCGAGGAGGGGGGACGCCAAGAAGGTCCGCTCAGAGCCCTGACGTTTGTGATCACCGGTACGCTGCCCACATTGAGCCGGGAAGCTGCCGGGGAGTGGATCGAGTCCCAGGGAGGCCGCGTGATTTCCAGCGTGAGCGGCAACACCAGCTACCTTCTGGTGGGCGATCGACCGGGCAGCTCGAAGGTTCGAAGAGCCGGGGAACTGGGTGTGCCCTCGATCAGCGAGGGAGAGCTGCAAGAGCTAGTGCGTCGTCAGTAGACCAAGGCACAGGTGCGGCGTGGGGCGATCTCCGGGGCCAGACGTGGGTGGGATGGAAGGGAGAGTGGACGATGGAGCGGAGAGAGGGGCACTCTTTGACCAAGATAGAGGTGCTGACGGTGGATCACTACCTGCTGGGCTACGTGGCCACGGCCGGCAGGCGCTTTTCGACCTGGCTAAACATGACTGACGCGCCCACTCTGACCTTGGACAGGGTGGCTTTGAGATCGTTGCACGATGTGGGTGGGTCGGACGTGCCGCTGGAGTACGTCTTGGTGGATACAGGCGCCATCATGGCGGTGATCCCACACGAGGCGCCCGTTACGCTCCTGGCCGCGGAAGAGGAGCAGCGGCCTCTGGAGTACGTGGAGAAGGAAAAGCACGGTATAGTCATGAGCGTTCCTCCCTTCGCGGTGAGAGGCGAGATGCATGTGGCCAAGAGCGCCGATCTCCAGCGCGCGTTGATGTCTTTCCCCGGCGCCTTCATGCCCGTCACCGATGCCCGCATCGTATACACGCCCAACCCGAAGCTGCTTTGGCAGGGAAGCGTAATCCTGGTCAATCGGGAGAAGGCTCAGTTGTTCTGGCCCGCCCCAGAGGAGCGAAGAGCCTAGCAGGCGGGCGGCGAGGATCGACGAGGATCATGCACACCGCGTGTGGTATCGCTCACCGCACTGCTGAGAGGGTCCGCATCAGGTAGGTTGCTGCTCTAGACGCGAGTGCCTGCCAGAGCGCCTCGGAAGACAACACGCGACGGTTTCGTGGACGAGCCCGTCCTTGACAGGTTCAGCGCACAAAGGCCGGCAGTGCAGGACATGGCCTCGCGGACAGGGAATCGCATGGGCGTGGTGGAGTGGGGCGCGCGAGGGTGAGGATCGAGCAGCCTCTGCTGAGAGGGAGACTGATCGCCAGGGAGAACCGGTTCAGGGCCAGGGTCAGGCTTGGGAGCAAGGAGGTGGCTGCCCACGTACCCAACTCGGGCCGCCTCAGCGAGCTGTTCCGGCGGGACCAGCGGGTGCTTCTGGCCGAGGCCAGGGCACCCCATCGAGTCACCGACTACGATCTGTTGATGGTATCGCTGCCGTCCACTCTGGTGTCCATCGATGCTCGCCTGCCGAACAGACTATTCCACGAGGCAGTTCATGGCGGTGCCTTGCCTGAGTTCGAGGGGCTGCCGTTGATTGACAGAGAGGTATCCTATGGTCACAGTCGCCTGGATTTCTCGTTGCGATCTGAAGACAATGAGAATTCCTGTCTGGTGGAAGTGAAGTCGGTGACTCTGGTCCAGGCAGGGATAGGACGGTTCCCCGATGCCGTGACGGAGCGGGGCAGGCGACACCTGCGGGAGCTGGAGCAGGCTTGCCGGCAGGGCAAGCGGGCCGCTGCGGTCTTCGTCATCCAGCGCGATGATGCTTGCGCCTTCGCTCCCCACGACGAGTCGGACCCAGCCTTTGGCAGCGTGCTGCGTGAAGTCGCCTCTCATGGGGTCGAGGTGTATGCCTACACCTGTCGGGTGACCCCGGAGGTAGTGGTGATTCGCGAGCGGGTTCCGGTGCTTCTGCACGAAGGGATATAGAGGAGCGACCATGGCTTTGAGTCCTGCCTGAGAGAGTGAGCGTGCGCGTCTCGGGCGTTGAGCTTTGGACACAACGGTCACAGGGGCATGGCGGGCAGAGTTGCCGTCACGGGCTGGGAGGCCCGAGTGAGGGAGACGTAGCATGGAAGATTTCGCAGAGTCCGTGGAGTTCTTCACGCACCAGCATCGTATCGTAGGCGCGGTGCGGTTGGCAGGTCTGCGCCTGACCGACGTGCTGAACGACGACATGACCTCTTTGGTGGAATTGAAGAGGCTCGAGATCACGCGACACCTGACACCCGGGGAGGTGGTGGCCTCGTATGCATCTGCCCTGCTGGACAAGAAAGGCATACTGTTCGCCCTTGGAGGGATGGAGAGTGGCGAGGCGACCGAGCGGAGTTTCTTCAGACACGTGGATACCACTGAGTGGGACGTGTTGGTGACTGTCCCGTTCTTCGAACTCCGTGGCAAGTTCCACGTTCGTGGGACCGGTGACTTGAAGACGAAGTTGCTAGCCTGGACCGGGCAGTTCATCCCCCTCACCCAGGCCCAGGCGATATTCACCCTCTACCCAGAGGTGACCTTCGCCGGCGACGTGATCATCGTCAACAGGGTGCACATAGAGGTGATCTGTTCCGACCAGTCCCTCGCGCGATGAGGCCGGTGCCGGCGATTGCCGAGCGGGGAGGACGGGGAGAGCGGCGTCGGGGAGGGTTGGCGGCCTGGGAGAGCTGACCGCTCGTCCCCAACGAGGCTGAGGCGGACTGAGTTCGTAGATCTCCTGACCTTAGGCGATAGGAAGAGCACGGAAAAGCACCGCCCCATGCTTGTGAGGCAGAGGTATGGGGCGGTGTCTCGTGGGCGGTTACTGGCAGGAACGCTCCAACGCTGGTATCGTACGTTCTCGAATCCTTGACTAACAAAGAGGTAGTTCATGACTGACCTGAAAGACTCGGTGGTGGCTTTCATCGGCAGTGGAGTCATGGCGGAGGCCATGATCAACGGGATCCTCTCCGAGGGTCTCACGGAGGCCGGTCTCATATTCGCTGCCGACCCACGTGAGGAGAGGGGGCAGGAGCTCCAGAAACAGTATGGCGTCAGGGCCACGACGGACAATCGAGAGGCTGTGAAAGAGGCTCGGATCGTGGTGCTCTCGGTCAAGCCGCAGGTGATGCCGGCGGTGCTACAGGAACTGCACGGGCTTGTGCCTCCGGATGCTCTGGTGCTGTCCATAGTGGCTGGATCGCGAATCAAGATCATTGCGCAGGGGCTGGGTCATTCCGCGGTGGTCAGGGCCATGCCCAACACCCCAGCTCAGATTGGAGAGGGGATGTCCGTGTGGACGGCGACGGCCTCGGTGGGTGAAGAACAACGAGCGCAGGCGCAGACCATCCTTCAGGCCCTGGGCGAGGAGGTGTATCTCGATGATGAGGACTACCTGGACATGGCGACGGCGCTGAGCGGCACCGGCCCGGCCTACGTGTTCCTGTTCATGGAAGCGATGATCGACGCGGGGGTGCATCTGGGCTTCTCGCGGCGCGTAGCTGAGCAACTGGTCCTCCAGACGATTCGCGGGTCTGTGGATTTCGCACGCGAATCGATAGCCCATCCTGCCGAACTGAGGAACATGGTGACCTCGCCGGGTGGAACGTCAGCGGAGGCGCTGTACCAACTCGAGAAAGGCGGCTTTCGCACGGTATTGTCACGGGCCATCTGGGCTGCCTATCAGAAGTCGAAGTACCTCGGTGAGCTGAGCAGCAAGTAGGGCCTGGGAGGCGCGACCCGGAAGTGCTCTCTCGACCGGAGTCGTAAGCCTGATCAACCTGATGCCGTTCTGCTCCTGTGCCCAGCGGGCGATGATTTGCCTTGCTCGTGGCGTTGCGCTAGAATCTACCTGGTTTGGCGGCGTTGACATACCTGCCTGCGGAAGAGGGTGACTGAGCGAATGAGACTGCGAACCGCGCACGGGCGTGTGGCACGGTGGAGATCGTCGGCCGGGTTGCTGGCTGTCCTTCTGGCGTCTTTGCTGGTGGCCTTCCTGGCCACAGCGGCGGGGCCAACAGCGGAGGGCTGGTTGTTTCAGTCTCCGGTCAGCCCGATCGGCACGACGCCAGGCCAGGCAGCCGCTGAGCCTCGGGAAACGGCCTCCGGGCCGGCCCTCGTTTCGGTGCCCTCGGGGCTCGATTTCGCGCCGTGGTTGATCGGCCTGGCGGTGATCGTGGCGGTTGTGGGAGGGGCTATGTGGTGGAGAGGACGGAGAGGGGAAGGGGGAGCTAGCGAGTGAGCAAGCTGAGTCACAGTGGCCGCCCTGTGCGACGGGGACCGGCCCCTGTCTATTCCCTCTTTATGCTGATAGCTTTCTCTCTGGTGGCTGCTTTGCTTCTTCCGCAGAACAAGGCGACGCTAGCCTATGCGTTGTTCCAGTCGCCTGTGGAATCGCCCGCGCCCACACGGGCCCCTGTTCAAACGCCGACGGAGGCACCTGTTGGAGCCCCTACTGAGGCCCCCGCTGGACCACCGGAGGAGTCACCGGTCGCACCTTCCGGCGAGACACCTATCGTCCCCCCTGGCGAGACCCCTGTCCTGCCCCCAGCCGGTGAAGTGACGCCGCCGGTGGGTCCCGAGGAGACGCCAGGTGAGGAAGCTTCTCCTGAGGTGCCTACTCCTACGGAGTCAGGAGGCGATGAGGGATCCTCCCTCCGGGACAGGATATCGCCTGCCGTCCTCATCGACACCTGTGTGGTGGGTTTGTCCTCCGTGTGGCTGTGCTGCGGGGGCTTCGTCCTGGTGGTCTTCGTTCTTCTGATCGCCGCCTCCTTCGTGCTTCGGGTGTCGTAATGAGCCCCGGGTTCTCCGGGAATGGCCGACTATTCAGGCTCTCTGTCCTGTGCCTCATCCTCCTGGCCTTCGCACTGCGACTGTACCACCTGGACTACCAGAGCCTGTGGCGGGACGAGGTGGATGCCATTCTTTTCGCCGGCCGCAGCCTGAGTGATCTGGCCCCCCTCTTTCTCAACTCCGGGCACAACGGTCCCCTCTACTATGCCGTGCTACACCTCTGGATACGGCTGGTGGGGGACAGTGAGTTCGGCGTGAGATTCCTGTCCGTGGTGTGTGGCGTACTGGCGGTGCCTCTACTCTTCCGGCTGGGGCGGCGATGGGTGGGAGGGACGGGTGGCCTGGTGGCTGCTCTGTTGTGCGCCACCTCGCCCTATCTTGTATGGTACGCTCAGGAGGGCAAGATGTATGCCCTCCTGTTCTTGTTGTCCGTGGCCTCGACGTACATCTATCAACTCGCGCTGGAAGAGGATCGTGTGTACTTGTGGGCTGGCTATCTCCTGCTTCTGGCGTCGTCGCTGTACGTGCATCTGCTGTCTATCTTGATCGTCCCCTTTCACCTTCTTCTGTTCCTCGTCACCTGGCCCCAGTATCGCCGGGCCTGGAAGTCGTGGCTGGCCACGTTTGTTGTCCTGGCCTTGCCCTATCTCCCCCTGGCGCGTTGGGAGATCGCCCTCCTGGTGCGGCCCTTCACCACCGGTCACCAGTTCTACTGGCCCCACGAGATGCTGGCCATTCTCCTCTTCGTATTCAGTCTCAATGCGGCCCCCTACCAGAACGTGCTGCCCATAGCACTGTTCGTGTTTCTGCTTCTGGCGGGCCTAGTTCTCTATAAGCGCCGGCCGGGGCTGGGGAGACAAGGACCTCTGGGTGCACTGCTTGGCGGCCGCCAGCAGAGTCTGGTCTTGGGCCTGTACCTGTTCGTGCCCATCGTGGGCCTCTTTCTCATCTCCCTGGGTATGCCTATCTTCACCGATCGCTACTTGATCACGGTGGTGTCGGCGTATCTTCTGCTGCTGGCCTGCGGAGTGCTGGCGGTGAAGGAGCGGTGGCCTGGGCTCGCTGCTGCGTGCCTGGCAGCGGTGCTGGTTTGTAATCTGTACGTGGTCGCTCGACAAGGACACACGAAGATCAAGTCTGACTATCGCTCGGTGGCGGAGTACGTGGAGGAGGACGGTCGCGGGGACCTGTTCGTGTTTCTGATCC
>DAOUEW010000224.1:0-16891 GCA_034430275.1 Anaerolineae bacterium | reverse complement strand
TACGCTGACGAGGTAAGCCTGCCGCGCATGCTGTTCGTGAACAAGATGGACAGGGAGAACGCCAACTTCGGCCAGGCCCTCGGTCAGGCGCAGAAGGGCCTGACGGGAAGGATGGTCCCAGTACAACTGCCCATCGGCGCACAGGACTCTTTCCAGGGTGTCGTGGATCTGGTAAGCATGAAAGCCTACCGGGGTGAGGACAGCGAGGAGGGCGAGATCCCAGAGGGTATGCTAGAGGAAGCGGAGTCCTACCGTTTGCAACTCATCGAAGCGGCGGCCGAGGCGGATGACAAACTGCTGGAGAAGTACTTCGATGAGGAGACCCTGACGGAAGAAGAGATCGCCCGCGGGCTTGGCGCGGGCCTCAGGGAGGGTGCCGTCGTGCCCGTCCTGTGCGGTTCGGCCACTCTGAACGTAGGGGTGCGAGCTCTGCTGGATGCGATACTCAAGTACTGTCCGTCGCCTGCGGATACGAAGGGAGTGCGCGGAACGGGGGTGACTACAGGAGAGGAGGAGGTCCTGGACCCTGTCGTGCAAGCGCCGCTGGCGGCACTGGTGTTCAAGACCTTGGCAGATCCGTATGTAGGCAAGCTGACCTACTTTCGGGTCTTCTCCGGGTCCATGGAGTCTGACTCGCGTGTCTTCAACGCCAACAAGGGGGAAGAGGAACGGCTGGGGCAACTCTTCTTCCTGAAGGGCAAGGAGCAACAACCGGTGGACAGAGTGCCCGCGGGGGAGATCGGCGCGGTCGCGAAGTTGCAGGAGACTGCGACGGGGGACACGTTATGTGACAAGGATCACCCCGTGACCTTGCCACCGATCACCTTTCCTCACCCTATCTACTCGGCAGCCATTTCGCCGAAGACGAAGGCCGATCTGGACAAGCTCGGCACGGCGTTGGCGCGCCTTACCGAGGAGGACCCTACCCTTCGCGTGGAGAGGGAAGCCAGCACCAAGGAGACGGTGCTATCCGGGATGGGAGAGTCTCACATAGACATCGCCGCGCGTCGGCTACAGTCCAAGTTCGGGGTTGAGATCACCACTTCGGTGCCCAAAGTACCCTACCGAGAGACGATCATGAAGGTGGCTACCTCGCAGTACCGGCACAAGAAGCAGACTGGGGGTGCTGGACAGTTCGCCGAGGTGTGGCTGAGGGTGGAACCTCTGGAGAGAGGCACCGGGTTCGAGTACGACAGTGAAGTGCGAGAGGGTCACATCTCGAAGAGTTTCATCCCCTCTATCGAGAAAGGCATCAAGCAGGTGCTGGGCCAGGGGGTCGTGGCTGGCTATCCAGTCGTAGACGTCAAGAGTGTGGTGTACGATGGCAAAGAGCACCCTGTGGATTCCAAGGACATCGCGTTCCAGATAGCTGGTCGAGAAGCCTTCAAGGAGGCGGTCCGGAATGGCGCGCCGGTGCTGCTCGAGCCCATCATGACCTTCTTCATCACGGTTCCCGACGCCAACATGGGCGACGTGCTTGGTGACCTCAACACCAAACGGGCGCGTGTGATGGGGACGGAACAGAAGGGTGACAAGACCATCATCACCGCCCAGGCACCCATGGCAGAAATGCAGAGTTATGCCACTGATCTGCGGTCCATCACGCAGGGACGAGGGGGCTTCAGCATGGAGTTGTCGCACTACGAGGAAGTCCCCAAGCAGATCGCCGATGAGATCATGGCGAGGGCCCAGCTCCAGGAGGAAAAAGGGTAGGGTGCCCCGAGCCGTTGCCACGGCGCGCGCGGCACTGGCAGATGTGTGAGAAGAGCGCCCAGGAGACTACTGTGGGCGAGACAGAATGCTGTACGGTATCTGAAGCAGGCGGCGCAGGAGCCGTTCCTTGATGCCAGGTGGTTCGACACAGGCCAGGCCGAGATCGTAGAAGTGAAGAGCTTCCAGCCACCTGGCTTGCCCCAGACGAATGCGGCTCAGCAGACGCAGAGTGGCGGCCTCCTTGTCCCGATCGCCAGTCTCGTGGAACAGGTCGCTGGCTTGCTTGAGGTGCTGCACTGCGGCTTCGGTATCGCCCTGGTGGCGGTACATCGTCCCCAGGTTCCCCAGGGTCTGAGCTTGGCCGTCTAGGTCTTCCAGGGACTCGAAAGCTGCCATGGCGTCGTTGAAGGCCTGGCTTGCTTTGTCCCACTGTTCCTCTTGGGTATGAACGGCGCCGAGGTTGTTGAGCATCTCTGCCCGACCCCTCTCGTCGCCGATCTCCTCGTAGAGGGTATACGCGTTCTGGAACAGCTGCGTTGCTTCCTCGTATTCGCCGAAGCGGAACATCCGGATGCCGCTTTCCTTGAGCGAGCTAGCTTCTGCTGACTTGTCTTCCTGCATACTTCTGTCTCCTCGTCTAGGATGCGGGCATCTCCGCGAGGCTCCACTTCCTCGTTCATCTGCCCAACGTCTGCCGTGCCGGCACCTGCGTCATGGTTTGGATGAAGGTGTCCTGCGAGGCACTTCTAGAATGACCTTGGTGCCTCGGCCCCGTTCTGTGAGAATGTCCAGGTGCGACTCGATTTCCTGGGCTCTCTCCTGCATGCTGACCAGTCCCAGGTGTCCGCCCATGTTGGAGTTGCTCCTGGCATCTTGGAGATCGAAGCCTGCACCGTCGTCCCTCACCGTGATGAGCAAGCGGTCGCCGTCCGGTTCCAGATTGAGCCATACGTTGGTGGCCTCAGAGTGCTTCCTGGCGTTGTTCATGGCTTCCTGCACCACCATAAACGCCGTAGCCTCGAGGTCTGACTCCAACCTCTCGTGGAAACCACCGTCATCGAAGTGGAAAGTAGGGGAGGAATCGCCCTGGAGTTGCTCCACGTATGCTTCCAGACCTCTTGCGAGGCCCTGAGTCTCGAGCGCGATGGGGCGTAGTTCGAACAGGAGGATTCGCGCTTCCTTGGATGCCTGCTTGACCATCTCCTGCAAACGATCCACTTCCTCACCCGCTGAGGCGGGCTCATGCTGTAGCAGCTGTTTGACATAATCGACGCGCATGGAGATGGAGGAAAGGCTTTGCAGGGTACTGTCGTGCAGGTCTCGGGCCAGGATACGGCGCGTCTCTTCTTGAACGCGCATGATCTTGTCCCGTTCCTCGCTGAGGGTGCGGTAGAGACGGGCGTTTTCGATGGCGATGGCTGCCTGAGCGGCCAGGGTACCAAGTAGACGGAGGTCGTCGTCGGTGAAATGGTCGCTGGATATCTTGTTCAGGGCTTCGAGGACGCCGATGGTGCGATCCTTAATCTGGAGCGGGACGCAGATCACGGACTGGGTCAGGAAGCCAGTGCGAACGTCGGTGTCTCTGCTGAATCGTTCATCCTTCGCAGCGTCGTTGACGATGGCCGGCTCTCCGTGCCTGGCGACCCATCCGGCGATGCCCTGATCGATGGTCATGCGGTAGCTGCGGAGGAGTTCCCTCTTCTCGCCGTAGGGTATGTCGAACACGAGTTGTCCGGTGCGCTCGTCGATGAGCATGAGGGTCGAGGCCTGGGCATCGAGAATCTCTGTGGCCAACTGCATCGTGTTGTCCAAGACCTGGCGAAGATCGAGCGTGGAGGTCAGGGCTTGACTGGTCTCGTGGAGAAAGGTGAGCTGTTCCAGGCTGTGCTGAGTGAGCGTCAGTTGTTCGATGATGCTGGCCAGGTTACCGATGGTCCTCGCGCACGAGATCAGCAACTGCCTTTGGGACATGGACAGCCTCGTTCCTGGGGCGAAAACGAGAGTCGCGGAACCGATGACGTTCTCGCCGCGAAGGAGGGGTGCGTTGACGAGCAAGTGTTGACTGGCTTCGACCGTGTGTGTGGAGACAGGCAAGGGCTCGTTGTCCCTGATCTGCCACGACGTCGAACTCAGACGTTCTTCGAGGTTTTCCTCCCAGACAGAGATCTGGTTCTCTATCTCAGGGGATAGGTTGCCTTCCCTGGCGCGGCGGGTCCGGTCTCCCACGAGCAGCAGGGAGCCAGCCTCGCAATGAGTAGCTTGAACCGCCTCGTGTAGCGCAGCGGGCAAGAAGTGCTCGATGTGACGATGACTCGTCAACCTAGCCAGGGTGTCGACGAATGGAGGGGACTGCTGGGAAGGAGGGGAGGGGTGAGACGAAGTCATGGCGATTGTCTTCCACCCGCGTTTTCTGTGGGGAGCATAGCCTCCGCGAAGTCTCTCAAGGAGTCCCCAGGCAGCTCGTACAACCGCAGCGCCACCTCCAGGAAGGGGCGGCTCTTGGGGTCACGGATGAACTCCTTGATGCGTTGTGGAAGGCCCTCCCAGGCCTCCTCAGGAGCAAGTAGCTCCGACTCATACGCATCGCCATAGACGCGGCTCATGGGCTCGCCCCGATCGAGGAAGCTGGGCATGGCCAGCTCTAGATAGGAGGCCAGCACCTCCAGCTGCGTGAACGGTACTGGTCTGCCGCCCAATTCGTACTTGGATATGGTGTCGGGTGAGACACCCAGGAGATCGGCACACTCTTTCTGTGTCCTACCGGCGTTGGACCGCGCTTGTCGAAGAAGCACGCCAATCTCCTTGTGACGGAGCTCCACAAGCCTGCCCAGAAGCGGTGTTGGGGTGGGCTCCTCCTTGATGGCAACCTCCTCGTCCCAAAAACGGTCCACCGGCACGTCGAAGACCTCCGCTAGTAGCTCCAGTTCCGGAAGAGAGATGCTGCGATGCCCGTATTCGTATTGTGACATGATATGGGACGAGCACCCCAGCCACTCGGCGCACTCTTTGACGGTCTTCCCCGCCCTGAGCCGAGCGGCGCGGATCAGTACCCCGATCATCTTCGAGCGGACGTCAACGGCGCGCGCGGACGATACCATGGAGACCTCCATGAGTCAACGATCCGCTATCTATTATATCACAAGATGGCTCTGGGGACAACATGGCGGGTTGACTCTCCGGGCGCTTTGTGCGATAATGCGCAACGTGTTCGCCCCTCCGGCGAACCATTCGTCTCTGCGGGGGATGACGAGTGAGACCTCTTGATCGTTCGTTGAGAGTGCTCTACGTTGAAGACAATGATGACATCAGACGGGTGTTTGCTATACTGGTGAAACTGACGATCGGCGAGCAAACCGAGGTGCTTCTGGCTTCGGATGGGCAAGAAGGGTTGGATCTGGCCTTGAGGGAGAAGCCCGACGTGGTTTTCTTGGACGAGGAACTGCCGGTGATGGACGGTTTCGAGGTCAGCCGGCGCCTGCGCAGCCATGACGGCTTTCGCGACGTGCCGGTGGTGCTGGTTTCTGGCCACCTTAGCCACGAGGACAGAAGGCGGCGGGCCAAAGAGGCGGGTGTTACGCTACTGATGGACAAACCGTTTCAGGCCAAGGAGATCGAGGATGCCGTGCTGAGCGTCCTGCGGCGGTAGAACGGGTCGGTACAAGCATCACAGGACGTGAAGGAGACCGGCGATCGACTGGCACGCACCCCACTCCCGCGAGACTGCGTCCGTCACATTCCTTTCTCCCCTGGGTGGCCGGGTGGCTTCAGGACAAACGGATCTAGCAGAGCCGGTGTCGGGTCGTTTGTTGGGGCACGTAGGCAGAGTCGAACCGGCACGTGTGCGCTTCAAAGCCACAGAGAGCTGCTTCCGCTCGGGTAGGGCAAATTCGCGATCTGACGTCGGACGCGAGCGCGCGATTCTGGTGCCACAGGGAGGAGTAGCGGCGAGACATTGAAGGTAGACCTCCACGTTCACACCTGCTATTCGGTGGACGGCAGTCTCTCCCCAGAGAGCATCGTGGCGCTGTGCCAGGAGAGGGGGATAGGCGCACTGGCGATTACCGACCATAATAGCATTGCTGGCGCGCTGGCTCTCCGGGAGAGCGCTCCCTTCCCCGTCATCGTGGGGCAGGAAGTATCGTCATCCGATGGCGAACTGTTAGGGCTCTTCTTGCAGGAGCGAGTGCCGAGGGATCTCTCTGCCGGTGAGACGATTACTCTGATCCAGGAGCAGGGAGGGCTGGCTGGCGTACCTCATCCGTTCGACAGGTTGCGGAGTGAGAGACTGAAGGGTGAAGTCCTGGAAGAAATAGCGGGCGAACTGGACTTCATCGAGGGTCTGAACGGGCGCGTCACCATTGGCGAGGACAACCGTCGGGCGCAGGAGTTCGCTCGTCGCCATGGCATACCCTGTACGGCCGGCAGCGATGCCCATTGCGAGCACGAGCTGGGACGGGCGTACCTAGAGATGACCTCCGTCGATGGCAGCAAGGGACAGTTCGTGGCTCAGCTCCCGCAGGCACGCCTCGGCGGTGGCGTGAGCCCGTTCTGGGTTCACTTCTTCAGCATCTATCGCAAGGTGCGCAACCGTATGGCCGGGGAGTAGTCTATGGAAGTGCTGCTCTACCTGGCCCTGGCCATGCTCACTGTCCTGGCGTCCGTGGCTCCCGCGTTGCTGTATAGCCTGCTCGTATGGTGGTTGGACAGGCACGAGAAGGAACCTTGGGGTCTGCTAGCGGCGACGTTCATCTGGGGAGCCATTCCGGCCATTCTCATCTCCATTGTGGCAGAGTTCGTGCTGGGGATCCCGTTCTCAGGCTTCCTTGGAGAGGGAGGCGCGCAGCTTATCGGGAGCGGCCTGGTGGCTCCTGTGGTGGAGGAAGTGGCCAAGGGGATGGCCATTCTGCTCATCTTCCTCGTCTTCAGGGCGGAGTTTGATGGTCCGTTGGATGGCATAGTGTACGGGGCCTTGGTGGGTTTTGGCTTTGCCATGACGGAGAACGCCCTGTACTTCCTGGGCGCCCTCCTGGAGGGCGATGTGGTCACATGGCTACTGCTGGTCTTCATGCGTACGCTGGTCTTCGGACTGAACCATGGCCTCTTCAGTGCCGTCGTCGGGATGGGTTTCGGATATGCGGCCATGGCGACGAGTAGCTGGCAACGGTGGCTCGCCCCCCCTGTGGCGCTTGGCGGAGCCATGGTTGTCCATGCGGTCCACAACCTTACCACAGGTGTGGCTCCCGAGCTGTGCTGGCCACTTGTGATCAGCCTGGCCAATGACTGGGGAGGCGTCGTAGTGATCCTGTTGATCGTGTTCCTTTCCTGGGATCGGGAAAGAGGGTGGATAAGGCAAGAACTGCTGGCTGAGATACCACTGGGTACTCTGTCCCGCGAGGAGTACGAGACCGTCGCCTCCTATGGCCGTCGTATGGCGGCCCAGTGGCGCGCCCTGGTGCGATACGGCCTAAAGGAGGCTCGACGGGTGAGAAAGTATCATCAACTGGCCACCGAGCTGGCCTTCGCGAAGCATCGTTCGGGGATATCGAATCGGGGTGCGTCGACGGAGGGGGTGATCTCTGCTCTTCGCGAGCAGATCAGAGCTCTCAGTGCCCAGCCAACTGACTGATGTGCGGAAAGGCGGCTGCCGAGATGATCGAAAGCGGTGGGAGATGCCCGGCGTGCCAGATTGACAATCCTCCCGCGGCCAAGTATTGCTTCAACTGTGGTTTGGCTCTCCATGGGCAAGGAGGGGGGGACGCAAGGCGCAGGGTGGTGGTCACGGGCCTGGGTGCGATCACACCTGTCGGTCTGAACGCCGAAGCCACGTGGGAGGCTTTGGTGGCGGGCCGATCGGGGGTGAGTCTGATCACCGAGATAGACGTGACGGAGTACCCCACTAAGATCGGTGGGCTGGTGCGAGGGTTCGAGCCCAGCGAGTACATGGACCGCAAAGAGGCGCGAAGGATGGGACGCTACTGCCAGCTTGGCGTCGCTGCCGCAGGGATGGCGCTGCAAGACGCTGGTCTCTCGTCAGGCAACTTCGATCGGGAGGCTACGGGCGTCATCGTAGGAACCAGTGGTGGGGGGGCCATCGAGGAGTGCGAGAAAGCGTGTCGGATCATGTTGAGCAGGGGAGGGATGCGCATTTCGCCGTTCTTCCCAGTCACGGTGAGCCTCAACGTGGCTGCCCACCATATCAGCTACACTTACGGCCTGGATGGCTACAGCTCGACGGTGGTCACGGCTTGTGCTTCGGGCACGCAGGCGATAGGGGAGGCTGCCGAGGTGATCCGCCGTGGAGCGGCGGAGATCATGCTAGCGGGCGGCACGGAATCCGGGATCTGTGAGCTGAGCGTGGCTGCCTTCTCCACGGCGCGAGGCTACTCGCGACGGAACGACGAACCGGAACGGGCCTCTCGACCCTTCGACGTCGAACGCGACGGGTTCGTACCGGCTGAGGGTGCTGGGATCGTGGTGTTGGAGGAGCTGGCGCATGCGCTGAGAAGGGATGCCCAGATCTACGGCGAGGTGCTGGGCTACGCCGGCACGGCGGACACGTACCACCTGATAGCACCAGACCCCCAAGGCAAGGCCGCCGCGCGGGCTATGGTTGGCGCCATCGAGGATGCCGGACTTTCAACCGACGACGTCGACTACATCAATGCCCATGCCACGTCTACTCCCCTGGGCGACGTGGCAGAGACTATCGCCATCAAGAGAGCCTTCGGGGACCGAGCCTACCATATACCCATCAGCGCCACCAAGTCCATGACCGGGCACCTGATAGGCGCCGCGGGCGGGGTGGAGGCTATCGTTTCGGTGCTCACGATACGGGACAGCACCATACATCCCACGATCAACCTGGATCATCCAGATCCCGAGTGCGACCTGGACTACGTTCCCCACGTGGCCCGCAAAACCGAGGTGGATGTTGCTCTATCCAACTCCTTTGGACTGGGCGGTCAGAACGCTTGTCTGGTGATCGGGAGGTATGATAGGCGATAGTGAAGGCGGTTGAGTCTCGACAGAAGCTGCGGTACAGAGCACGGCATCCGGGTGGCGTGTGGGATCCCTTGTGGCCGGTGGGTGAGCGGGCCGCAGTGTGAAGCGCCGTTGACGTAGTCGCAGAGGTCCTACCGCCGCAGGGTGCCCAACAACGGTAGTTTGACATCACCACGTGTTTATGGCATATTACCTACAAGATACAGCAAAGGCTATGATGGAAACGAGTAGGCGGTCGTCGATCGTCCAGAGAGTCCGGAGAAGGTGGAAGCCGGACACGAAGGCCTCGCCGAAAATCCTTCCGGAGCCGCCAACCGAAACGGCTAACGAGGTGTTGCCGGAGTAGGCTTGGCCGGGTACGTCGCCCGTTACAGACGACGAGGGTATGAACACGTACCCTTGAAGAGTGAGCGGAACACTGCTAAGTAGGGTGGTACCGCGGGAGTTGGTTGTGCTGAAGAGCTCTCGTCCCTATGGGGGGCGAGAGCCTTTCGTTTGGTGGGGGGCTTTTGGCAGGCGTCCGTGATGCCGAATGGGGCGACCTTGACGGTCTGCTCCGGCTGCACATGCTGGCCAGGGAGGACCTGAGCAGACTGGATCATCGTCTTGCTCCGGAGCCGGGGGACTCCGCAAGACTCAGGGGAACCCTCCGGTCTATGTTGGGAAGGCGATCGACATCGGTCCTCGTGATGGGTGCGGAAGACGGACGTGTGACAGGCTGCGCCATGGGCGTGGTGGTGCACAACGAGCCCTTTGCGGTTCAAGACTATGGGTACCTGAGCTGTCTGTATGTACGAGAGGGACATCGTGGATCTGGGTCCGGCGATTCCCTGCTCCTCGGGGTGTGCGATTGGCTCAAGAGGCAGGGGGTGAGCGTTGTCCATGCCGACGTCCCAGCCCGCGACGCAGGGAGCATGAGCTTCTGGGAGGCGAGGGGGTTCGACCATTATCTGGATCACCTCCGTCTGAGCGCTCCGACAGACCTCGACGTGACGGACGTACCCGGGGTGTTGGTGCGTGAGGCTCAGTCGGGGGACACCGAGGTCGTGATACGCCTCTGGAGAGAGATGATGGACTTCCACGCGCCCATCGACGGGCGGCTGAGCCTCGGCTCCAATTGGAGAAGCGAGGTCTCTCGAGCTACGAGAGGATGGCTTCGGGATGGTGATACCTCGCTGCTAGTCGCGGAGGCTGGCGACCACGTGGTCGGCTTCATCGTAGGCGGGGCGGTGGACGTAGTTCTGGGCCTGGAGCCGTCGGTTCGCGGGCACGTGGCGCATCTGTGCGTGACTTCGGAGTGGAGAAGGCGTGGTGTTGGGAGGCTGCTTTTCTCGTCATTGAGGAGTTGGTTGCTTCGTCGAGGAACGTCGTCGATCCACGCGCACGTGTCTCATTTCAGCCCCGTGTCGCAGCGATTCTGGCGAGCGCTGGGGTTCGAGGAGTACATTGAGCGGCTGTGGTGTGACCTGGTATGATGGGAGGAAATGATGACTGAACTGCTGTATCAGTCCGACAGCTACCTGCGCGAATTCTCAGCGACAGTCGTTGAGGTAGTTGAAGACGGCGTCGTGCTGGACAGGACGGCCTTCTACCCTCAGGGTGGAGGGCAGCAGAGTGACCAGGGTGTTCTGCGAGACGAGAGCGGCCGCGAGTACGTGGTGAGCAAAGTGCAGAGGGTCAAGGGGAAAGTCATGCACAAAATCAAGGGCACGCCCCCAGCGGAGGGAAGCAAGGTCACCGGAGTGATCGACTGGGATCACAGGTACAAGATGATGCGCACTCACACCGCGCTGCACATCCTCTGCGGAGTGATCTGGCGGGACTATGGTGCGTCTGTCACCGGAGGCAACATGGAGCCGCTCAAGGCCCGCATGGACTTCGAGCTGGAGAGCATGAGCTCCGAGTTCTCCGAGGAGGTGGAAGCGAAGATCAACGAAGAGGTCGCGGCAGCCCGCCCTGTGCGCATCGACATCCTGCCTCGTAAGGAGGCGTTCAAGATCCCTGATCTCATCCGCACCAAGATCAACCTGCTGCCTGAGAGCATACAGGAGGTCCGCGTGGTCGAGATCGAGGATCTGGACCTGCAAGCCGACGGCGGCACTCACGTCGCCAATACTAGCGAGGTGGGGCGGATCAGGGTCACGGGCCACGAGAGCAAAGGGCGCATCAACAAGCGTTTGCGCATCGAGATCGAGGAATAGCAGGAGGCTGGCCCCATGTTTCGAGAAGTTCCGAGCAAGGTGGACTTTCCGGCTTTGGAGAGGCGGATTCTAAGCTGGTGGGAGGAGACCGACGCCTTTGACAAGCTCGTCGAAAAGAACAGGGGGAAGAAGCGTTGGTCGTTCATTGATGGGCCTATCACCGCCAACAACCCCATGGGAGTCCACCATGCCTGGGGACGCACCTACAAGGACCTGTTCCATCGGCACAAGGCGATGCAGGGTCACGAAATACGCTATCAGAACGGCTTCGACGGGCAAGGGTTGTGGATCGAGGTGGAGGTGGAGAGAGAGCTGGGCTTCGCTTCGAAGCGTGACATCGAAAAGTACGGCATGGCCCGGTTCGTGGAGAAGTGCAAGGAGCGGGTGCGCAAGTTTGCAGCGATCCAGACGCAACAATCGATCCGCTTGGGGTACTGGATGGACTGGTCCAACTCCTATCACACCATGTCCGATGAGAACAACTACACCATCTGGCTATTCCTGAAGACGTGTCACGAGAGGGGCTGGATCTACAAGGGGCGGGACGTGTTGCCCTGGTGCCCACGTTGTAGCACAGCCATCTCCGAACACGAGATCGTCACGGAAGGTTATCAGGAACTGACCCATCCCAGTGTTACCCTGCGCTTTCCTCTCGTGGACCGAGAAGGCGAGTCCCTCCTCGTGTGGACGACAACACCATGGACGCTGAGCTCCAACGTGGCCGCGGCTGCACACCCCGAGGTGGCTTACGTCAAAGTGCAGCAGGATGGCGAGTACCTGTACCTGGCCCGCGAAGCCGTGGCGGTGCTAGACGGGGCCTACGAGGTGGTGGAGGAGTTGTCCGGTGCGGAGATGGAGGGATGGACGTACCACGGTCCCTACGATGAACTGGGGCCCCAGCAAGGGGTCGAGCATAAGGTCATCCTTTGGGATGAGGTTAGCGAGACCGAGGGCAGCGGCATCGTGCACATCGCGCCCGGGTGTGGCAAGGAGGACTTCGAGCTGGGGAAGGAGTACGACCTGCCGGCGATCGCTCCGTTGGATGAGTTCGGAGTCTTCGTGGACGGATTCGACTGGCTTTCTGGTTTCAACGTTGCCGACTCGGCTGAGCTCATCTTCGAGGACCTGCGGAAGAAAGGACTGCTGTATAGTGTCGTGGACTACACGCACCGCTATCCCGTCTGCTGGCGCTGCCAGAGCGAGCTGGTATTCCGGCTGGTAGACGAATGGTATATCTCCATGGACGAGCTTCGTTACCAGATCATGGATGTGGTGCGCCAGATACGCTGGATACCCGAGTTCGGCCTGGAGCGAGAGTTGGATTGGCTTCGCAACATGGACGACTGGATGATCTCGAAGAAGAGATACTGGGGTCTTGCACTGCCCATCTTCGACTGCCGGTGTGGACACTTCGAGGTCATCGGTAGTGAGGACGAACTGAAGGCAAGAGCGGTCGAGGGGTGGGATGAGTTCGAGGGGCATTCACCCCACAGGCCCTGGATCGACGGCGTGAAGATCCGTTGCCCCCAATGTGGCCAGCTCGTGTCGCGGATACCGGATGTGGGCAATCCGTGGCTGGACGCAGGCATCGTAGCGCTGTCCACCCTCAACTACAGACACGATCGGGAGTACTGGGAGAAGTGGTACCCAGCGGACTTCATCAGTGAGTGCTTCCCTGGGCAGTTCAGGAACTGGTTCTACGCCCTGTTGGCGGAGAGCACGGCCATGGAGAACGCCCCACCGTTTCTGAAGATCTTTGGCTACGCCCTGGTCAAGGACGAGCATGGTGAAGACATGCACAAGAGCAGCGGCAACGTGATCTGGTTCGACGACGCTGCCGAGACGATGGGCGTGGACGTGATGCGATGGATGTACTGCTCGCACAATCCTCGGGTCAACCTCCACTTTGGGTATGGACCAGCGGATGAAGTACGACGACGGTTCCTGATCCCTCTGTGGAACATCCACTCGTTCTTCACAACCTATGCGCGCATCGATGGCTGGGTACCGCAGCGTATGGAGGAGACCGGCACGGGCAAGCAACCATCGAACCTGCTGGATCGGTGGATCCTGTCCAGGCTTCAGGTCGTGATCCAAGACGTGGACCAAAACCTCGAGGACTGCGACACCGCCGCCGCAACACGTATCATAGAGGCCTTCGTGGACGATCTCTCCAACTGGTACGTGCGTCGGAGCCGTCGTCGCTTCTGGAAGAGCGAGCAAGATGAGGACAAGAACCTGGCGTACTGGACGCTGCACGAGTGTCTGGTTACTCTGGTCAAGTTGCTGGCACCTTTCATTCCGTTCGTTACGGAGGAGATGTATCAGAATCTAGTTTGCTCGGTGGTGCCCGATGCGCCAGAGAGTGTGCACCACTGCGACTTCCCGGTGGCGGACCAGGTTTTGGTCGACGAGCGGCTGATGTCGGAGATGGAGCTGGCGATCGAGGTAGCCAGCCTGGGCCGTTCCGCGAGAGGCCTGGGCGGTATCAAGCTGCGGCAACCGCTGGGCGAGGCCGTGGTGGCGGGCCCCTTTGGCGGCCGAGAAGACCCTCTGGGTCCGCTGGCGGGCCTGGTACTTGACGAGCTCAACGTCAAGGAGCTCCGGTTCACCGAGGACGCGAGTGAACTGCTGACGTACGTGCTGAAGCCCGATCCGCGGGTTCTGGGACCAAAGTATGGAGCGAAGCTGTCTCGGCTCCAGAAAGCGGTGGCAGGCCTGGACGCGCGAGAAAGCGCGAGGCGGCTGCTGGGAGGCGAAGCGCTGTCGCTGGAGCTCGACGGTGAGACGATCCACCTGGCTCCGGGGGAGATCTCGGTGGATACGCAGGCTCGAGAGGGGTATGCCGTCTCCCAGGAGGGAGACTACGTCGTGAGCGTCGATCTCAGGCTAACAAAGGATCTGATCGAGGAAGGTCTGGCCCGGGAAGTGGTCCGGCGTATCCAGAACCTGCGCAAGGAGGCAGATTTCAGGATCGAGGACAAGATCCGCACCTACTACGAAGGCGACCCAGAGCTGAGCAAGGTCATGCAGGGTCAGGCGGATTACATCATGCAGGAGACCCTCTCAGAGGAGTTGGTCGAGGCTGCGGGACCGCAGGGAAGCCACACAGGGGTGTTTGAGATCGACGGCAAGAAGATCACGTTCTACCTACTCCCCGTGAGTGGTGAAGCTGGGCCTGGATGACCGGGCAGCGCTTGCTTCCGAGATCGAACTGGGCTAGAATAGTAGCAAACGTCGCGCGACGACAAGAACG
Source organism: Anaerolineae bacterium (assembly GCA_034430275.1). Classification (GTDB taxonomy): domain Bacteria; phylum Chloroflexota; class Anaerolineae; order UBA7937; family B3-Chlor; genus JAUVXJ01. Next base: position 2,719 of record DAOUEW010000224.1, on the reverse strand, counting down.
GCTCAGACTCGACTGATCGCAGTGCGGGCTGCGTTCACGTGGCGTAGCGAGGCACTGACGGGTCGAGTGGTCGGGGAAAGAGGCAAGGGGTGCCAAGGGCGTACGCTGATCTGAAAGAGGAACTGGAGTTCGAGCTTGTCCGGCTCGGTGACGAGATCCGGGAGCTTGGCGCGCGCGAAGAGGAGCGCCCGGGGTACGGCAATCACATGGCCGACGACGCCACAGGCGTCTTCGAACAGACCCGGAATCTGTCCCTATGTACCAGCCTGAGAGAGAGACTGCGACTGGTGGAAGAGGCGCTGGCCCGGTTCGACACGGGGACGTACGGCACCTGCGAGGACTGCGGGGGTACGATAGAGTGGGGGCGGCTAAAGACTCTTCCGTATACGGGGCTCTGTGTGGAATGCGTTCGACGCCACGAGAGGAATCGATAGAACACAAATCCGTTCTGGCCAGCGGCAAGGCAGGGTGGGCGCTGTTCTTCGGGGTAGCCGCCCTTGTTCTTGCGGTAGACCAGATCACGAAGCACATGGTGCTGACGCATCTAGCGATCGGAGAGATCTGGAATCCTATCTCGTTTCTGACCCCCTTCGTTCGAGTGACACACATCACCAACACGGGTGCCGCTTTCGGCATGTTTCGGGAGTACGGGGTCTTCTTTGCCGTCGTTGCCGTCGTGGTCGTGATTGGCATCGTGGCCTTCTACAGCTATCTCCCACCGAGACAGGGTCTGCTAAGGGTCAGTCTGGGACTTCAGTTGGGCGGAGCACTTGGCAACCTGGTGGATCGGATCCGTTTGGGCAATGTGGTGGATTTCATTGACTTCAGGATCTGGCCGGCGGTATTCAACTTGGCTGATACCGCTATCGTCGTTGGCGTGGCCATCTTGGCCTTCTTCCTTCTGTTCAGCAAGCAGGAAGGCGACTAGGCGGTGAAGCGACCACGGTAGGGTGAGGTTACAGTTTATCCTCCGGATGCACCGAGCGCTGAGCTGGCCTCGGTGCTTTTTTGATGCGGTGGGCCAATGGACAAGAAGCTGCAACTGACCGTCAGTGAGGGTGGCGAGCGCGTGGACAAGTACGTGGCAGGGGAGGTCCCCTCTCTCTCGCGCTCGCAAGTCCAGGACCTCATCGCTCGTGGGCTGATCACGGTCAATGGAATCGAGGTCAAGCCGAGCCAACGCCTGAAAGAGGGCGACTCAGTTGGTGTGATCGTACCGCCTGCGGAAGAGGTCGAGTTAGTCCCGGAGCGTATCCCACTGAGGATTGTGTACGAGGATGAAGACCTGGTAGTAGTGGACAAGCCCCCGGGTCTGGTCGTGCACCCTGCTGCCGGGCACCAGAGAGGTACGCTACTCAACGCTCTGCTAGCTCGGTACCCTGACCTGCCGTTGGATGAAGAGAAACGTTCGGGTATCGTGCACAGGCTAGACAAGGATACTTCTGGGCTGATCGTAGTGGCCAGAAGCCGCGATGCCCGAGAGCACCTCCAGGCTCAGTTCAAGGCCAGGGAGGTGCTCAAGGTCTATCTCTCGCTGGTGGAAGGCGTGGTGGAGCCAAGGAATGGGGTCATAGAGGCGTCCATCGGCCGGGACTCCAGGGATCGCAAACGCATGGCAGTTGTGCGGAGCGGCGGGCGTCGAGCGGTGACCGAATTCCGCGTCTTGGAGCGACTGGGGGAGTATACTCTGCTGGAAACGAGGCCCAGGACAGAACGCACGCATCAGGTCCGGGTGCACCTGGCCTTTCTTGGGCATCCTGTAGTGGGCGACAGTGTCTACGGCCATCGGAAGCAGCGTCTGGGACTGGAGAGACAGTTCTTGCATGCTCACCGCCTGGCTTTCCGGCACCCTTCCTCGGACCGTCAAGTGGATCTGGTGTCGGAACTGCCTCCAGACCTGGAGCGCGTACTGGAAATGCTGCGAAGGCCGAATCTGATCAGCGCTGAGGAGTGGGAACGGCTCGGACCGCTGTCGTAGGTACCCTGGCTGCCGGGAGTCAGGGGAGACAGTCGGACGGGTCGAGTGAGGGAGCGGCAAACACGTGGTCGTGAACAATGATCGTGGAGCACTGAGAATCGTCGTGCTGGGATCGGGACCGGCTCTGGCGAGTGCGAATCAGGACAATACGTACTTCCTGGTGGAGAATGAGGGGGAAGGGTTGCTCATCGACTGCGGGGGAAGCCCATTCCATAAGCTGCTCAAGGTGGGGGCGGAGCCGAACGGGCTGAAGGGTGTGATCCTGACCCATGCCCATCCGGACCACGTCTATGGGCTTCCGTCACTCGTTCACGAACTGTGGCTCTATGGCAGGCGAGCGCCGCTCCGAGTCTTCGCCAACCGCGAGACGCTGAGAGTGGCTCTGGCGTTGGTGGATCTGTTCGATCTCCGTAGCAAGCCCGTGCCGCTGGAGTTCGAGGTGATACCGAGCGAAGAGGAGCATCTGGTGATGGACGACTGGGGTCTGATCGTTCACACCAGCCCTGTCAAACACGAAGTGCCCACGGTAGGCGTGAAGATCACCTCTGGCGCCACGGGTAAAGCGGCCGTCTTCTCAGCGGATACCAGCCCGTGCCCGGAGCTCGTATCCCTGGCCAAAGGGGCCGCGCTACTGTTCTGCGAATGCACTATTGAGAAGCCTCACCCGTTTCACAGCACGCCCAGGCAAGTGGGAGAGATCGCCGCCGAGGCTGGCGTGGGAGAGGTGATACTGGTGCACTA
>DAOUEW010000223.1:0-3855 GCA_034430275.1 Anaerolineae bacterium | reverse complement strand
TTTGACGTGCCGATGGCCTCGCTCGTTCGTGGTGACAACCTCGTCGAGATAGTCCACGAGGAATGGGCGTGCACTGTCCTCGCTTGGGGAACACTGGCCATCGAGCCATGTGTGGAGCAGGCGGAGGAGTTCGTGCCTGAGCCTGGTACTTTGACGCTGCTGGGCAGCGGGCTGCTGGGGGTGGCTGGGTACGCTGCCTTGCGCTGGAGAACGAGAGAGTAAGGACTGCAGTATCGACAAGATCTGTGTGGGGCTGCTCGTTGGAGGGCAGCCCTTTCTCGTTCGTGGGGAAAGCCTCAGCGTGTAGGCTGTGGGCTTGGTGGGTGCGGCTTCAGTGCTGCGACAGAGCTTCGGTCGTCTCGCTCATTCTTCCTGCTTCGGCTTGCGGCGCCAGAGGACGAAGCCCACGTAGCAGGCCCCCAGGCCCAGGACCAGATTCAATCCAGTGTATGGGATTCTACCCCAGTTGCCGCCCCCCAGGACGAGGAAGACGAGAGTGGCGATGGCCAACGCTGCCATGGTCGTCCCCCACACAATCATCACGCGTCCGACGAGCTTGGCCATGGTCCGTGATCCTCCTGTTCTGGCATCATTTCAGAGTGAGATCGGTTGGAGCGGGCTCGTGTGGCTGGCTGGGGATCAGCGCGGACAACCTTGAATGATGTGAACCGTAAGCTGCGGGCGGTCGACTAGTGCTTCGCTTTGTCGTTCTTCGGCTCCTTGTCCTATCGGTCTGTCGGGCGGGCCATGAGGATACCGGCAAGCACCGCCGCCATCAAGAATCCGCCGCCTACGAGCACGCACCCGATGGCTAGTAAGACCCAACCGGGACAGGCGTAGGCCGCTGTCCAGGCTCCTATCGGGGCCCGTCGGTGTAGTTGCAGCACGGTGCCATTGGACAAGAGCTGATACGCGAAGCCGAGACACAGGGCTCCGATGGCCAGGGAGCCCAGGATCGCCGTCAGTGCGTACGGCTTCGCTCGGTCTGTCGGCTTGTCGGTTTCGATGGCTTTCGGCAGTCTCGCTGCGACGCTGGCCGCCAAAACCCAACAGAGCATGTCGAACGGATCCTTCGATTGGTCTTTGTCGGACATGTTCCCGTCCTTTCTCATCTTGAGTAGCTCGATCAAGCTCTGTTCGTCGTTGGGGGGCGTAGCCGATTCGGAGAGGTCCTTCGTTCCAGGCTTCGGCAGCAGCCGCACGAAGCTGACGACTATCAGTAGAGCCATAGAGACACCGATGGCACCTTGTACGAGCAGCAGTGCGCCGGCCCACAGCGTCGTCGCCTCAACCTGAACATGACCAAAGCCGGTCATTGTCTTGAAGCTCAGGGCAAGCCACGTAAGGATTCGGTCAGTTCCGTGCGATGGCTTGACCGTGTAGAGGTACTGCCAGTGGCGATAGAACAGTGCGAACCAGAAGATGATCGCTGTGTAGTTCTGAAGGGAGGTAATCACCAGTCTACGATGACTAAGCACACTGTACGGCCTACCCCTCTTGGCTTCGCGGTATGCGTTGAAGACCAGGAGATTGGTCTCGTAGAATACCGCCTCTATCACCATGAGCACGCCATAGAGGACGGCGATCGACTCCAGCCAGTGCAGAGGACGTGCTGCGGTGGTCAGGTAGAGCATGACTGCCCCAAAGAAGTGGCCGAGGACCCACGCATCCACGAACGTGTAGCTGCCCATCAGGCCGGGGAAGACTTGCCCGATCCACCAGTGTGGCGATATGTAGCGGGGCAAGTCGAATACCCGCGACCAGAACTCAACGATGAAGGATCCCATGCATTCGCCTCCGATTCGTGCGCTGCCGGACGAACCCACCAGAATGCGCCCATCGTGGTCGCGCTGGCTGGACAGCGAAGCCCGAGCCTGCGACACATGGTTGTCTCGGGTCGTGCGGCTCTCGGGCCGGTGCCCGTTCAGCAACATCTGAGCACCGTGCACGGTGACTGGCGGCCGGTTGCTGTCTAATCCTCAGCCGTGGATGGAGGAGAACCACCCGGCTGCTGGTCCCCTTCCTCCTGCTGCTTGACGTCAGCGCGATACGCCGCGCCGCCTGCCACCATCATCAGGATCCCCACCCCGAGGCACAGGGCATTGGTGGCGGTGATACCCGCGACATCCCCCGCCATCAAGGCGAGGACGATGTTCGCCAGGTGACAGGACCCCAGAAGAACACCGACCACGAATAGCACGATCCCAGCGGTCTTGGCTCTCATCTCCCAACCTCCTCTTCATAGATACTCGCATGTTCGCGTGACCGGCGCCGGACTCAAGCGCTTCCAGGCGCCATCTGTTGGCTCCTCCGCCTCGAACGCAGAGGGTGACGTATAAAGGAGCTCACTCCGCCAGCACCAGTTCGGGATTGAAACAAAGGCCTTCATCCCACCACCCGCAGGAGACGGAGACGGGGAGTCTGTGGCACAGCCCGCTCTCGATGTCCACGCTCCCACGAAGGTAGATGGGCCCGGATGGGCGCACGTCACATCGGTCGAAGATATCATAGCAGTGGTACCCGGTCCGGGCGTGCGCTGTGTACTCGTACCCCCCGGGAGGCAACTCGAAAGCGCCTTGGCCGTACGGGTCGATCTGCATCACCTGCGCTATGCCCTGTCCGTCGATCTCCACCGTCAGCGGATCACCGATGCAGTTCTCCACCGTGAGGCAGGCTGCGTCGGGTGGGCACTCACAGACCGGCGTGGCAGTGGGTGTGGGGGTAGGAGACCCTGGCGCGGTGGGAGTTGGCTCGGGTTGAGAGACGTCCAGCAGGGCCAGTTCTGGCCCCATGCAGTCCCCGGCATCCCATTCGTGACAGGTCACTCCGAACAGCAACTGGGTCGTCTGGGCCGCTGCCGCTGTCACGGTACCTTCAAGATCCAGGCCGATGCGCTGGCACTGTTTCCTGACCCGACCCCGGCCTGTGTCGCACGCTGAGACCTCGGCCATAGCTCTGTACGTGTACTGGCCGGGAGGCAGATGCATGGTGCCGTCCGACAGAGCTTCTATGGAGATCTCTAGCTCATCGCCTCCGCTGGACAAGCGGCAGGTAAGCGTCTCCCCGCACTGGTTCACGACCTTCAGGCAGGCCACGTCGGGCGGACAGGCAGAGCGTGGAGGTGGAGTGGCCGTCGCGGTGGGGGCCAGCGGAGGGGCTGGGGTGGATGTCGGCGAGGGTATGGGCGAGAAGGTAGGTGTGTAGGTAGGCTGTGGCGTTGGCAAGGGAGTGGGTGTGGCGGTCTCAGTCGTCGCTGCTGTGGGGACGCTCGTGATGGTGGCGGACGGGGTGGCCGTGGGCGTCAGAGTACTCCCGTCCGGCGCCTCACCTTCGCCAGCCGTGGCTTGACACGCCACCGTGCTCAGGACCAGGAGAACCAGCGTATGGAACAGAACCACCCTCCTCATCGGCCTCCTCCTCTCGCGGTGAGCGAAACCTTCCGTTCGGTTCGTTAGCTCTGCACTCGGTGGGTCAACTGGCTCGCACGCTGGTGGGCGTAGACGCCCATAGTGTACCAGTAATAGGACGAGACGTCAAGATGCGTGGCTCATGAGTGTACAGAAGCGTGACATGACTCAGGCTGATGACCTGGCTCCGCTGGGGCTCTACGACTGCGGATCTCGCTCGACGGCAGCGCCTCGACGACTGCGTGTGCCGGCGCTGCCCAGGCTCTGCCGCCGCGACGCCAGGATCATACCTAGGCAGAGACCGAAGGGGTATAGGGAGCGCACGACCAGGGCGCGCGACGCGGCGCCCGTGCCAGGTAGCTGCTAGGATACGCCATGTTGTGGCTGCTGCTGGTGGATCAGCCGATGGGCCTCACCAGAAGGTGACGATGGGCAGGTCTCTCATGGT
>DAOUEW010000222.1:0-10863 GCA_034430275.1 Anaerolineae bacterium | reverse complement strand
AGGCTATTCTCCTCTGCCGGCTGACCGACAGGTCTCTTCGCCCTCTGTTCGACCGCACGCTCCGTAATGACCTGCAAGTGATCATTACGGCCCTCTCCGCCGATCAGGAGAACTACCTGGACATCCTCTCCGTGATAGGCGCGTCGGCGGCGCTCTGCATTTCTGACATGCCCTTCCATGGCCCCATCGGAGCCGTACGCGTAGGGCGGATAGACGGTCGGTTCGTCTTCAACCCCACAGCGTCGGAGATGGAGGACTCAACGCTGGATCTGCGCTTGGCGGGGACGGCGGAAGGCGTCGTGATGGTCGAGGCTGGTGCTCAGGAGGCAAGCGAGGACAGCATCGTGGAAGCCATCACGGCGGGCCATAGGGCCATGCAAGAGGTCGTCGAGGTCCAGAAGCGGATGGCCGAGGAAATAGGCAAGCCCACTGGTGAGTTCACCTACGCACAGAACGAACAGGAAGTGGTCGATGCCGTTCACGCCTGGGGCGACGGCAGAGTCTGGGCAGCGATGAGCGGGGTGGGCAGCAAGAAGGAACTGGGTCATGCTCTCGACAGCCTCCACGCAGAGCTGCTGGAGAAGCTGGGAGATTCTTATCCTGCCGAACAACTGGAGGCTGTGTTCGACGAGGTAGTAAGAGAGGACATCCGTCGCGGCGTGCTGAGTGAGAGTCGTCGCCTGGATGGGAGAGACATGACGACAGTGCGGCCCATCAGTTGCGAAGTGGGGTTGCTGCCCAGAGCGCACGGTTCTGGCCTGTTCAGTCGCGGGGAGACTCAGGTGATGGCCATCGCCACGCTGGGCACAGCGAGTGACGAGCAGATCCTCGATGGCTTGGGGACTCAGGAATCGAAGCGGTTCATGCATCACTACAACTTCCCGCCCTACAGCACCGGCGAGACCCGCTTCTTGCGGGCTCCCAAGCGTCGGGAGATTGGGCACGGGGTGTTGGCGGAAACGGCTCTGTCGAGTGTGATCCCCTCCGCGGAGGAGTTTCCCTACACCATCCGTCTGGTCTCGGAGGTCATGTCGTCTAATGGATCGACGTCCATGGCCAGCATCTGTGCCGGTTCGCTGGCGCTGATGGACGCGGGCGTACCTCTGAGGGCCCCCGTGGCGGGTATGGCCATGGGCCTGATCACGGACGGAGATCGACGCGTCATCCTTACCGACATCATGGGCAAGGAAGATGCCATAGGAGACATGGACTTCAAGGTGGCGGGCACGAGGCAAGGGGTGACTGCCCTTCAGATGGATCTCAAGATACCTAAGATCGATGCCGACTTACTGAGGGAGGCCTTGAGCCAGGCCAGAGACGCTCGCCTCTATGCTCTGGACCGGATGGATGAGACGATCAGCGAGGCGAGGGAGGATCTGTCGCCCTATGCTCCGCGCATCACCCTGATCAAGATCGATACTGAGAAGATCGGGCTGGTGATCGGGCCAGGGGGCAAGACCATCCGCAAGATCATCGACGAGACGGGCGTCAAGATCGATGTGGAGGACGACGGCACGGTCCTGGTGGCTTCCACGGACGCTGAAGGAAGCAGGAAGGCTGTGGAGATCATCAAGGCGCTGACCGAGGACCCGGAGATTGGCAAGATCTACACGGGAACGGTGCGGCGCTTGACGGACTTCGGCGCTTTCGTCGAGATACTGCCCGGAAGGGATGGCCTGGTCCACGTCTCACAGTTGGCCGACTATCACGTGCCCAGCGTTGAGGATGTGGTCCATGTGGGCGACGAGATCATGGTCATGGTTGTGGACATCGACGCGGACGACAAGATCAGGCTCTCTAGAAGGGCAGTCCTGGAGGGTTGGACCCCGGAACAAGCCAAGGCCATGGACCGAAAGCCTACTGGGAGAAGGAGACCGCAATCTGAGAGGCGTGACGGGCCCGATCATCGAAGGCGCAGATAGTAGCGGACGCGGCGTGCTGGTCTGGGCCTGTCTTGGAGGGTGCTAGGAAGTGCAAGACGCCATTGGTACACAATCGGTGGAGGATGGCGTCTTTTGCTGTCTTCGGAGGGTTTGGTGAGCGAGTTTAGGGAGCACGCTCTAGCAGGAGATGCTGTTGTAGAGCGTTGGCAAAGCGATGCAGAACGCGGCCTCAGTGACGACGCGGCTGCGAAGAGATTGGAGGAATTCGGCCCCAACCGCTTGCTCGAGGTTGGTCGTGTGCCTGCCTGGCGCCAGTTTGTGGGCCAGTTCACGCAGTTCATGGTGCTCGTGCTGATCGCTGCGGCCTTCGTCTCGGGCATCCTTCAAGAGTGGATGGACGCGATAGCCATTCTCGTGATCGTCGTCCTCAACGCTGTGATGGGCTTCGTTCAAGAGTATCGGGCCGAGCGCGCACTCGAGGCTCTGAAGAAGATGGCGGCACCGCTAGCCAGGGTGATTCGTGACGGCGAACTCCGCAACATCGCCGCCGAGGAGCTGATCCCAGGTGACGTCATAGCCCTGGAGATGGGTGACCTGGTGCCGGCCGACGCCAGACTCCTCGAGACTCATCTTCTCCAGGTGGATGAGGCGTCGTTGACGGGAGAATCGGTTCCCGTGAAGAAGAAGGCGGATGTTGTCCTGCCCCAGAATGCCCCCCTTGGGGATCGCCGGAACATGGTGTACTCGAGCACGGTGGTCACCTACGGGAAGGGCAAGGCCGTGGTGACGGACACGGGCATGACCACGGAACTCGGGGAGATTGCTCATCTGGTGCAGACCGTGGGCAGGGAGGAGACACCGCTCCAGAGGCGGCTCGACAACGTGGGAAGGCTGCTGGTGTACGGTTGCCTGGCCATAGTCGCCGTAGTCTTTGGCCTGGGTCTGTGGCGGGGTGTCCCGGTCTTGGACATGTTCCTTACGGCCGTCAGCTTGGCGGTGGCTGCTATCCCCGAAGGGCTCCCTGCCGTGGTCACTATCGCCCTTGCTCTTGGTGTCAGGCGCATGGTGCAGCGCAACGCACTGATCAGGAAGCTGCCCTCGGTCGAGACGCTTGGCTCCGCTACTGTCATCTGCACAGACAAGACGGGCACCCTCACGCAGAGTGAGATGACGGTGCGCAAGATTGGACTCCTGGACAGAGTGGTGGACGTGAGCGGCGATGGCTATGCGCCGCAAGGGGGGTTCGGAATCGAAGGTGTTGCGGTGGATCCCAACGATCACGACCTGCGCCTCGCCCTGAGGATCGGTGTCCTCTGCAACAACGCCAGTCTGAAGCGGAATGGTCAAACAGGTTCCAGGTGGGACATCCTGGGCGACCCCACGGAGGCCGCCCTTCTGACCGTGGCTGCCAAAGCTGGTATCTGGCGCAGCGAGCTCGAAGCAGAGTACCAGATGCTGCAAGAGCTTCCCTTCGACTCCAATCGAAAGCGCATGACCACCATCTGGCGTGAACCTGACCGGACGGTGACGGCCTACGTCAAGGGAGCACCGGACGTGGTGCTTGGCCTCTGCACCCACGTTCGGACGGATGGAACTGCGAGGAGCGCCACGCCCGACGACTGGCAGCGGCTGCTTCTCTTGAACGACCACTTCGCCGACGATGCGATGCGTGTCCTGGCGGTGGCGTACAGGACTGTCGAGGAGGAGCTGGCGGAGCCTGATGTCGAGGAAGTGGAGCGGGGTCTGGTTTTCGCGGGCCTGTTGGCCATGAAAGATCCTCCCAGGCCCGAGGCAAGGGAAGCTATCGCCACGGCAAGGCGGGCTGGCCTGGAAGTGGTGATGATCACCGGCGATCACAAGGCAACGGCTGTGGCCATCGCCAAGGAACTGGATCTGTACCGTGACGGCGATATCGCCTTCACAGGGGCGGAGCTGGATGAGATCGACGATCAACGGCTCAGCGAGATCGTGAAGAAGGTGAGGGTCTATGCCCGCGTCTCCCCAGAGCACAAGCTACGCATCGTGAGGGCGTGGGAAGAGCAAGGGCACATCGTGGCTATGACGGGCGACGGTGTGAATGACGCGCCAGCTTTGAAAGAGGCAGACATCGGGATCGCCATGGGCATCACGGGCACTGATGTCAGCAAGGAAGCGGCCGACATGATCCTCACGGATGACAACTTCGCTTCTATCGTGTCGGCCGTGGAGGAGGGGCGAGCCATCTTCGACAATATCCGCCGCTTCGTCCACTACCTCCTTTCGTGCAACATAGGCGAATTGCTGGCGATGTTCCTGGCCTCGCTCCTCGGTATGCCTCTCCCCCTGTTGCCCATACAGATACTGTGGGTCAACCTGGCCACGGATAGTCTGCCCGCTCTCGCCCTCGGAGTAGAGCCGGCCGAACCGGGAGGGATGGAGAGGCCACCGAGACCACCTGGTGAGGGCGTGATCAACAGGAGAATGGCCACCATGATGGGCATCCAGGGGATCATCATTGGCCTCCTTACTCTGGGAGGGTTCGCCCTCGAGTACTATGTGATGGGGGGCGGTGTGGACAGGGCGAGAGTGATAGCCTTCTCCACGACGATCTTCGCCCAGAACGTCCATGCCTTCAATGTGCGCAGCAACCGTTTCTCATTGTTCCAGATCGGTGTCTTCACCAACCGGTGGTTGGTGGCGGCGTTCGCCGTGGTTGCTGTGAGCGAGTTGGCGGTCATCTACCTGCCGTTCCTTCAACCTATCTTCAAGACCATGCCCCTCGGTTGGCAGGATTGGGTCGTAGTGATTGTTCTGGGCGTGATGCCCTTGGTTATCGTGGAGATCGTCAAGCTGATCAATAGACGGCTGGGACGAGTGTAGTCCACACATCAGTGCCTCGGGGAGGGCCTAGTGTCCAAGCCCTGGAGCGACACAACCAAACGGTGGGTCGCGCTTGGCCTCGTGCTGGCCGGGCTCGCAGTCCTCTATAGGGTGCGTGCCCTGCTTCCACCTGTGATCCTCGCCTGTCTTCTGGCCTATCTGCTCAACCCGGTGGTGGACCGGCTCTTGCACCCGAGGCTATCGCGCAACATCGCTACCGCTATCACCTACGTACTGCTCTTGCTGGCCCTCGTACTGGCCGGCTACATGCTGGTTCCGATGGTCGTGCAGCAGATATCCTCCATCAATGTCGATCTCCAGCAGATCTACGAGAGCGTGCTGCGGATCATGAGTCGGTACCAGAGCATCACCATCCTCGACTACTCCATAGAATTGTCCGATGTCTACGACAAGTTGCAGGACAGTCTGATTCAGTTGATCACCGGCTTCGCGTCCCGGTCCGCTGAGGAGATGCTCGTCCTCGCGTTGGGCATCGCGTCAGGCTTCGCCTCCACTTTCGTATGGCTCATATTCATCCTGGTGGTCTCCTTTTGGCTGGTCAAGGATGCCGACGAGATCAAGGCTTCCGTCGGCCGGCTGGTTCCAGAGGGATACGGGGAGGACGTCGAGAAGCTATGGCACGACGTGAGCGTGGTCTGGGATTCTTTCTTCAGGGGACTGCTGCTGTTGTCGTTTACGGTGGGCGTGGTTACCGGCGTGAGTATCTGGGTGGTGGGGGTCAAGAACGCCTTGTTGCTGGGCATGTTGGCCGCCGTGCTGGAGGTGGTGCCGGGCATCGGTCCCATCATAGCGTGCATTCCCGCAGTGGCCGTGGCCTACTTCCAGGGCTCCACCCATCTACCCATAGCCAACGGCTGGTTCGCTGTCGTGGTACTGGCGCTGTACGCGGTCATCCAGCAGGTAGAGAACAACATCCTGGCACCCCGCATCCTTGGTGACAGTGTCAAGCTTCATCCCCTCGCCATAATGGTTGGCGCCATCGGGGGCTATGCGGTGGGAGGCATTGTAGGGGCTTTCCTGGCCGCACCAGTGATCGGCACGTTCAAGATCCTGGGAGGCTACATCTTCCGGAAACTGATGGAGGTGGAGGCCGAGCCTGAGCTTGAGCCAACGGAGCAGGTCTCAGAAGCGGTAGAGTTGGCCCAGGAGGAGCGAGAGGATGCTCAGCCCTGAAGATCCGGCTTTCCTCGCCATCAAGCGCAAGATCGAGGCTATCCTCTTCGATCTGGATGGCACCCTCATCGACACAGATGATACCGTGATAGAATCCGTGGCCGGGAAGCTGGAGCGAGGGACCCGACTCTTCTGGGAAGGTGATCCCAGACCCCTGGTGCGACGGCTGGTTCTTGCGATTGAGAGCCCGGTCAATGGTGTGATCACCCTGCTGGACTCTGTGGGACTGGACGACCGGCTGCTGTCACTAGGAGGTAGACTTCGGCGCCTGAGAGGAGAGCGGGTGGGGGAGGGCTTCGTCCCGGTGGACGGAGTCGTGGGCATGATCGGTTCTCTGCACCGTTCTTACCGCTTGGGCATCGTCACCACTCGCTCCAGAGCCGAGGCCCTGGCCTTCTTGCGACAGTTCGACCTCGAGAGTCTGCTTGATGTGGTGACCGCGAGGCAAGACACATGGAGGCTGAAGCCGCATCCGCAGCCGATCCGCCACGTAGCGAAACTGCTAGGACTCTCCCCATCGCAGTGCGTGATGGTGGGTGACACAGCTCTGGACGTGCGCTCAGCCAAGGCTGCTGGAGCCTATGCCGTGGGAGTGCTGTGCGGCTTTGGCGAGCGGGAGGAGCTGCTCAGGGCGGGAGCAGATCTGGTGTTAGAGAGTACTCTGGACCTCATGGGATGGTTCTGATCGGCGGCTCTCGCCTTTCAGATGATCGGCTTGTCCTCGTCTATCACGTCTTCCTCTGATGGCTCGATGCGGTACAGCTTGTCGAGGCTCTCCACACGATCGACGAACAGGGTTCCGCCAAGATGATCGATCTCGTGCTGGAGAACCCTGGCCATGAGACCCTCTGCCCTCAGGCGGATCTGTTTACCGTGCTGATCTTGCGCCTTGACGAGTACTCTGGCCGCGCGCTTGACTTCACCGACGTACACCGGGAGTGAAAGACAGCCTTCCTGTCCTTCCTCCTCGCCCCAGGTCTTGACTATCTCGGGGTTGCAGAGCACGATCAACTTGCCGCGATACGGGTCCTGGGCTTCCTCGTTTTCGTCCTCACCCTCGGGCAACTCGATCACCGCCAGGCGCAACGAGACTCCGATCTGGGGCGCAGCCAGCCCAAGTCCGGGCGCATCCCTCATGGTCTCGATCATCTCTTCGATCAGTGACTGTAGGGCGGGACCGAAGTCGCGCACCTTCTTGGCCTTGTCCCTAAGCACCGGATCGTTGGTGGGCACAAGGGGTCTGATAGCCATCCCTTTCCTCCGGGGGCCGCATCCTCACGAAGAGCCGAGCTGGAGTAACGCCACGGCCTCCACGTGGTACGTTTGCGGAAACATGTCGACGGGTTGTACTTCCACGAGTTGATATCCGGACTGCCCGAGCCTGCCTACGTCGCGGGCCAGCGTGGCCGGATCGCACGATACGTAGATGACTCTGGGCGCAGAGAGTGTTCCCAGTGCGTCCAAGCATCGCTTGCTGGCTCCCTGTCGGGGCGGGTCCAAGATCACCAGGTCTATCGATTGCTCTATCGAGGGCAGCACCTGTTCGACGCTACCCTCGAGCAAGGTCACGTTGGTCATTCCCTCGGCGTTGAAGTCGGCATCTTCCATCGCTGCTTCATTGGACTCCACGCCTATCACCTCCGCCACCCTGTCGGCCAGAGCGAGGCCCAGGGTCCCCACACCGCAATAGAGATCCAGCAGGCACTCGTGCCCTTGCGGGTCAAGGTACTCTTCGACGGTTCGCACCAATCGCTCGGTCTGCGAGGTGTTCGCCTGGAAGAAGCTCGTCGCGGAGACCCGAAGGGATCTGCTCCCTATCTTTTCCGTGACGTAGCCGTTCCCGACATACGTCACTGGAGTGCCATCTCCGAGTAACAGCACGCAGGAGACTGGTACGTCCACCTCGATGGCAGGCGCCTGGGAACCTGCGCTCTCTAGGACGACCAGTTGTTGTCCTGTGGCGATGCCTGCCCGAAGCGACACCCTCTCCAGTTCGGGGAAGTCTATTTCGAGTCCGGCGAAGACGTCCCAAAGCAGGGTGTGCATGATGTGACATTCAGTTATGGGAACGACGCTGCTTCCATCGGTGCCCATGAATCCCATCCTGCCCTCGTCATCGAGGTGTAACTGTACGTGGTTCCTGTAGCACCACGGATCAGAGGCGGCCAGCGTATGTCGGACCGGCACGTTGGGGAGGTGTGCAATTCTTTTGAGCTGGGAGCGGAGTACTTCTTCTTTTAGCGCCGACTGTCTCTCGTAGGAGATGTGTTGCCACTGACAGCCGCCACACGTGCCATAGTGACGGCAGCTCGGCTCAACGCGATCAGGAGAGGGTGAAAGAACCTCCACCAAGCGAGCACGCGAGTAGCTGGCTCGCTCCTCTGCTAGCTCGACGACCACCTCCTCGCCCGGCAAGGCGTAGGGCACGAATATGACCTTGCCCTCGTGGCGAGCCAGCGCGTCGCCGCCGTGAGCCATGCCCGATATATGAACCTGTAGTTCGTTCATCTCAGGGCGCGCTCGAAGTCTGCCTTGGCTGGGGCAGCCAGAGTAGCCCTGGATGGAGCACGTCGTTCCATCTCATTTGTGGTACCGCTTGACGATATCCTCCATTCTCCCCAGCGCTTCTTCGATGTTCACCATCGAAGTGGCGTAGGCGCACCTCACGTACCCCTCTCCACACTGGCCGAAGGCGGTCCCCGGCACGACGGCGACCTTCTGCTCGAAGAGTAGCTTCTCCGAGAACTCCTCGGAGCTCAACGATGTGTTCTGGATGGAGGGGAAGGCGTAGAAGGCGCCTTGTGGCTCGAAGCAAGGCATGCCGATGCTGTTGAGACCGTC
The DNA here is from genome assembly GCA_034430275.1 of Anaerolineae bacterium. Classification (GTDB taxonomy): domain Bacteria; phylum Chloroflexota; class Anaerolineae; order UBA7937; family B3-Chlor; genus JAUVXJ01. Next base: position 2,086 of record DAOUEW010000222.1, on the reverse strand, counting down.
TACTATGACGCGCCGCCGCTGGTCGTATTCTGCGAGCATCTCCTGGACGGCTTTCTCGCCGTTCCGAAGCGCCTCGATGCCGGCTACCTGTGCGGTGGTGGGAGCGCACATGATCATGTACTGGTGGGCCTTTCGCATGCCGTCGAGAACGGGGGCCGAAGCCGCCGCGTAGCCTAGACGCCATCCCGTCATCGCGTACGTCTTCGAGAACCCGCCCAGCAGGATGGTCCTCTCTCGCATGTTGGGGAGCGAGGAGAAGCAAACGTGCTCTACCCCATACACCAGTCGATCGTAGATCTCGTCGGAGATGACTATGAGGTCGTGCTTCTCTGCCACAGCAGCTATCTCCTCGAGTCGCGTGCGGCTCATGACTGCTCCCGTGGGGTTGTTGGGATAGCCGATGAGGAGAGCCTTGGTCTTGGACGTGATCTTGCCCTCGATCTCGGCTGCTGTGATCTCGAAGCCATTCTCCACCCTGGCCTCGACCGTCACGGGAGTCCCGCCCGCGAAGATGACACCCGGCTTGTAGGAAACGAAGCAAGGCTCGGGTACGATCACTTCGTCGCCCAGATCGACCGCCGTCAGCAAGGCCAGGTACAGCGCCTCGGACACCCCCACGGTGATGAGTAGCTCGTCGGCTGGACTATACTCCACACCGTAGAGGCGGTTCAGGTGCTTGGATAGTTCCTCCCGTAGCTCTAGCATCCCCGAGTTGGAGGTGTAGCTTGTCTCGCCTCTCTCCAGGGATCGTATGCCGGCCTGAGTGATGTGTCCCGGCGTGTCGAAGTCTGGCTCTCCCACACCGAGCGATATCACGTCGTCCATGGTGGCGATGATGTCGAAGAACTTCCTGATCCCCGAGGGGGGAACGGAACTGATCCTTTGAGCAAGGGCCCCTCTCATGATGCTCCTCTCTCGTACCTGCTTATGATTCCTCTTCTTCGAGCCTGAGTATGCTCCACTCATCCGTTCTCTGATCGTAGGTCAACTCAAAGCACTCATCCTCCTCTGTTCTGACTTGGAAGTGGAGCCCGGAAGGGCTGCGCCACGTCTCGACCAGGTCTTTCACCGAGTGTTCGTGGCCGAGGAAGTCAAATGAAACCGGGCGTTCAGCGTATCTGCTTCCTGAATAACACTCGACGTGGGTCTTCTCCGACATCTGCTGTCAGGCCAAGTCTACGGTGCAGTCGTCGCCGATGTCCATCTTGCAGGACTGGCCTCTGACGAAAGCGCCGCTCCCCACGAGGGATTCTCGAAGAACAGCGCGGTCAACCCGTGCGCCGGCGTCTATGATCGAGTCGCTCACGACGGAGCGATCTATCGTCGCACCCTCAGCGATGGACACGTGGGGACCGATGACCGATCTGGAGATGGAGGCCGAGGGGGCGATGTATACGGGAGCGATGATGACAGAACCCTCGATCTCTTCGTGTTCGCCGCCGCTCTTGTCCAACAGGTAGCGATTGGTGGCGAGCAGTGCCTTGGGCTTGCCGCAGTCTGCCCAGACCTCGACGGTACCGGGCTCGAGGCGGGCTCCCTGGTCGACCATCAACTGAAGGGCGTCAGCGAGGTAGTACTCGCCCTTCGTCTTGATCTCTCCCCTCAACACGCTTTCTATACACTCCAGAAGCAAGCTTGAGTTCTTGATGTAGTAGAGCCCGACGATGGCCAGGTTAGAAACGGGCTCGTCGGGCTTCTCCACGAAGCCGGTGATGAACCCTTTTTCGACGGTAACGACGCCGAAACGGCTGGGATCCTCCACCTGCTTGACGAAGACCACTCCGTCTGAAACCAGATCCTCCAGGAAGCCGAGGTCAGCCTCGAAGATGGTGTCTACGAAGACGATGAAAACGTCTCCCACAAGGTGGTCGCGGGCCAAATAGAGGGCGTGGGCCTGCCCCTTGAGCTCCGTTTGCCTGACGTAACTCGCCGGGAAATCGTAGTGGGCTTCCACGTGTTCACGTATCTGCTCGCCAAGGTGCCCAACGATGAAGACAACTTCCTCAATGTGCAAGCCCTGCAACCTGTCCAGCACGTGGTCCAGAATGGTCTTGCCGGCAACTTGCAGCAGGGGTTTCGGCTTGGT
>DAOUEW010000221.1:0-1965 GCA_034430275.1 Anaerolineae bacterium | reverse complement strand
ATTCCTTGACACGTCGGCCTCCGCTCCTGTGCGTTGTCTAGGATGAGATACGCTGTGTCAGTGGCTCAATGAGGTAGGGGAATCGAAGTCAGTGGATTGTACCACATCTAGGGAGAGACGGCAACACAGGTCCTTGCAGGGAGCAAGAGGCCCCGCTGCTCAGGAGTCGGATATACCACAATCCTGCGCAAGGATAGTGGCTCTCCTGGCGGGGCCTCAAGGCGATTGTAGCGTTGATAACCCGTCGTCGGCGATCGACGCGCACAGATCACGCCCCAGGCGGTGGTATTCGATTGTCTTGAACCCTTCAGCCCGCTAGATGTTTCGGTGGTACTCGACGGTGACTCCGTACACTTTAATGTTGGGCCCGCCGATGGAGAGCCAAATGTAGGCCCTCTGGCTCGGCCAGACCACCTTGTTGATGGGGTCGCTGCTCCAAGGCTGGTGACCTGCGGTGCCCACAGGGGAGCTTGCCGTGCCCAGCAAGACGTCAGCCCCATTCGCAGGCTTGGCGCGATAGAGACTGGCTTCTGCCCATAGGGTAGGGTTGCTATCCAGAACGTGTAGCTGGATCCGCTCCACGGTGACCGAAGGCAGACAGGGAAACACCACGGGAGCGACGAACCCACAGCTATTAGTGGTACATTCTACGTAAGCCCCGTTGGAGTGCCAGTCGTACCCATCATCATGTACGATAAACTCGCCGCCCGTTAGCGTGACCTTGCGGGTGATGTCCGCAGCCCCAGGCCTGTCGCTGGGCCTGGCCCAGACCATTCCCACCAGCGTACCCAGCAGCAGGGCAGCGGCCACCACTGCCATCCACGACTTGTTTGCTCTTCTCATCTCTCCCCTCCTTTTCTATGCGTTGCTCAACGACCTAGAGACCGGTATGGGCAGCCGACTCGCTCGATAGCACCTACCACCAGGATTCCAAGGGTATTGTAACAGCGTCATGGTCAAGGTGGCAAGCCTACAACAGATTGTCAACAGGCGAGTGTAGCTTGTGTGCCCTCTCTACATCCTCTCCTGCGAATGCCAAGTATCTCTGCAAGACCGTAAGGGAACTGTGACCCATCAGCAGCCTCAGGGAGTGCAAGTCCATACCATCACGTAGATACCAGAGGGCGAATGTCCTGAGGAACCTGTGAGGGTGAGAGGGCATGGCACCGGCTTTGGCGCACTCTCTCCGCTAGCGCCTCCGGCTTCTCTGCCCGTCGCAGATTGGCGCCCAGTTCTCACGACGGCAACGCAGGACCAAGTGCGCCACGTCGGGCGACGTTCTCTGCTTCAGCCGCCCCACTCGGCATTCAGCAAGCGGAACAGTGCACAACCGCCTAGCTGTTCCTGTGGTACTCTACAGTGACTCCGTAGACGTAGACGTTGACCCCCAGGCTCAGAAAGAGGTAGGCCCGCTGGCTCGGCCACACCACTTTGTTGATCTGCCCGCTGGTGAACGTCTCGGGGTTGGCGCTCTTGCCGACCGGCAGATTGATGGTTCCCAGCGACGTCGACTTCGCTGCGGATGGACGAGTGCGCCACAAGCCAACGTGTGCGCTCTGGTCATCGCTGTCGTCGTGTACGTGCAGCTTGATCCGCTCCACCGTCACCGAGGGCAGACATGGAAAGACCACAGGAGCGGTGAACCAACAGCTTCCGGAGTCGCATCTGACGACGTCGCCATTGATGAAGTAGTCCACGGAGTCGCTCGTGGGGATGAAATCGGTGCCGGACAGCGTGACCTTGCGGGTGATGTCGGCTGTCTGCGTCTGCTGGTGGGGCCTGGCCCAGACCACCCCCACCAAGGTGCTCAGCAGAACAGCGCCCATGACCAACACCGTCCACGCCCTATTCACCTTTCCCATCGTTCTCTCCTTTCGGCTATTGTGGCTGGATCGCCGTCCAGCCTCTCGAGAATCCGGTCGTCGCTGTGCCCTGGGACTGCCTCGATGCAGACTGGCTGGATTG
>DAOUEW010000220.1:0-3937 GCA_034430275.1 Anaerolineae bacterium | reverse complement strand
ACCTGGCGGTCAGCCGGTGTACACCCGGTGAGACTTTCCGCGTCACCGCATGGTAATCGCCGTGAACATACCCCCGCTCCTCGTAGCTGCCGAAGCCAGAGAAGGTGTTGGCGCCCTCGAAGATCGTCTCACCGTCCAGGTCCAGGGAGAGCTCGTCGCTGAATCCCAGGCCAAGTTGAAGCTCAGTCTCCGAAGATGCCTCCAACTGCCGCGTCAGGGTTACCTCCTCCAGCAAGACGGGCAGGTACCGGTTCAGATTGAGGATTCCCCCCGGCTCGGACGCCACCACGCCGAACCCTTCCGCGAACCAGTCGTCGATCGCTCCTTCCGGCGCCGCAGGGGGCTGCCATTCCACCTGCGGCAACCCTTGGCATTCCGCGACCCGCAGATCCGCGAAGTAGGCAGGACGGAAGGTCCACACTCCCAGCATCCCATTCTGCTGCTCGCGCGCCAGCCGTCCCACCACCAGCGGCGGCTCATCGCCCACCGCGAAGCTGGCCCTCTCCCCTTCCACGTCCACCCTCAGCCGGAACCACTCGCCCGTAGGCACAGTGGCCTCCTGCTGATATGCGGGTCCATGGTAGAGCTGCCAGGTATTCGACCCATGAAAGACAGGATCGTACTGCACGGCGTCCCACAAACCACTGGCGTGGGGCACCGGGTACACCAGTTCGAAGTTCACACGATCCTGAACCCGGAAGGCCACGCCTGGGTAGGCGGGTCCCTCTGCCCCAATCCAGACCTCGATACTGGCGTCGCGGACCTCCAGGCCCGGGATCAGGGCCAGGCCATCCACGAGCTTCAACGCCCGGCGACCCTGCCAGGTCACCGTCTCCGCCTCGGAGGCGTAGACAGATAGGGTCTGTGGATCCGCTAAGTCACCCTCGTAGAGCACTGCCATTCGACTCGCCTCCTGCTGTCTGCCGTGGATGGAGTCTACTCTTCGGTCGTCCAAGAGTATACCACGGGTCAGGCTCCCTTGCAGCGCCGCTGCTCTGTATAGCACCACCGATTGCGCATGGAGGATACTGTCTGGTACAATGGACACCAAGCGATGTTCTGCTCGCCCATCACTCAGGAGGAGAATCATGACGGCTCAGCATGGCTTCGGTTACTCCGCCGACTTCTTAGGCAAGTTCCCCACCGTCGTCGGCGCTGCGGCCTTTGCCCTCAACATCGACAACCTGTCTGACGAAACCGCGGCCGAGGGCTTGCTGCGGGCCCAGGAGGAAGCGGTGAGGGCCAGCTTTGCCTCCACACCCCTCTCCAGCCATCCCCACATCTCGTCGTGGCGCTCTGCCTTCTCCTCCTTCGGCGTCAAGCCCACGCAGTATCGCTGCGCCGTGGAAGCCCTCCTGCGCCACGTCACCAAGAAGGGAACCGTGCCCCACATCAACAAGCTCGTGGACCTCTGCAACTATGTCTCTATGAAGCACATCCTTCCCGTGGCCGCGTACGACCTGGACCACATCTCGGGACCTGTGGTGGTCAGCTTGGCCAAGGGGGACGAACCTTTCCTGCCCCTGTACGGAAAAGAGGTTGAGTACCCCAAGCCGGGGGAGGTGGTCTTCACAGATGACGAGGGTGCCCTGTCCCGCCGCTGGACCTGGCGTCAGGCGGACCGGGCCAAGTCCACCCCTCAGACGCGCAACGCGCTGGTGACCGTCGAAGGCGTCAACGACATCAAGCGTGCTGCCGTCGAGGCAGCGATGGAAGAGTTGGTCTCTCTGGTGAAGGAGTACTGCGGCGGAGAGGTCTCCTGGTCTATGGTGGACCGTGACCATCCCTGGGCCATGATGGAATGACCCTTCCCTTTCTGGTCGTCGCCTGGCTGGGCGGCATCTACGCGCAATCGCTGCTTCAAGCGCCAGCCTGGATCATCGGCCTGGCGCTTCCTCTCGTCATGGCAGTAGCCGGCCTCTGGTTGCGCGAGTGGCGTGTGCGGCTCAGCGCCTCCTGCTGCCTCTTCCTCCTCTTCGGCGCCCTGCGCTACAACGCGGCCTTACCGACCTTCGACGAGGGCCACCTGGCCTGCTACAACGACCGGGGAGCCGCCACCATCACCGGCGTGGTGGTGGAAGCCCCCGACGTGCGAGACCGTTATGTCAATCTCAAGGTCTCGGCCCGCTCCCTGGAGATCAACGGAGAGGGGCACGAGGTTCAGGGGCTGGCCCTGGTGCGCACCGGCCGGTACCCCTCCTACGGCTACGGCGACGAAATGGAGATCGCGGGTTTGCTCCAGACGCCCCCTGAGTCAGAGGAGTTCTCCTACAAGGACTACCTGGCCCGCCAAGGTATCCACTCCATGGTGGACTACGGCCGCATCACCCTCCTCAGTGAAGGCCACGGAGACCCCTTTCACCGGGCCATCTATGCCCTCAAAGCCAATCTCCAGAAGACCATCGCCCACCTCTTCCCCGAGCCCAGCGCCTCGTTGCTCACGGGCATCCTGCTGGGCATAGAGACGGGCATACCTCATGACCTGGTGGAGGACTTCAACGCCACCAGCACCACCCACATCATCGCCATCTCCGGGTTCAACATCGCCATCGTGGGAGGAGCCATCGGCTCCTTGACCAAGAGGTACCTGGGCATCTACAGGGCGGCTGTGGTCTCCATCCTGGCCATAGCCATCTACACGGTTCTGGTAGGGGCCGACGCCGCCGTCGTCCGCGCAGCCATCATGGGCAGCCTGGCCTTGATCGCCATCATTGCCGGGCGGCAGACCTTCGCCCTGGCTTCCCTGGCTGCGGCGGCCCTGCTGATGACCCTCTGGAACCCCATGCTGCTGTGGGACGTGGGCTTCCAGCTCTCCTTCGCGGCCACGCTGGGTCTGGTGCTGCTGGTGGGTCCCTGGGAGGAGGGGCTCCGTGCCTTGCTGTCACGCTGGATAACCGAGGAGCGGGCCACGGGATTGGTGCGTCTGCTCAGCGAGCCACTGTTCGTGACGCTGGCCGCCCAGCTCGCCGTGTGGCCCATCACCCTCTACTACTTCCGCCGCTTCTCCCTCGTCTCGCCGCTCACCAACTTTCTGATCATCCCCGCCCAACCCGCGGTGATGATGGTGGGCGGCCTGGCCACCACCCTGGGCGCTCTCCATCCGCTGCTAGGGCAGCCTGTGGCCTGGGTGGCCTGGCTGTTCCTGGCCTATACCATCAAGGTCGTGGAATTGACCGCCAGGCTCCCCCTGGCTAGCATCGACCTGGGAGGGTTCGGCGCGGGGACTGTATGGCTCTACTACGGGCTTTTCAGCGTGGCTGCCGCCGCGGCACACGTCAAGCGCGGCCAGCTTCGAGAAACATATGAGCGCCTCACCCAGCACCTCAGTACCAAGCTCTTGCTGGGCGGTCTGACGGCTCTGGTGGTCCTGGCCTGGATCGCAGCCCTCCAGATGCCGGACGGGCGGCTTCACGTCCACTTTCTCGACGTAGGCCAGGGAGATGCCATCTTCATCCAGGGACCCCAGGGGCAGCAGATCCTCGTAGACGGCGGACCTGAGCCATCGGTGCTCCTCTCCAGTCTGGGAGAAAGAATGCCCTTCTGGGACCACCGCCTCGACCTGGTCGTCCTCACCCACCCCGAGGTGGATCACGTGGGAGGCCTAGTGGAGGTGCTCCAGCGGTACGACGTGGGCCTGGTCCTGGACTCCGGGCAGGAGTGTGGCAGTGCCACCTGCGAGGCCTGGAGACGACTCATCGACGACAGAGCGATACCCTACCGCAAGGCCGAGGCACGGATGCAGATCGCCGTGGGAGAGGATTTGATGCTGGAGGTCCTACATCCTCCGGCGGAGTTGATGATCAACACCTCGTCGGACAGCAACAACAACTCGGTGGTCTTGCGCCTGGAGTACGGGCGTTTCTCGGCTTTGTTGACGGGAGATGTGCAATGGGAAGCCGAAGAGCTACTCCTGAGCTCGGGGCAGGTCCTCGACAGC
>DAOUEW010000219.1:0-5834 GCA_034430275.1 Anaerolineae bacterium | reverse complement strand
TGGTCAACTCCGCGGTGGACAACTTCGCCAGCAGGGTAGCCGCCTTCGTGCGCCAGCGGGGCCTGCTGCCCAACATCGGCTACAGGGTGCGCACGCTGCACGGCCTGGCCCACGACATCGTGCGGGAGCGGCCTGAGCTGGTGGGTCTGTCCGAGGGGTTCCAGATCGTGGACGAGCGCGCGGCGGATGGAATCCGCCAGGACGCGGCGCAGGCCTGGCTACGGAGCAATCTGTCGCGGGCGCTGGAGTTCCTCTCGCCAATCGTGGAGGAGAGACAGCTCGATTGGGTGCGCCGTACGCAGTGGCCGCGGTTGGTCAGCGACGTCGCCCTGACCTTCATCAGACAGGCCAAGGACCTGGAGCTCACCCCGGCAGAGATTCGAGAGCGGTTGGAGGACCACGGAGATAGGCTGGCTCTGGTGGAGATGGGCCTGGCCATCTACGCGGACTACCAGCGGGCTCTGGCCTATCGGGGCGCGGTGGACTTCGACGACCTGATCCGGCTGGCGCTGAGGGCGCTGGAGCTGGACGGCGAGTACCTGGAGCGGCTCCAGCGGCGCTGGCCCTTCGTGCTGGAGGACGAAGCCCAGGACAGCAGTGTGCTGCAAGAGAGGATCCTGCGGCTGCTGGTGGGCAACAAAGGCAACTGGGTGCGCGTAGGCGATCCGAACCAGGCCATCTACGAGACCTTCACCACGGCCAGCCCGCGCTTCCTGCGTCAGTTCCTGACGGAAGAAGGCGTCGTGCCCAGGGAGATGCCCAACTCCGGCCGCTCGACGCCAAACATCATCAAGCTGGCCAACCATCTCATCGACTGGACCCAGGCACGTCATCCCGTGGCGGAGCTGCGAGATGCCCTGTCGTTACCCCACATCGAGCCCACACCGCCCGGCGATCCGCAGCCCAATCCACCCGATGCCTCTGGACGTGTGGAGATCGTGGACGACAGGCTCACTCCGGCGGAGGAGCTGCGTTGGGTGGTGGATAGCCTGGCGCGCTGGCTGCCGCAGCAACAGGATCAGACGGTGGCGGTACTGGTGCCTCGCAATGAGCGCGGCTTCGAGCTGGCAGAGGAGTTGAAGAGACGGGGCGTGGAGTACGTGGAGCTGCTGCGCAGCACCAGGTCCACGCGGGAGACGGCCGGAGCGCTGGGCAACGTGGTGAACTACCTGGCCGACCCCGCCTCGCCCAAGAAGCTGGCTACCGCGTACCGAGTCTGGCGGCGCCACGACAGAGAGGACGAGCAGGCCAGGGCCCAGGTGGAGCGGGTGGCAGGCTCTCTGGGCAAGTGTCGCCAGGTGGAGGACTTCTTGTGGCCCCGCGCCGACGGAGACTGGCTGAGGGGGTTGAGCTTGTCAGAGGGATCGGAGCAGCGGCGTGAAATGCTGGAAGAGTTCCGGCGAGTGGTCCGTCGATGGCAGGGGGCGAGCCTGCTCCCCATCGACCAGTTGATACTGACTCTCTCCCAGGACCTGTTCCACGAGCCCGGCGAACTGGCGCTGGCCCACAAGCTGGCTCTGCTGCTCAGGAGCGCGAGTGAGAGCCATCCGGATTGGCGCTTGCCGGAGCTGACGCAGGAACTGGCGGTGGTCGCCCGCAACGAGAGGCGGTTCCTGGGCCTCAGCGGGGACGACGTGGGGTTCGATCCCGAGCGGTACAAGGGCAAGGTGGTGGTGGCCACGGTGCACAAGGCCAAGGGGCTGGAGTGGGATCGCGTGCACCTGATGTCTGTGAACAACTACAACTTCCCGTCCGCGTTGCCCCACGACAGCCATATCTCGGAGAGGTGGTTCGTCCGCGACAGCCTGAGCCTGGAGGCCGAGGCGCTGGCTCAACTGGAGGCCCTCCTGGGCGGGAAGAGCCCGTACCTCGAAGGCGAGGCCTCGGTCGATGCGCGATTCGACTATGCGGCCGAAAGGCTGCGCTTGCTCTACGTAGGCATCACCCGGGCCAGGAAAGAGCTGGTGCTGACCTGGAATACGGGAAGACGGGGCGATCAGCAGCAATCCGTGCCTTTCATCGAGCTACGCACCTTCTGGGAGGGAGAGGGCAATGGCCCTGCCGCATGACTTCCAGTTCAGCCAGGCCAATCTTCAGGACTACATAGACTGCCCGCGACGCTTCTATCTGCGACACGTGCGGCGGCTGTCCTGGCCAGCTATCGTGGCCGAGCCTGCTCTGGAGCACGAGCGCCACCTCCAGCAAGGGGTGGATTTCCATCATCTGGTGTATCAGTTTCAATCAGGCATCTCGGCGGAGCGGCTGTCCGAGGTCATCACCGACGCTAGCCTGAGGCGCTGGTGGCTCAACTACCTGGAGCAGGGGCCTGGCGATCTGCCCCAGTCTCACTATCCGGAGTTCGTCCTCTCAGCCCCCATCATCCGCCATCGTCTGGTGGCCAAGTACGACCTCCTGGCGATGGAGCCAAACAAGCGTGCCGTGATCCTGGATTGGAAGACCTATCGCCAGCGCCGTCCACGCCAGTGGCTGGCTGAACGGCTACAGACCAGGGTCTACCCCTACCTGCTGGTACGCGGCGGCGAGCATCTCAACGGGAACAAACCATTGTTGCCCCAGCAAGCAGAGATGGTCTACTGGTTCGCCAACTTCCCTGACGAGCCTGTCGTCTTCGAGTATGAACCGGAGGAGTACGCGGACGACGGGGCCTATCTCAGCTCCCTGATCGAGGAGATCGAGAATCTCCCTGAGGAGGAGTTCCAGCTCACCGCTGACCGGAAACACTGCGGCTTCTGTCCCTACCGGTCCCTCTGTCAGCGTAAGATCAAGGCCGGAGACGTGGGTGAGGCCATGGAGGACTGGGACGTCGAGGAGGGTTTCGAGATCTCACTGGACTTCGACCAGATCGCCGAGATCGAGTACTAGGGGCCGACGTGAGGAAGTGGATCGAGCCGCGGGAGATCCTGGTCCCCCAGGAGCTCAAGAGCGCCGTGGGCGGCCATCCGCTGGTGGCGGAGACTCTGGTGCGACGGGGTCTGGGGGACATCGTGGCCGCCCGGTCCTTTCTTGACCCCGAGTGGTACCAGCCCTCCCCAGGGAGCGACCTGCCCCATCTGGTCACAGCGGTGGAGCGGTTGGAGCGGGCCATCGAGCGAGGGGAAGAGATCTGCGTGTGGGGTGACTTCGACGTCGATGGCCAGACGGCGACGACAGTCCTGTTCTCCACGCTGCAAGATCTGGGAGCCTCGGTCCGCTATCACATCCCGGTGAGGGCCAGCGAATCCCACGGCGTCAATCTGCCGGTTCTGGAGCAACTGATCGCCGACGGCGTGCAGCTCGTGCTCACCTGCGACACGGGCATCACCGCTCACGACGCCGTGTCCTACGCCAGGAAGGCGGGAGTGGACGTCGTGATCACCGACCACCACGATCTGCCGGACCTCCTACCTGATGCCTGTGCCGTGGTGAACCCCAAGATGGTGCCCGACGGCCACCCGTCGAGAGAGCTCCCAGGGGTGGGATGCGCCTACAAGGTGGCGCAGACCCTCTACGAACGGGCCGGCAGGCCCCACGACGTGGAGCAGCATCTGGACCTGGTGGCCCTGGGGATCGTGGCCGACGTGGCGGTGCAGAGGAAGGACGTGAGGTACCTGCTCCAGCGTGGTCTGGAAGCGCTGCGGCAGACAGATCGGCTGGGGCTGCGGGCCCTGATGGAGTTGGCGGACGTCAACCCGGAGTGGCTCACCGAGGAACACATCGGCTTCTACCTGGCGCCCCGGCTCAACGCCGTGGGGCGGCTGGCCGACGCCAGCGTTGCGGTGGAGCTATTGACCACGGAGGACCTGAGCAGGGCCCGAGTGCTGGCCACCGAGCTGGAGGGCCTCAACGCCAGAAGAAGGCTGCTCAGCGACCAGGTCTTCGAGGCGGCGGTGGAGCAGGTGGAACGGGATCCCTCGCTGCTGGAGCGGGGTGCCCTGGTGCTGAGCCACCCCTCGTGGCCGGCCGGCGTCATCGGCATCGTGGCCAGCCGGCTGGTGGAGAGGTACGGCCTGCCCACCGTGCTGCTGGCCACTCCGCCCGGGGAGCTAGCCAGGGGCTCGGCCCGGTCCATAGCGGGCTGCAACATCACGGCGGCGATATCGGCTCACGCCGATGTGCTGGCTGGCTTCGGTGGACACCCCATGGCCGCGGGGCTATCCATGGACCCAGACCTGGTATCAGACTTCGCCCGAGGGTTGTCCCGTACCGTGGCGGAGATGCTTGAGGGCATCGAGGACGGCACCGGGCTTCCTGTGGCGGGCTACGTGTCGCTGTCGGAGGTGTCCCTCGATCTCGTGGAGCAGTTGGAGCGGCTGGCACCCTTTGGGCCTGGCAATTCGGCCCCCACGCTGGCGACGAAGGACCTGACGCTGGCCGGCAAGAGCACGGTTGGTCGTAAGGGCGAGCATCTCCAGATGATCGTGGAGGATGCGCATGGCCTTCAGGCCAGGCTGATCTGGTGGCAGGGCACCAGTTGGTCGCTGCCCGAGGGCCGCTTCGACCTCGCGTACACGGTGCGGGCCAGTGGCTATCGGGGCCAGCGTGAGCTGCAGATGGAGTGGGTGGACGCGCGTCCGCTGGAGAGGGCAGCGGTCGAGCCAGTGACGGTGCGTGCTGAGCCGCAGACCGTCGACTGTAGGGGAGAAGCCGACCCCAGAGAGTGGCTGGAGCAACTTCGAGCCCGTGAGGATGTGGTGGTGTGGGCCGAGGCGGCTGCCAGGGGGGAGATAGAGGGCGCCGATCGGCTCGAACTGGGGCCGTCGGAGGCGCTGGTGATCTGGACCGTGCCTCCGGGGTGGAGGGAGTTGCAGGGGGTGTTGAAAGCAGTGGCGCCGAGGAAGGTGTACCTCGTGGGTCTAGATCCCGGTATGGATGATCCGCAGCGGTTCCTCCAACGGCTGGCCGGTCTGGTGAAGAGAGCGCTCGCCAGCGACAAGGGCAGGGTGAACCTAGCCAGGCTTGCCGCCGCCACCGCCCAGCGAGAGGCCGCGGTGTCTCTGGGTCTGGACTGGCTCGTGGAGCGCGGCGACGTCTCCATTGTGGAGGACGAGGGCGAGGAGATCGTCCTGGCTCCAGGCTCCGGTGTCCCTGGCGGCGACGTGAAGGCTGCCGCTGCCAGGCTGCGTTGCCTGCTGCAAGAGACGGCAGCCTACCGGCGGCACTTCTCGAGCGCTGCCGTAGATATGCTACTTGCACATTGACATAACCTCGTTGCTAGATGGATAGGAGGCCAGACCTGGGGCAAGGTCACAGGGCGGGCGACAGGACGGCAGGGGCCGAGGGAGCTGGACACAATCAGGGCTGTTGTGCGGGGGACAAACCGTCATCGCTGTGATCGAAGTGCTGCAGGGGCGGGGAGCGTCGGCCACGGTGTCTTGCCTATGCTTCGAAATGGCTTGTGTGCAGCAGCACCATGTGGTAGAATGCCTGTGTATACGCTCGAAGACTCGGCAAGAGGGGGAGGGTATAGCGCATGCTGCAAGAGATGATAGCAAGAATCGGGCAGCGAGCTATCTTGGCCGGCATCGCGGGTCTGGTCGTGGGGGTTTTCTTGGGCTGGATGGTCCTCGGTTGGATGCTCTTCCCTGTCACCTGGACCAATGCTGATCCTTGGGACCTGCGCCCAGAGCAGAAAGCGGCCTATGTCGCCCTGGTCGCTGACTCCTACGATGTTAACTCCGACGGCGATCTGGCGCGCCAGCGTATGGAGGGTTTTGGGAGCGAGGAGATCAGCGATTTGTTGGCCAAGCTCATCGAGGAGCGAGAGCAGGCCGGGGACACGGAGGGCAAACGTCGCATCCAGTATCTGGGGACGGTCCTGGACACCACCCCCTCGG
>DAOUEW010000218.1:0-8679 GCA_034430275.1 Anaerolineae bacterium | reverse complement strand
GTGCGATGCTATCCGCAGCATGACCAAGAAGTTCCTTCCTCACTTCAAGGACCTCTTGCCCATCTATGAGAACTGGCAAAGCTCGGTTAATGCCAAGTCCCAGCGGAGCGTGGCCAGCGCCATCAACATCATCCGTTCGGTTTGACGGCCTAGCCCAAAGACGGCCGCGCCAGGCATGCCTATGGACTTCCACGCTGAAGAGATCGAGGTCAAGTTCGACCAGGAGCCGGTTTTCGAAAAGAGACCAGGTCCGCCCTCTGCCTTCACCTGGCGCGGCCAGGAATACGTCGTCGTCGAGGTGGTCAAGGAGTGGCACGACTACCGTAAGAGAGGGAAGAGCAAGAACCTATATGAGAGGGAGCGGGGAAGCTACTAGGTCAAGAAAAGTGAGAGGCGTGGTTCCTGGGGTGTCGGGCGGGACCACTACCGTGTGCGCACCGCCAGCGGCGAGGTCTTCGACATCTACTACGACCGGGCCCCCAAAGGACGTGACAGCAAGGGGCAGTGGATACTATCGCGCAGCAAAAAGGGGGAATAGCCCCTATGAACTACTGTCGGTGCCTGATACCCCTGTGGTCCTCCACACGTGCCACATGCGCTGCACCGCTGTCACGTTGCTCAGCACGGCCAGCACGAGCAGGGCCAGCACCGTCTGCTTGAGCAAGAGACCGACCACCAGCGTCGCCAGGCGCTCCAGCCGGGTGAACAACCCCACCTTGCACTCCAGGCCCAATCCTTCCGCGCGGGCTCTGGTGTAGCTCACCATCAACGAACCGGTGATAGCCAGATACACCAGGATCATCGCAGCGGTCTGGCCACGGTATAGACAGAGGAGTCCCAGATAGATGGCTATTTCAGCGAAGCGATCCAGTGTGGAGTCGAAGAAGGCACCGAAGTCTGTCGTCTTGCCCGTTGACCTGGCCAATGCCCCATCCAGGGCGTCGAAAAGCCCTACAACGACGATCAGTACTCCCCCCAGCCTCTCGTAGCCCAGGGCCAACACGCCTCCCACGCCGACCATGGCCAGGAACCCAACGAGGGTCAACACATTCGGGGAGACACCAGCCCGAGCCAGTGGGCGAACCACAAACGCCAGCAAGCCCCTGGTGCGCTCCCGCAGAGTCTCCCTGGGGTCCCGGCCTCTCTCACTTCCCGCCCCCGGGGCCGCCTCAGGCATCGTCCCTTCCACGCCGCAGGAGCTCTTCGTAGTACCCGAGGACTTGGAGAGCCACTTGCCTCCACGAGTAGTTCTGGGCCTTCACCCGTCCACGGGCCCCCATTTTCCGGCGCGTCGCTGGGTCCCTCAAGAGGCGAAGGAGGGCCTGCGCCAGCGCTTTCTCGCTCTTGTGCTCCACGAGAAAGCCTTCACCTCCATCCTCGAGCAGATCCCGATACCCGGGGATGTTGGTGGCCACCGTGGGCTTGCCAGCGGCCATGGCCTCCAGGAGAACGATGCCGAAACTCTCGAAGCCCGTGGATGGGGCGCAGAACACGTCGCAGGTGCGGTAATAGCGAGGCAAGTTCTCGTCGGAGACACGGCCCACGAACTTCACTCCCGTGAGGTGGTGTTCGCGAACATAGTGAAGGTGATCGGCCATCTCATCCCTCTCGTAGGCACCCACGACCACCAGTCGCGCTTGAGGAAACTCCTCCTTCACATACGGGAACGCACGCAACAGGTAACGGAAGCCCTTACGCGGCTCCAGCCGGCCCACGAAGAGGATGGTGGGCCTTCCATCCGCGTACTGTTCGATGGGGCGCACCTGCTCACTGGCGAAGCGCTCGAAGTCTATGCCGTTGGGGATGATCACGTACTCCCCACCGAAGTACCGGGCCACGGTCTCTCTGGCTGCCTCAGAGACGGCTATCTTGCCATCTAGCTTGTCGAAGAAGGGCTGGAAGATCCTCCGGCCGTACTGATAGATGAGGTGCCTGTCACGATAGGCGTGAAAGGTGCCCACGTTCACTGCGCGAGAGTGGGTCAAGGCCATGATGGGCACAGGTAGAGTCATCGGCTCGTGGGCGTGGACGATGTCGAAGTCTTCTGCGTGTAACGCTCTCTTCACCCTCCAGTTTACAGCCGGCGAGTAGGGGATACGAGCATTGGAGCCGGCGAAGGGGATGGAGATGACCCTGTTGGTAGTCACGACTACGTTGTTTGCCAGTGGCTCCAGCTCGGTCCCTGCGCATGGCGCGATGATCTTGACCTGGTGTCCCAGCTCCCTGAAGTGTTGGTCCAGGTAGTATATGTGCTGAGTGACCCCGCCAGGGTAGGGGAAGTCGTAAGGCGAGACCAGAGCAATCCTCATCCGCGCTGGCCCTTCCGCGCGGAGTCGATGGCTCGTTTGACGTGTTGCCCTGGCATGATCACCAGGCTCCTGAGCATCTGCTCACCAGCGATGGACATCAAGCGGCGATGATCCTCCAGGTCCAGAAAGCGCCCTGCCGCCTGTGTACTCCTATCCCCGAGGGCGCGCCGGAAATCGGCAGCGGACCGCCCCGGGAAGAGAGTGTATCCCGACCCGATGAAGTCCAGGGAGTGGGCATCGCTCCCCCCCATCTCCGCCAGCCGCCACTGCTCGCGATTCATGGCCAGCGCCTTCTGGTGGATCACGCGGCCCGCCAGTGTGGGGTTGAGGACCTCGAGACCTTCGAGGGCCACATCCTCTCTCTCGTCGTCCATGACCCTGCACAGCCCACGGTAGCCTATGCTGAAGGTGAGCCAGCTCATGGGGTGGGGAACCACGCAGAAGCCTCCTTGCTCGCGGACCAGCCGAATGGTGTGGGTCAAGGGCATCAACATCCGGACTGGCTCGCTCAGATCGTAGGCCAGAAGGTGCCCCTCGAGCGTGGTGATCTCCGTTCCCACTATGACCTCGAACCGGTACGCCTTACTCGCTGCGATCTCCCTGGCCTCAAGAGCGCCGTGGATCATGTCATGATCAGTGATGGCTAGAAGATCCAGGTCCGTCTCGTGTTCTGCGTACTCCAGAATCTCAGCAACGCTGGCCACGCCATCCCCAGCGCCACTGTGTATGTGCAGGTCGGCCTTGCCGAGAACCACGTCATTCTCCATGTCTTCCGTCTTCCCAGATGGGGTACAATACCAGCCACTGGCCCGGGTATCTTCCGATCCAGTCCTCCATCCTGGCTGCCACCATGCGTACGTTGACC
The DNA here is from genome assembly GCA_034430275.1 of Anaerolineae bacterium. Lineage (GTDB taxonomy): Bacteria > Chloroflexota > Anaerolineae > UBA7937 > B3-Chlor > JAUVXJ01. The sequence continues at coordinate 5,505 of DAOUEW010000218.1, read as the reverse complement.
AACACATCCTGTTCGAAGTCTCCGGATCTCTCCAGTGGTAGAGGAGGTTCTACCTCGAGCACGGCACTGTTGTCCGGCCGCCTGATTGCGAAGCAGGTCAGGAGGTTGGCGCCGGTGCGTAGCGCAAGCTGGACCGCTCCATCCGGCAGCCTCGCCGGAGCGCCGAAGAAGTCCACCACAATGCCGCTCCCGGTGATATCGCGATCAGCAGCTATCGCCACGAGTTCTCCGCGTCGCAAGGCCCGAACCAATCCCATGAGGGGTCTGTCAACGGGGAGGAGGGTGATCCATTCCTGTTCCCGGAGTCCACACACGTAGCGATACAGTCGCTCCGGCTCGAGGTGCTCAGCGGGGGCTGTTACATTCATGGTCAGGCGGCGACCGATCATCCAGAAGGCATCGAAGGGGCCAAAATGCGCCGATACGAGAATCAAGCCCCTTCCGCCTCTTAGCCCTTCCTCAATGTGATGCAATCCCCGGATTTCGATGGACGCTGTTGCTTCCTCCACGCTGAGAGCGTGCTTGTGAAAGAGATCGTAGTAGTTCTTGGCCAGGTTGCGGAAGACATCCAGCGCTGCATGCCCAACGCTGGGGTCGTCGCCGTCGGTACCCAGCACGTGGTACAGATTACCTTTGAGCACTGCCGGGTTCGGGCGTCCTAGACGGTAGGCCACTGTCCCTGCTCGGTCAGCAAGCCAGTAACCCAAACGCCGCGGGAGGAGAGGGGCGATTGCGCCGATTAGCCGGTACGCGGAGTAGGAGAGTAGTGAATGACTCATAACTTCTCATGTGCTTTGGGCCACATGCGCCTGAACATGTACCACTGATCGGGGTAGCGCCTGATCAACTCCTCCTGGATACGCACGATCTCCTGCGTGATGCGCTGCACGTCTGATTCATGGTCGCCGCTCGTTTGAATATCCAGGGGCGGCAAGATCTCCCCCACGTAGTCATTGTCCGCGTTGGTCACCAGGTATCCGGTGACTATCTTGGCCCCGGTCTTGAGCGCAAGGGCGGCTGGCCCTGTTGGCCAGGTGATCTGTTGGCCAAAGAACACCACGGGGGTCCCTTCATCGGGTGGCAGGGGTCGATCGGTCACCAGGCCCACTGCTTCGTTTCGGCGCAGGGCCCTGTACACGCGCTTGAGGGCATACTCCATAGGGATGAGCTCTATCCCCCGTGCGGCACGCGACTCTATGGCCAGCCGGTTGATTCCCTCGTTTCCGAGGGTTTCGGAGACACCGTGGACACGATAACCGCGACCGGCCAGTGTGACACCAGCCGCCTCCCAGCTTCCCAGGTGAGTCCCTACGAGGAGGACGCCTTTCCCGTGACGGAAAGCCTCGTCGAGGTGTTCCCAGCCTGTGCCTTGTAGTCGCGCCTCGATCTCTGCGGGGTCCGTAGCAGCGGCGCGAGCAAAATCCACCAACAGCCTCAGGTAGTTCCGGAAGGATCGCCTGGCGGTGTCCTTTATCTGCTGCTCCGTGGCCCCGGGGCCGAGAACGTGTCGCATGTTAGCGACCACGTTCCTGCGCCCTGTGGGCCAGAACACGTACACCAGGTCACCAATGACGCCTGCGATCCAGTAGCATAACCTCAGCGGGAGATGCCTGGTGATGAAGACAAGGCACAACACCGGCCAGTAGAGAAACATCCATCTTCCTTCGACGAAGGGTGGCAGGGAGCCTCGGTTCCCCGTGGGCACTACTTGCCCCGAATGAACTCCTCTACCATGTTGCGGGCTTCGTCGTCCGTGTACTGCACGGGGGGTGTCTTCATGAAGTAGGCCGCGGGCCCCAGGAGGGTGCCCGCAAGGCCCCGGTCCAGGCCTAGCTTGCAGCACCGCACAGCGTCGATCACCACGCCGGCCGAGTTTGGTGAGTCCCAGACCTCCAACTTGAGCTCGATGTTCAGAGGCACGTCGCCGAAACTGCGCCCCTCGAGCCGGATGTGGGCCCACTTACGATCCGTCAACCAGGCAACATAGTCGCTCGGTCCGATGTAGATGTTGTCCGCTCCGATGTCGTAGTCCAGTTGCGAGGTCACCGCCCCTGTCTTGGAGATCTTTTTCGACACCAGGCGCGCGCGCTCCAGCATGTTCCAGAAGTCCATGTTCCCGCCCACGTTGAGCTGGCTGGTCCGCTCCAGGATCACGCCTCGATCGCGGAAGAGCCGGGTCAAGACGCGGTGAACGATGGTGGCCCCCACCTGCGACTTGATATCATCTCCGATCATGGGCAAATTGTGCTCGTGGAAGCGCGTCTGCCAGTACTCCTCGCGTCCGATGAACACCGGAATACAGTTGACGAAACCGCAACCAGCGGCCAGCACTTGCTCCACGTACCACTTCGTGGCCATCTCGCTGCCCACCGGCAGATAGTTGACCACGACGTCAGTCTTCGTCTCCTGAAGGATGCGCACGATATCCGCTGTCTTGCCGGGGGCTTTGGTGATGATCTGCTTGAGGTACTTGCCGAGGCCATCGTGGGTCATTCCGCGGTGGACCGGCACCCCCAGGTTGGGGACCTCGCAGAAACGATACGTGTTGTTGGGATAGGTGTAGATCGCCTCCGAAAGGTCCTTGCCCACCTTATTGGCGTCAATGTCAAAGGCGGCGGTGAACTCGATGTCGCGGATGTGATAGCCGCCCAGGTTGACGTGCATGATGCCAGGGACATTGTCTTTCACCCTGGCATCCTTGTAGTAGTGCACGCCCTGCACGAAAGCGGAGGCGCAGTTTCCCACGCCGATGATGGCCACCCTGACCTTCTTGTCTTCCTTGGGTGTCTTCTTGGCTTTTTCCTTCTGCTCTTTATCTTCGTCCAATTCGACTAACACCCCCTGCAATCTGTGCGGGTCCCGCCGCCAAGCCCCACGATGTGTCTCTTCAACCGGCTGTCCTCGCGGTGGTCAACTTCTAATCCTACTCCAAACATACTGGCGTGTCAAGAACAAGGCGGTGCCCGGAAAGGCCGCACCGGGAAGCCGTTGGCACCTCACGACGCGGGTGCTATAATAGCCGCAATGAAACGCCAGGCGTACAAGTGGAGATCCGAGGGTGTGTTGTTCCTTCTTGCTCTCGTCGCACGGCTGGTCCCGGTCTTGCTCAGCCTCGACTTGGGCATCGCCCTCGACGATATGTACCAGTACGATGGCCTTGCCGAGAGCATCAGACTGGGGCAGGGCTTCACCTGGTACGGAGGCATTCCCACCGCGGCCAGGGCGCCTCTCTATCCCCTCTTTCTAGCCGTTCTGTACACTCTGTTCGGCCACCATTTCGCCGTGGCCAGAGTCGCCCAGGCGGTTCTGGGCGCATTCGTGCCCGTGGTGGTGCACAGTCTGGGGCGCAAGCTGTTCGACCCCCGAGTGGGCATGGTGGCTGCATCCATCGTCGCTCTGTATCCCATGTTTCTCCTTTATCCTCTCGGCCTGGCCACGGAGAATCTCTTCTTTCTCCTCGTACCAACCACCGTCCTTTGCCTGTACAAAGCGGCCGAGACGTCGCGGCGGGGGCTCTTCCTGCTGGCAGGCGTCTTGCTCGGTCTGACCATCCTCACACGCTCGGTGATCAGCGGTTTTCTGGTCCTGCTGCTGCCCTGGCTGTGGTGGTATTCCGCCGACAAGAGGGAAGCGCTCAAGAGCTGGATCTTGGTGCTCGTGCCAGTGGCGCTCCTCACCATCCCCTGGAGTATCAGGAATACTCTGCTCTACGACGAGTTCGTATTTGTGGAGTCCAGCATGGGCTTCAACTTCTACCTGGGCTACCATCCCGCAGGCATCGGCACCTTCGACTCTGACATCGCCGTCGAGTTTCTGGAGGAGATCGGCGCCTTCGACGAACCCACCCTCGACACCGAGAAGGCCTCTCACGATCTGGGCATGGAGCGGGGCCTCGGATTCATCAGAGACGATCCAGTTCGGGCAGCGTGGCTGCTGCTGAGCAAGCTATCGCACTTCCTTCGTCTCGACAAGAGGGTGCTTCTCTACTTCTATTCGAACAACTTTCTGGGAGAGTTGCCGCCGCTAGTCCTGCTGCTGATCTTCCTCGTGATCTGCACACCCTGGGTGGTGATACTCCTGTTGAGCGTGCCAGCGATGGTGATGAATGGCCTCACGAGGCACAGCACGCTAGTCTACCTTCTCCTGATCTACCTGGTTGGTGTCCACGTCCTGATCATGGTCGAGCCACGGTTCCACTTGGTCATGGTCCCTTTCCTGGCTATCTTTGCCGTGCAGGGTGTCGGGACACTACGCAGCGCAAGGGGCAATCTGCGTTCTTCCAATAGTGCGGTTCGCCAACACGCGTGGTGGGGGCTGGTGTTGACCGTGGCCCTGGTCGCGCTGTTGCTCCTGAACTGGGCCTATGAGCTGAACATGGATGCGGAGAAGCTCAGGCTGTTGTTCTCCCCCGGGGGGAACACGGCCAGGTTCACCTATTGAGTGGGGCGGAAGCACATTGGCCAGGGGGAGAACGAGGTGACGGTGAACAGATCAGATCTCAAGGCGGCGACGATCCTCATTTCTTCGACTCTGTTGCTTGTCACCAGTCACTACCACAGGATCCTGGGAGACGATATTCTATCCTCGTTCGTCTTCTACTTCCTGATCCCTCTGGGTATCATCGTGCTCGTGTTCAGGGAAGACCCTCGTCGGTTCGGGCTCAGACTGGGCGACTGGAGACAAGGCGTACTGTGGACGGTGCTGGGCATCCTTCTCATGGCCGTAGTCATCGTAGGCCTGGCGCAACTGGAGGAGTTCCGGTCCTACTACCGTTTGGTGTCGTTCCAGCAACCCTTGTCGCGCGAGGTGCTGGAGTTCGCCCTGCGACAGGCGATCTACATGTTCAGTTGGGAGTTCTTGTTCCGAGGCTTCATGCTCTTCGGCTTGAAGGATCGTCTGGGGCCCCTGGCCATTTGGATCCAGGCCATACCCTTTGCCATCATGCACCTGGGCAAGCCGGAGTTGGAGACCCTTAGCACCATCTTCGGTGGGGCGGCGTTTGGCTACATCGACCTGAAGAGCAAGTCGGTCCTGCCCTCAGTGCTCATCCATTGGGCCATCTACGTGATGATGGTTCTCGCGGCCTCCAGCGTGTAGGACGCCGGGCCTGGCACGCGCAGCGTCCAACTCCGCCATCGAAGTGAGCTTGGCCTCCGGGCTCTCAGTCGGGTGGCTAGGGACCTCGCACAGCCTTGCCCTCACTTCAGCACGCCGCGTTCCCTGCGCCGCGCCAGCCTCCGTGTTTTTGTGTCGGACCTGCCGCCGTGGTATACTCTCCAGCGAGAAGGAGACGCACACGTGAATGGGACAGTGACGCTGATCCTTGGGGCGGTAATCGTCCTGGGGCTTGCCGTCTTCCTCATCTACTGGTTCCTCTTGCGGAAGTCGACTGCCACTAGGCAGCGCACACAGGTCAGAGGACGCCTCGATGCGCCGGAGGCTACCTTTGGTCGCGGCTCAGCGTCGGTGGAATACTGGCCCTCACTGGCCCACGAGATGGCAGCC
>DAOUEW010000217.1:0-2901 GCA_034430275.1 Anaerolineae bacterium | reverse complement strand
CACAACCATTCCCTGGCTTCTTCTATGTTGCCCTGCCACCAGTAGGCACTGTGCACCGGTCCGACAACCTGTACGCAGGCGGCGGCCCGTTCTTCCAGGAGTGTGTGCTGTAGCAGGCGAGCCTTCTCTTCACTGTCTATGGCAGTGAGTACCTGGAAGTATCCTTCCATCTATCAGCCTCCGCCGCTCGAGTCAGATCCCTGCTTGAGCACGATGCTGCCCTGGGGTGCACCCACGTCCCGGGCGAGGACAGGACACTTGGTCTGCAGCAGGAAGAACAAGCGGTCTCCCTCACCGCTTAGCGTCTCGTAGTTGGCTTGCCCCTTGGCGACGATCATTTGCGCCTTCTCATAGCGACGACGGAACTCGGCTGAGCACAGACGGAGCACGGTGCCTGGGGCATCGGAGCCGGTGCTCACCACCTCGGCGGCCTGATCCAACCCGGCAGCGACGGCGTCCTCCAGGGTAGCATCGTTGAGCACCGGACCGCCCTTGACCGCGTAGGTCACCGGGTGGCCCAAAGTCTCGATCAGCACCCGGTCGAACACCGTCTCACCGGCGTTGTCGGCCAGATAGAGGATCCCATCCGTGGCAGCGAGGGCTTCTCGGAAGGCTGGACCGTCGTCTACCGTAAAGGGCTGATCCAGCACACGCTCGACTGTCGCCCACAGGTCGTATGGACTGCCGGGCGCCAGGTCTATGATGTTGCCCGCAATGGCGAGTCGCACGGCGGCTTCCAGAGGATCTGGGGCCTCGATCACGAGAGTTTTGAGCTGGGGGTAGAGCGCGAGGGCTTGCTGGGTGGCGTCATTCTTCGCACCGGCGTAAGGGTCGGTGGCACCCGTTTCCCGACGCACGATACCGTGTATCACGTCACCGATCTCGGGCGGCGTGCTTGTCGGATCGAGGGACCGCAAGGCGTCCAGCGCCAGCAACAGTACAGAGCGCTGCTGGTCGTCATCGGCTCCGCTGTAGCGGGCCGCGTCCAGCGCCTGTCGCAGAAAGCAGGGATAGCACTCCAGGTAGGTCTTCACGACGACAGCTCACCTCCGGCGTAAACCCCCAGATGATACTACAAGACTGAGCCTGGGGCAACCAGAGTTGGTCATCTGGGCCGGGACGTCGACGATCGTTTCCCCAGGTGGGTGAGAGATCCTTATGCGTCGTCAGGGACTGTCACTAGAACGAACGTGCATGGCAGTGGCCGTCGGCCCGGGACGCATTCGCTGCGCCGTGTCTCCACCGCGCTGCTGCATTGTGGACAGCCAGCCGATCTGTTAGAATGGGAACGGAGAGCTCTCGCGGATTCGGGAGGCGCGAAGCGGTGATCGAAGACTTCGCTTTCAGACGTATAGTGATCGACGGCAAACTCTTCACCCAGGACGTGGTGATCTACCACGACTGTGTGCAGGAGGGGTGGCTGCGCAAGGCCGGCCACAGGCTGGACCCCGATGATCTGGAGGATGTTCTGGAGCAGGAGGCCAGAACGCTGGTCGTCGGCACCGGCGATGCAGGGCTGATGCGTCTTCCGCCGGAGACTCTGGAGTACCTGGAGTCCAACGGGTTCGAGGTCATCGTCCAGCGTACGGGCGAGGCCTGTGAGACCTACAACCGATTGGCCGCGGGGGGACCGGTCATCGCCGCCTTGCACCTGGGGTGCTAGCGAGACGGATGAGGAGCGAGATGGAAGCGCTAGCCTTGGGGTCTTCGCTCTTCCAGGTGGACATCGAGTGCTCCAAGACAGAGTACCCAACTGGGGGGCTTGCCCGCGCCGACCCGTAGGGACATTGCTCGGTCGCGGCAGTTCTCCTCGGACTGAGTCGGCTGACCTCGTCGGAGAATGCCGTTGACATGCCGACGGCGCTGCACTATAATGGCTGCGGGGCAGGAGACACCTGGATGCGCTTTCGTCCCAAGTTTGGATCCAGTCTGAAATGGCTAATACCAGGGATGGGGGTGAAGCGCTGGCTGCTTCTCCTCTTCGCTGGCATCACCATCGTCAGCCTAGGGGCTGGGTATCTTCTGGCCGACCTCTATCGCACATGGTCCTTTCCCTCGGTCGTGTACTACCTCACCTTGCAGTTCATTCCCCGGGCCTGGCGAGGGCTCCTCTTTGGTGTCGTAGGCGTAGGAGCGATCGTCGTCGCCGTTCTCCAGCTCAACCGGTCCCTGCTCTCCGCCTTTCGGTCTCCCGGCCAGAGCGACCTCGTGGATATCATCTACAATCACCGGCAGCGTAACCGAGGCCCCAAGGTAGTGGCTATCGGGGGAGGCACGGGCCTATCCACATTACTGAGAGGGCTGAAGGAGCACACGGAGAACATCACTGCCATCGTCACCGTCGCCGACGACGGAGGGAGTTCTGGTCGTCTACGGCGCGATCTGGGGCTGTTGCCCCCGGGCGATTTCCGCAACTGCATCTCCGCTCTGGCGGACGATGAATCCCTCACCGCGCGGCTGTTCCAGTATCGATTCGGGGAGGGAAAGGGCCTCAACGGGCACAGCTTCGGCAACCTGTTCATCGCGGCCATGGCGGCCGTGACAGGCAACTTCGAGCGGGCTATCCTGGAGTCGAGCCGGGTTCTCAACATCCGCGGGCGGATCGTACCCTCCACCCTGGAGAACGTCACCTTGTGGGCGGAGCTGCGGGACGACGGCGAGGAGATCTCGGGGCCGGGTCGGGTGCAGGGGGAGTCGCAGATCGCCCACGCCGCCCGACCTATCGAGCGAGTGTTCTTGGAGCCGGACAAGGTGCCCGGGTATCCCGGCGCGATCAAGGCCATCCTGGATGCGGATCTCATCGTGGCTGGTCCGGGCAGCCTCTTCACCAGTGTCTTGCCCAACCTGTTGGTCCCAGGCATTGCCAGTGCGTTGAGGGCGTCGCCGGCTGTCAAGGCCTAC
>DAOUEW010000216.1:0-3003 GCA_034430275.1 Anaerolineae bacterium | reverse complement strand
AAGTCTGCTTCACGCACAGACCTAGCTACGTACTTCGCGTGCCAGCCGGCTATGCGACCCCCAACGGATGATAGCCAAGCATAGACCTTGACCCCAGTGGCTCCACTTCACAGCCCGACCGCCGCTTAAATCAGCCGCTGGATGGCAGCTATGACCGGCGCCCCGACCACAACAAGGGTGACCCCACACAGTGCCCACTTCCAGACCTCCGTCAGTTGCAGGTAGAACCGATTCTTGTAGTAGTTGTGCACCTGCACCAGGTACAACTGCTGGATGTTGTCAGTGATCTCTGTCTTAAGCGTTTCGTCGCAGTAATTGCGTGCGAACGTGCGCAGTCCAGCCAGGTATGGCTCCGACGTTCGCACGGCATCCCGCTCGGGCAAGAATACCCTGGTGCTGATCCTCAGTATGTCAGGGTTGCCGTAGTAGAACCACTTCCACTGATTGCCGTACTGCTCCAACTGCAGAAAGGGATACCTGAACCCGGACTGGAGTTCGTAGATGATGCCCGACAGTAGCGACGCGAGGATCAGCACGCCCAGACTATCGACTAGCGGCCAGAACACGAAGTCCCCCGGCGTGAGCCCAGCTGTTCCTGACACAACAACACCAAAGAGCGCTGCGCTTATCGCCAGCAACTGAAGACTGAAAGTGTGGATCCGCATCCGCCTTTCTTCGACCATGTCGGTGAGGTGATTGTAGTACCGTATCATGCTCTTGACGTCTTCATTCTTCCTTTCCAGATCGGTTTCGCTTAGGCCGCGTAGTCGTTCCAGTTCGATTGAGACACCCTTCTCGAGTTCCGACCGACGCTCTGCCTTCTCGCTAGATTGCCCTGACATGCTGCACCACCTCACGGTCATACGACTTCTCGTCTCTTGTACACGCAGTTCCCTTGTTCATCGTAGTCTCCGCACCATTCGATACCGAGGAACTGGTCGGGCGCATTGGCTGTGCCCGGGCTGTTCCACTTGCTCTTCAGGTAGTCAAGAATCGCATGGTGATCCCCATCTAGTCGGCAGTTGGAGTTCAGAACCCTCTTGACACTAGCCTGCGGATACCAGTGATCGCTAAGCTCGCCGAGCGTGACAGTACTAGAGGATGCATTCCTGATCACATTGGAGAAGTTCCCTCGGAACCAGTTGGAGAAGCCAGGCATGCCATCCAGGCCGCAGCAGCAGTCGGTGTCGCCAAGATGATGCAGCCCATAGTCCCCTGCTCCGTAGGTCATGCCGTGCCTGCGTATGGCCTCCACTACCGGTTGTAGATTCTCCCACTTGAACCGGGCAGGAAGCAACCACTCCCGGCCAACGAGTGTCGCTCCGTTTCCCCTGTAGAACTCATAAGCATCCCAACCCAAGGAGTCTAACAGCACCTTGACGAGAGATATCCTGTGCTCAACCGGCAGCTTCAAGAACTCGACTACAACGTGTTTGCATCCCGTCTCGGCCAGCCTTGGTATCAAGTCCTGCACAACGCCGGCAATCCCGGTATATACCAGCGGCTGAAGACGACACACACAATGGATTCCATTGCTGGACAGCATCTCCAGGCACTGGAGCCGACGTGCAGGTGACGGGGCCTTCGGCTCGATGCGTTGGGCGAGGTGATCGCTCAGGGTTGTCAGGGATAGCTGGACCACGAGGTGCTTGAACCGTTTCAGTCTAGCCAGAGTCTCGTCACACACAAGTACAGCAGGATTCTTGGTGCTGAGCACAATTGGATAGTCGTAGCCTCCAAACGTGTCTAGCAGGGTGGTTGAAACTCGAGAAATCACCGCATCAGCGAAGGGTTCACTTATTCCACCGAAATGGATAGGCACTCTTCGTTTGAGCATCTCATCCACGGCGTCTCTGGCGGCACGGCCCTGGGCAAAGAGCCCTTCCAGTTTTCTCGCGAGCCGCTGCGGGTCTACGAGAAGTTGCCGCGATGATCGTCGACCACCACGTGCCATGGCGAAGCAATAGAGGCAATTCAGAGTGCATTTGGCAGTCGTATCCAGGCGGAAAGGCACACCGCAGAAGTAGAACTGGCTAGTCAAAGACAGTGCATCGCGATAATCCACGTACCCTATGAGCTGAGAACGGTCCATCGCACCGCCTCCACGGCCTCATGGCGGGTCATCTGCACGCCTCGCGATCGCTGTTCGCGCAAGCGTTACCTTTCGCGTCCTCGGCGACCCCTTTCTCCTCTAAGCACGACCCGCTGGAATCCGCCGCTGATTCGGCATCTATGGCAGCAAGGCCCGACGAGCACCCATGAGTGACCGTCAGCTTCCAAGAGCCATGTGCGTAGCGCGATCGTACCAGCATCCGCCTGCAGCGCATCGATCTCTGTCCCGTGGACCAGTGTTCGCCCCGGTCAATGCTTCACCACACGAACAACCACGTTCGGATACTCCTCGAATGCTCCCGCAAACCGATCAGTATCTCGGACAAACCCCAGGTCGTAGACCACGAACAGCAGATTGCCATACATGGTCCGATACGCCAGTATGTCGTCGTTGATTTCGGCGATTATCTCCTTCTCCCGACCTGACTTGGCACACAGCTTCAGCTCGATCGCTAGGTCGATCTTGCGGATCGCGAAGTCCGGCGTGTACGTCTTTGACGAATACTCGATGCGGTCAGCCTCCCTAGAGTAGGGCAAGCCTGCACCTATGAGCAGGTTCTCAAAGACATCCTGCACCTGCTTTTCGTCTGAAGGTCTGTCGCGCATCGCCTTTCGCAGGCTGCGCTCCGCGAGATTGATGACATTGATAATGGCACTCGATTCCGGCCCGGTGTCCTTACCCTCGTATACGTCGCCCATCTGATTCGCGTGATGTAGCCTATCCGTCGCAGCCTGCAGCACTCCCCGCGCGGTATCCAACTGGCGGAGGTAGGCGACATGATGCATTCTCTCTAGGGCTGCCTGTGGGTCCTTAAGGAATTCCAGACCCTGGAACATATGCGTGCCCGTCTCCATCCATGTTAGCGCGGCGAAAACAGTGTAGTACTTCGA
>DAOUEW010000215.1:0-10600 GCA_034430275.1 Anaerolineae bacterium | reverse complement strand
CGCTTCTCCCAAGGCTACGATCAGCTTCTCGCTATCTTGTAGCTCAGGGTCAGCTTTCTTCGCTTCGTAGCCCCATTCGTCGCACACGCATTCCTGAAGGCTGGGCAGGAGTTCATGGAGCCAGACGCGTCCCTTCCCCTTGAAGCGGTAGGAGGCCCGTTTTCCTCCGGGGGAGGAAGCGCCGTAGTAGCGGTCCAGCTCCCTGAAGAGCCTCTTCTGGTCCCACTTCAGGTATCTCTGTATCTCCTGCTTCTCAGATTCCGAAAGCTCAGGCATTGGCTATGTGGTCCCCGATTCTCTGCTCGTCCTAGTGGGGACTATACCACAAGCGAGGAAGCTGGTCAAGGCACGCACGGTAAGTGTGGAGAAGGCGTCCTTAGAGCGCAAGGCGTCGGGCTCCGATGATCCCAGCCGAGGGGAACATCCTTCCTGCGCCTCTCGGAAGCGTCTGAAGCAGGCTTCCTTGTTACCTGGTTGGATTTCGGTCGCACACTGCCGTGCCCTCAAGCCTCGACGTACACCGCAGTATGACGCGCATGGCTCTCGGATGGGGCAGTGAAGTGAGCGGCGGGGGCGCAATAGGGGTGCTTGGGGGGTGTCGTGGGTCGACGGCCGGGTGGGTGCTTTGCAATCGATGGTGGAACGCGCGGCGCGGTCTGCTGATCAGAGGACCTTGATCCGGCGGGTGGTCGTGACTATAATGGCGTGGCAGTGGCCTGATGTTGTCTTGGGTACCGAAAGGAGACGCGCTTGAAAGGCGAACTGGTCCGCGTGTGGACGGAGGACGGACTTCAGCTACAGGGGCTGTACTGCGAGCCACGGAGGAGTAGTAGCCTTCCGGCAGTGCTCCACATCCACGGCGCCTCTTCGAACTTCTACCGCAGCGAGTTCCTGGACACACTTGCGGGAAAGCTGGTCGAACGGGGCTATGCGTTTGCCACTGGGAACACGCGGGGTCACGACATCGTGAACACGGTCTATACCAGGGATCCCACCGCGAGCAGGCGTATCGGGGTCGCCTTCGAGGTCTTCGAGGAGTGCCTGCTGGACATCGCGGCTTGGCTGAACCTCCTGCAAGAGCGTGGCCACGACGAGATGATACTGCTGGGGCACAGCGCTGGGGCTCACAAGGTGGCGTTCTACCAGAGTGAGACGTCGGATGAGCGAGTGCAGGGGCTCGTCTTTCTGTCACCGGCTGACCAGGGTCTCTGGGTAGAAGCGATTTCAGATCGGCTAGAAGGGATCTCGAGATCGGTCAGTGATATGGTAGACAGAGGGCAAGGCGACTACCTGGTGCAGGACTCGCTGGCCCCCTATCCTATGTCGGCGAGAGCGATCCACAGCCGTCTGATTTCCCCCAAGTCCGACATCTTCAAGTTCGGCAGGCCTGACGAGGCGTGGGAAGTGGTGGGTCGTTTGGACTGTCCCATACTGGCCACAATGGGCACGGTAGCCGAGTTCGCCGGGCCAACGCCAGATGAGGCCCTGGCTACCCTCAAGGCCAAGGCGGCATCCAGCCCTCGGTGTGACACATTGGTGCTTGAAGGCGCACCCCACAACTACCGCGGCCATGAGGCCGAGATCACAGAAGCCATCGGTGACTGGTTGGTAGGCGTGGTTGGAGCCTAACGGCGCTGGGCGGAGGGCTGCCTGCTGGAGGTAGGCGCTTCCCTGGTGAGGGGCTGGCACGGTGGGAGTTGCCAACCTCAGGTTTCTGACCAAGGCTCACACATCCTCATGAGAGTACGTTCCTGTGGCTCTCGACGCTCATCAGTTGACTAGCTACCTCGCTGGATATATCATCTCGGAGCGTATGATCTCCCACCGGACCGTGCGGCAGATATCGCTGGCAGCGATGTCTCGGCAGTTTGGATGTCGCTGTCTGCAAGGGCACGATGGCGTAGATGGCAGAGTACAGCGAGGACGAGCGGCTAGTAAGGCGTGCGCAGGAGGGTGACCAAGCCGCGTTTGGCAAGATCTATGAGCTGCACCAACCTGTGGTGTTCCGCTACGTGTACTACCGCGTCGGAGACGTGTCCACAGCCGAGGACCTGACTTCGACAGTGTTCACACGGCTGGTGGAGAAGATCGACAGCTACCGCTATCGTGGCCATCCCCTTTTGGCTTGGATCTACACTATCGCCCGCAACGTGGTGGCCGACTACCATCGGGACACTGAGCGCTCGAGGGTGGTCCCTCTGGACGATCGACTCGTAGACCGCTCCTCGAACGTGGAAAGCGCGGTGCAGCGGCGGTTGACCAAGAGCCGCTTGGCGGCGGCGATGACTGAACTGACCGAAGAGCAGCGCCAGGTGGTCATCTTGAGATTCATTGAGGGCATGAGCTGCAAAGAAGTCGGTCGCATGCTCGACAAGTCGACTGGAGCGGTGAAGGCACTTCAGCACCGTGGTCTGGCCGCTCTAGCGCGCATCCTCGGTCCAGAGGGCCCTTAGGCTGTCATTCTCACCGGTCCCCGACTTTTCGACCAACCCGTATCCTTTCGTGCCCCTACCTCGTTAGACACGACAGAGAGTGCATAAAGGCCGATGTGTCATGGCGAACGTAGATAACATTCTAGAGGAATGCGTCGAAGAGGTGCTCGCTGGACGGTCAACAGTGGATGAGTGTCTGGCGGCTTATCCGCAGTACGCGGATGCCCTTCGGCCTCTCCTGCAGGCTGCAGTGGAGATCGAGGCACTAGACCGACTGGAAGCCTCACCGGTTGCGTTCCAGGCTGGTAAGCGCCTCATGATGGAGGCGGTTGCCCAAAAAGGGCGCGACCGTGCAACATCGGCTGCGGGTCTGTCACAATCCATCAGACGATACCTTTCTTTCCTACAGCCAACGGGCAGCGCTGGCGCGAAACTGGCCAAGCTGGCGCTGGTGGGTGCACTGGGGGCGGCCACGGTGCTGGTGTGGCTGGGAGTCGCGGGGTTGCTTCTGCGGTCGTGGTACGGCGCTGTAGTGCCGCAGACCTGTGTGGTGGCGGATGCAAGCGGCATCGCCCAGGTCCAGAGCAGCCCTGGCGGAGCATGGCAGCCTCTGGCTACGGGTTGGGTGCTAGAATCAGGGCACCGTATACGCACGGGCAACCCGGCCAACGTCACAGTCAGATTCTTCGATGGCAGTACGACCTCGTTGGGAGCAGACAGCGAGTTGCTGATTGCCCAGGTGGGGGCGCGGCGCGATAGCAGCGGCAGAGTGGTCGTGGTCCAACAAGTGGCAGGCACGACACACAATCGGGTGGAGAGCCAGCAAGACTCAATATCGCTATTTCAGATCGAAACGCCCAGCGCCTCGATAATGGTGCATGGGACCGAGTTCAAGGTGCGTGTGAATCCTGACCACTCTAGCTCAGTTGTCGTGATCGAAGGTGAGGTAACCGTGACCGGTCAAGAGGTCACGATCATGCTCACCGACGGTCAGGCAACGATGGTGCAGGTCGACCAGGCCCCCGGCCCAGTCGTTCTTGCCCCGCTCGAGGAGCTCGTTGAGGGACCATCTGGAGGAGAACCATCGCCGCAGGTTCCCGAGACGCAAGCGTCTGCGGAGCCGAGCGCACAGGGTGGGGGGCCAGAGCCAGGTGCGAGCCCGGGTGAGCCGGCGGCGACTAACACTGCCGGTGCCGGGAGTCCGGAACCATCGGCGGTCACAGAGACTGCTAGCAGCACCTCGGAGCCGGTTGGGGCTGCGACACCGACAGTGACACCAAAGCCGCCCGCGCCGACAGCGACACAGAAGCCGCCCGCGCCGACGGCCACACGAAGAGTGCCCACGTCCACAGCGACACCGAAGCCGCCTACGCGGACGGCGACACCAAAGCCGCCTACGCCGACGGGGACACCGGAACCCCCTCCGCCCACGGCGACGGCCACCCCTAGCCCCTCCGAGGTGGTAGAGGTCTTCCAGGCGACCTACAAAGCGAGCAAGGAAGAACTCAGCGTCAAAGCCAGGACCAGTGTTCCGGGGTGCACGTTGACCTTGGTGGGCTTTGGCGCCATGGAGCCTGAGGGTGGCCACTGGTTGTATGTGGAGAAGCCTCTGGACCCGGACGATGTGCCATCAACGGTTACCGTGCGTTCGAGCTGTGGCGGATCAGGCACGAGTCCAGTGGTGTGGGAGTGACAACGAGCCGAGGGGCTTGATACTGGAGGATGTATGGCCGGACATAGCATTTGCCAATCTTGTGGCTCTCACCTCACTCATCTGCAAGGCGCGACTGGTCGTGTGAGTTTCTGTACGCGCTGTGGGTGGGGCAGGGTGGAGTTAACCAGCGGGGAAAGGATTCTCGCGGTCGGAGCCGGTCTCGCGCGCCTACCTATCCGGCAGCGAGTCATGGCCCTCGAACCGCAGGAGGGTTGATTGCTGCAGCCCCGTCCGCAGTGGTGAAGAGCTCTTGCGCCGGTCCGGTTGTTGCCCCCTAGCAGGGAGGGCGGCAGAAGAGGGACCGGGGCAGGGTGCCAGGTCTATGGGGGCTGTGAGTGCTAGTTGGCATATTCGAGATAGGGGGTGACCATGCTTAGCGATGTGTACAGGCCAGAGGCCAGGGCTAGCTGCGACATACTGGTGTTCGATGGAGAGCCAGTGATCCTGGATCTGTTGACAGCGGTCCTGGACAGGCAGGGATACCGGGTCACGCCCACTCCTCTTTGGGAGGAGGCTGTACAGCTTGTGAGCACGCGGAGCTACGGCTTGGCGATCGCCGATCTGGATCTCCGCCGAAAGGATGGCTGTCGCTTGGTGACCGCTCTCAAACGCGTCAGCCCTGGGATCCCTATTGTGGCTATGACTGCTTACCCAGCGGAAGAGATCGTGGCGTTCGCCGAAAAGCACGTAGAGGCTTTCCTCGTCAAGCCCTTCGGCATGGACGAACTACTGAAGGTAGTGCGGGCCGCTTTGAACGGCGGCGTGCCTAGTCATATGAACGGGATGAGTAGCCTCGCGCCTCGGCAGCAAAGTGCACCAGTACTTGCCGCAAGTGGCTAGGGGCCATCAGGCACAACAAGGAGGTGGTCGTCTCTGGTCGCCCAGCAGGCCCTGATCGGCCTGCGCGGTCTAGGGACCATGTCTGGGATTGGGCGCGGCCCAATTACAGGCCGCTCAAATGGAAGTACGCGCCTCCAAGTGTCTCACATCTTCTCTTTGGCCAGCGCAAACCCCTTCTCCAGTGCCCTGATGCTGGTTTCAGCCCGTTTCGAGCTCCCCTCCGAGAGAACGTCTTCGAGTGCATCCTTGGGTATCAGGTCGGAGGCAGCGGCCACCGCGCCGAGCATGACCATATTGGCCGCCTTGGCGTTTCCCGCTTCCGAGGCAGCCTCTATGGCGGGCACCGGATAGTGCCTGGCCGCTGACTGACCAGCGGATGGAGGGCTCACAGAGGCAGAATCGTAGAAGACGGAGGTCCTGCCCGTCAGAATCGGGCTGAAGTAATCGTATGCCTCCTGGGAGAAGGCTACGAAGATGTCGGGTTCGAGGACTCCGGGATAGACGATCTCATCCTCAGAGATCACTACCTCGGCGCGAATGAGGGTCCCTCTCGCCTCGGCCCCGTAGGAAGGCAGCACCGAGACCTGTTTGCCAGCCTCCGTGCACGCTCGCGCCAGGATGTCTCCCGCCAACTGTACCCCTTGCCCTCCCAGGCCTGCCAGGAGCACTTCAACTTTCCGCATACCACTCTCCGATCAGCATCTTGTCCTCTAGATCGTCCGCGGCTGCTTTGTCATGATCTACAGCGATCCGTTTCTGCCACTCGATCATACTCCAGATGAGGCTCGGCCCTTCGAATCCTCTCCTGGCCCTGTTGGCCCTTCCGTACTGAGTTGGACAGAGCGACAAGACATCCATGAACGCGAACTGATCGAACCTCAGGGCGTTGACGATACCCTTTTTGAGCTTGCGAGGCTGGGCAACCGGGAACCGCGCCACGTAGGGTGCTCCTGCACCTCGAGCCAACGCTGCGAGATCGAAGGCTCGCTCGGGATTGCCCTGGCGCGTGGTAGACGTGATATCTCCCTGGGGTGTGGTCGCTGAGACCTGTCCACCTGTCATGCCATAAAGCAGGTTGTTGAGGCAGAAGACCTTGATGGGTATGTTCCGCCTCGCGGCGTGGATGAGGTGATTGCCTCCAATGGTGGCTATGTCCCCATCACCACCGATGGCGATGACGTTGAGTTCGGGTCTAGCCATCTTCACGCCCGTGGCGAAGGCCACGGCGCGGCCGTGCGTCACGTGCAGGGTGTCCGCCAGGAAGTGTGGGCTGGGCACCCAGGCCCCGCACCCGATGCCCGAGACGAAGACGGTGCTCTCGAAATCGAGGCCTACCTCATCCACGGCTTGTAAAAAGGCGTTCATGAAGATGCCATGGCCACAGCCAGGGCAGAACGGAGTAGACTGTCGCAGGTACTTCTCTCTAAGCGGTTGGACCATATGTGAAATCCCTTTCCTGACGATGGCAGATGCTGCTGTTGCTCTCCTGGTGTGCGATGCTCCTCTTCGGCAGGGGTGGGGTCAGCCCGCGCGTTGGAGCAGGGCGTCACGCACTCGACGAGGGTCCATGATCTCGCCGTCGGTCTGCGCGACCAGCTTCACCGGGGTGGACGTATGTTGTTGGACTACTCCTGAGACCTGGCCCCTGTTGGTCTCCGGCACAATGATCTCCTCACATCGGTTACCCCAGTCCCGAACCACTGCGGCTGGGAAGGGCCAGATGCTCTTGAAGCGCAACATGCCCACCTTCTCCCCACGACTGCGGGCTTCCCTGACTGCCCAGAGGGCGCTGCGGGCCGTCGAGCCGTACGCCATCACGAGTCGCTGTGCATTGTCTGTTTCGTAGAGTTCGTAGTCTGTGATCTCGTCTACATGGGCCGTGATCTTCGCGGATAGGCGGGTCACGAGCCGCCTCTGCACTTCGGGATCCGCGGTCTTACGCACACCATACCGATCGTGAGTCGACCCTGTGATGAGCAGGCGCTCGCCCTCGCCGAAAGAGGGCATTGCCGGCACGCCATCCTCTTCGTCGGTGCCGAATGGCGGTGCCCCGGGCACCTTGATCCTGTCGAACAGGTCGACGCTTTCGGGCACGCGAAAACTCTCGCGCAGGTGTCCCACTATGGCGTCCCCCAGGAGGATGACGGGCACGCGAAAGCGTTCTGAGAGATTGAAAGCTCTGATCGTCAGATCATACATCTCCTGCACCGACCATGGCGTCAGGGCGATGATCTCCACCCCGCCGTGCGTTCCCCACTTAGCCTGCATCACGTCCCCGCTGGCGGGGCGGCTGGCCTGCCCTGTGCTTGGACCCGCCCGCTGGATGTCCACCACCACGCATGGTGTTTCCGTCATGCAAGCGTAGCCGATGTTCTCCATCATCAGGCTGAATCCGGGGCCCGCGGTGGCGGTCATACTCTTGGCCCCACCCCAGGAGGCACCGATGACCGCAGCCATGCTACCGATCTCATCCTCCATCTGCACAAAGACGCCATCGGTCTCGGGGAGGCGCGTGGCCATGTGCGCCATGATCTCTGAGGCAGGCGTGATGGGATAGCCAGCGTAGAAGCTACACCTGGCTGCAATGGCTCCCTCAGCACAGGCCTCGTCACCCATCATGTAGAAGGCGCCTGGCTTCAGGGTGCTGGGCAGGGTGGTCCAGCCTCCGCTGGCGCGTGCGTCCCGTCTCCTAGCCCTCTCTGTGGCCACGGGAGTTGGCCGATCCGATTCCTCAGTGATCGAGATGGCTAGGTCCGGGCACAGGTCCTCACATAGCCTGCAACCGATACACTCCTCAGGGTTGGCGACCTGGGTCGGGCGGAGTCCCTTGGGGTTAACACGGTCTCCTTCCGAGAACACCTCCTTGGGACAGGCGTTCACGCATATCAGGCAGTCACTGCCCTTGCAGACGTCCTGATCCAGTTCGATGTGATACCTCTTGTTCTTGGACATCAAGCTACCTTCTGTGGTGTTTTCTCAGCAACAGTATTCTACACCAGGAACCTGGCGTCTTTCCAGCGAACGGCACCATGGGGTGATCAGAGAGTCGAACGGAAGATGATCGGCTCTCCCAAGTGAAGGCCCAGTTCGGGCCCGGTCTGGCACTGTTCTACTCTGAGCAGAACGTTCATGTGGTTCGGAGCGTGCGTGACGTCGAAACCTGCTATCTCTCCGACCTCCTTTCCAGCCACTTCCACCTTGTCTCCCACCAATACGACGCCGCCTTCTTCGATGGAGAAGAAGGCCAGATAGGCTACTCTGTCTACCACAGAGTTGGGGGATGCTGCGGCATCGTCGGTGACCGCCAACTCGTGGATCTCGTTCCTGCACAGAGCTCGTGAGGGGTGGATGACCAACTCCATGCCCCTCTCCTCGGAGCGAGCGTCCAGCAAGCAGACCAACCTACCAGTCACGTCGCTCTTGGCCGCATACGGATACTTGTCCAGGATTCCAGCGCCATGGGGCTCTTTTGACATAAGCTGACCTCCGGAGTTAGTGTAGCGGACGAGGGGACGATGATCTCAGCGGCTATGTGCTCGGACGTCACGTGCTGTGGCTAGCGTGCGGCACGTCCTTTCCTGGGACGAAGATGCCGATCAGAATGGCCAAGGCCGCTGTGGCGGCGACGAGATAGAAGTCCAGCCGGTAGGATTGGATGATTGCTCCCGTAACGCCCGCTTGGAGCACGATGGCGAATACTGCAGGGCCCAGGGTTCCACCCAGGAAGCGTAAGAGGTTGAAGAGGCCGGTGGCAATGCCCAGCTTGTCGGGTGACACCACCAGGCTGATGACAGCGGGCGCTGGGGCCTGTACCATGCCCATGCCGACTCCCGCCAGCACCAGGGGCAAGATCACGCTCGAGATAGGCGTTGCTGCACCCACCCGGCTGAGACCGAGCCCCGATACGGCGACCACAGCCATACCTGACAGACACAGGAGCCTACATCCGTACCGGTCTGCGAGCCTGCCGGCCACAGGGGCTGAAACAGCCATCGACACCGGCAGACTGGCGACTATCAGGCCGGTCCTTGCAGATGTCAGACCCTGCACCTCCACTAGGAACAGAGGGATGAGAAGCAACAGACCGAACTGGCAGAAAGCTTGTATGAAGGCGATCATCGAAGCGGATGCGAAGGGCTTATTGAGGAAGAGGTTGAGATCGACGAATGGTTCCTGCACTCTCCTTTCCGTGACCAAGAAGGCTATCACCAGGACTCCGCAGAGAACCCAGAGGGTCAGACTGTACGGAGATGTCCAGCCCAGGGTTGCGCCTTGTCGGAGATTGAACATCAGGACCAAGGTGGCGGCGGTGAGCGCCGTGGCGCCTATGAAGTCGAAAGACTGGCGCTCTGACCTGCTGTCGTCGGGCAAGAGGCGCCAGACCAGAAACAGGCCGGCAAAGCACAGCGGCACATAGGACAGGAATATCGACTGCCAGCCAAAGTACTGGGTCAGGATCCCGCTCAAAGGAGGTCCCGCTGCATGGGTGGCGCTGTTCGCCAGCGCCCAGATGCCCATGGCCCTACCTCGCTCTCCGGCGGGGAAGGTCATCCCCACGACACCCATGATGGTGGGAAGGATGGGGCCATTGGAGATGCCTTGTATCACGCGCAAGAGGATGAAAATGGGGAAGGTTGGTGCGAAAGAGGCCAGGCAGGAACTGAGGGCGAAGACCCCCATGCCCGCCAGATACAGGCGTTTGTAGCCATACCTGTCTCCCAGGCGGCCGAAAAGGGGCATCGTGACCGCAAACAGCAGAATGTAGACGGTTACTGCCCAGATGCCGGTGCCCACGTCAACGGAGTAGTGGTCCATGATGCTGGGCAAGGCTACGTTGACGAGGCTGTTGCCCAAGGTGCCCGTCACCGTGCCAATGAGCAGCGTGGAGAGGATGACCCAGCGTAGGCGGAAGGCCCTGTTGTCGGCGCGAGGCATAGGCTAGACCGTCCCCCCGCCTTGGCCGTACTTCTGGGTGACACCCAAGCTGTCGAGCAGGTTCTTCAGGGCTGTTGTTTCATCGGCCCCCATGTCCAGGAGAGGGCGCCGCACGTGGCCTGCGGGAAGACCGAGAAGGCGCAACGCGGCCTTGACCACGATGGGGTTGGAGAAGCTGTACAGCGCAGACATGAGCGGGAAGTAGGTGAAAAGCAGCTCTCTAGTGCGTTCCACGTCGGGCCACGAACGCCAAGGCTGCGAGAGCTCAGCCATCTCCTCTGGGATGACGTTACCTGAGATGTTCGCGGTTCCGTGTCCGCCCAGGGCGAGCGTGGGTATGATCAGGCTGAACGCTGGAGCATCGCAGCACAGGAGATTGATCTTCTCGCCAATCTCTCTACGGATGCGCACTAACTGGCCGATGTTGCCCATGGCCTCCTTGTCGGCGACGATATTCGGTATCTTGGAAAGCTCCACCACCGTAGGCGGATCGATGTTCACACCCACGCGCCCGGGGTTGTTGTAGATCGCCACAGGTATGTCCACCGCTTGGGCCACAGCCTTGAAGTGTTCGTAGAGGCCATCCTGCGTCGGCTTCAGGTATGGTGGCACCACCAGGAGAAGCCCATCCGCACCAGCCTGCCGGGCATGGCGGCTCAGTTCAATCGTCTGCTTGGTG
>DAOUEW010000214.1:0-4100 GCA_034430275.1 Anaerolineae bacterium | reverse complement strand
GAACAGAAGCTCCACGAGGGGGGCCTGCTGGCGCTGGAGGTCAGGCCCGTCGGACCTCGCTTGTGGCTTGGTCCCGCGTGGGGCGTGCTGTGCGGGGCGGTGGCCTCAGGGTGGTTGGAGCTAGAATGGCAGGTCCTGTTGATGGTGCTGTTGGCGGTGGTGCTTGCCGACCCGGTGTTGGGCTCCGTGTGGACCTTGGCGTCGGCTATCGCGGCCTGGCGTCTGCCTGAGGCGAAGGCTGGCAACCCGGGACACCACTCCTCGATGGCGGCGTTGCCCTACACGCTGCCCGGTTCAGTCGGTCACCGGTTGTTCTCCTCCGTGGCCGAGGCGAGTCTGCGATGGCAGGACACTATCTGGCCGCAGGCGGGGGCCTCGATTCTGGGCATGGGCTTTCTGTCGCTGGTGGCGCTGCTCCTGGCGGCCTCCCTGGGGCGTGGACCGCTGGTGGTGACGGTTGTCGCGCTGGGTGTGGGAGTTGCTGCTCTGCTGCAAAATCGCTCGACGGGTGTTGCGCACCCGCGCCTGGCTAGCTGTTTCCTGGCCGGACTGCCTTGGCTGATCGGGTATACGGCCCTCGGAGGCGGCGCGGTGGAGACGCACGGCCTGGCCGCCTGGCTCCAGGTCTTGGTATGGCCAACACTCTACGCCACGACGTGGTACGCCTATCGTTGGTTGGGCGAGGAGGAGCCCTACAGGGGTGCCCTCCTGCTAGGCATTGCTCATCTGTTGGCTGTTGCGGCGCTCGTGGTGGTCAGGCAGCCCATGATGGCCGGAGTTGTGGCGTTGCTCTTGCTGCCGCAGTTGCTGTTGCAGCCCGAGCTCCTGCGCCATGGCGATGGGGTGTGGTACGTGCGTCGCGCACAGGGCTTCGCCATGGGTGCGATGATGGCTATGTCCGTGGCGGTGGCTATGTGATGGTGCTGGTCTTGGCGTTGGTCGTTGTCGTGCTCGGGATTGGCGTCGGGTATTGGCTCATCGTGCTCACAGAAGGGGCATACCTGGGGCCGCGCGGCGTGGCCTTTCTGTATGACTGGGGCGCGCCCAGCTACGACCGGGTAAAGGATTTCGATGCCGTGGACGACGCGCGCGCCCTGGCTGTGCCTCTGGTCCGTGAGCTGCGGGGGACGAGGAGGCCGTTGGTGCTCGACGTGGCTACAGGGACCGGGCGGTTGCCGCTGGCTTTGTTGCGCAACCTGGAGTTCGAGGGTAGCATCGTCGGTCTGGATTTCTCATTGCGCATGTTGGAGGAGGCCAGCCGCAAAGCGGCGCGCTACCAGGACCGGGTCCTGTGGTTGTGGAAAGATGGGCTGGATCTGCCGTTCGATGACGAAACGTTTGACGCGGTGTGCTGTCTGGAGGCGCTGGAGTTTGTGACAGACTCGACACAGGCTGTCAAAGAGATGGCCAGGGTCTTGAGACGAGGAGGCACGATGCTAGCCAGCAATCGTATCGGGATCGACGCCGTGCTGATGCCGGGCAAGGTGTTCTCGAAGGAGAGGTTGCGGACGCTTCTCACTGACCTGTCCTTCGATGCAGTCAGCGTCCGGCCGTGGCAGACCTATTATGATCTGGTATGGGCCACCAAGGAAGGTATCCTGGCGCCCAGGGACGGAGGCTGGACGGTGGCCGAGGTGGTGCGCTGCCCTTCGTGCCGCAGGCGCACGTTGTCGACCCGTTCCGCAAGTCACGCTTGCCAGAACTGCGGCGCTACCTACGCCGTGGAGCGCGGCATCGTGCGCCTCCAGGTGTCTATTGGCGGGAACAGCGAGGCCCAAGCAGCGCACGGCAGATTCCCTCGTGCGGTCTAGTTGCTGCCACGAGGGGAGGGGGATTCTCACACAGTAGACATAACACCGCGCCACCTGCCACCCCGATACCCTATCCATGGGCGCTGCTAGGCAGGCCTGACGTGGAGTGCCGGTGAGGGGAGCCTCTACTGGACATAACGACAACGAAAGAAGACAGCCAAATGGTTGACACGACTGCGAGCAGAATCGATAACGGGTTCGCGTTGCAGGGTCGGTCTGGCTCGGTGACCATGGGGACTCTGGAGCACGATCCAGAGGTGCAGGCTTACCTCACGAGGGGCAACGAGCAGATGGAGGTGCTGGGGTACACCGAACACGGCCAGCGACATGCGCGGCTGGTGGGGAGCATTGCCCAGAACGTGTTGTTGCGCCTGGAAACTCCCGAGAGGCGGGCTGAACTGGCGGCGCTGGCTGGGTACCTGCACGATATCGGCAACGTGATCTACAGAGACGAGCACGATTGGGCAGGTGCTCTCATCGCCCGCGATATCCTGCTGCGCATGGGACTGGATTTCGACGAGGTGGCACTGGTGATGGGGGCTATCGGGAACCACGAGGAGGAAAGGGGCGAGCCAGTGAGCGACATCTCGGCCGCAGTCATCCTGGCCGACAAGTCGGATGTCCATCGCTCGCGAGTCCGCAATCCAGACACGCTCGCTTTTGACATACACGACCGCGTCAACTACGCGGCCGAGCGATCGTTCCTGAGGGTTGACGAGACGGAGAAGACCATCACTTTGGAGCTGGACATCGACACCGAGGTTTCCCAAGTGGGGGAGTACTTCGAGATCTTCATGTCCCGCATGGTGATGAGCCGTCGCGCGGCTCTCTTTCTCGATTGCAGATTCGCCCTGATCATCAATGGGAACAGGCTGTTCTGACTCAGAAAGCCCTTCTACATAGGAGATGGGTAGTGCTTAGAAGCCATACGTGCGGGGAAGTACGAGCCGATGATGTCGGGAAGAGTGTGACTTTGACGGGCTGGGTGCATCGCCGTCGAGACCACGGCGGGCTGATCTTTCTCGATCTGAGGGACCGCTGGGGCTTGGTACAGGTGGTCTTCGATCCCTCCGTCTCTGAGGAGGCCCACGAGTTGGCCTCCAGGGTTCGCGGCGAGTACGTGCTGCGGGTGTCTGGCAAGGTAACCAGGCGTCCTTCGGGCCAGGAGAATCCGGAGATGGACACCGGAGAGATCGAGGTGGCGGCAGACTCCGTCAGCATCCTCAACGAGGCGCGCACCCCTCCGTTCCCCATCAATGAGGAAGCGACTACCGACGAGGCCCTGCGGCTGCGTTACCGCTACCTGGACCTGCGTCGCCCTGAGATGCAGAGGCGACTGATGTTCCGGCACCGCATCGTGAGCTTCATCCGCAGATTCCTCGATGATCGGGGTTTCGTGGATGTGGAGACGCCCATTCTGATCAAGAGCACACCAGAGGGCGCCAGGGATTACCTGGTTCCCAGCAGGATACACGCGGGCCAGTTCTACGCCTTGCCCCAGTCGCCTCAGCAGTTGAAGCAGTTGCTGATGGTCGCGGGCATGGATCGCTACTACCAGATCGCTCGCTGCTTCCGCGATGAGGATCAGCGCGCCGACAGGCAGCCCGAGTTCACTCAACTGGACATCGAGATGTCTTTCGTCGAGCAAGAGGACGTTCTTCGACTCACCGAAGATCTGTTCACAGCCCTCGTGGAGCAGGTCTCATCCAAGCGGTTGCTGTACAAACCCTTTCCGCGCTTGACCTACCGGGAGGCCATGGACAGGTATGGGAGCGACAAGCCGGACATGCGCTTCGAGATGCTGCTGGTGGATCTCTCCGACCTGGTGGCTGACTGCGGCTTCCGCATCTTCTCGTCCGCCGTCGCCGAGGGAGGCCAGGTCAAGGGTATCAGGGTGCCTGGCTGTGCTGGCTACAGCAGAAAGCAGCTCGACGAACTGGGTGAGTTTGTGGGGCAGTACGGCGCTCAGGGGCTGATCTCCATAGCTGTGACGCCAGATGGTGTTCGCTCCAGCGTGGCCAAGTTCCTTTCGGCGGAGGTTCTCGACGCCATCGTGGAGCGCATGGGTGCCGAGGAAGGGGATCTGGTCCTCATTGTCGCCGGTGAGCGGAGCGTGGTGGCTGAGGCCCTGGGGCAGCTTCGATTGGAGATGGGCTACCGGCTGGAGTTGCGCGACAAGGAAGTCTTGGCTTTCGCCTGGATCCTGGATATGCCTCTGTTCGAGTGGAAGGAGCAGGAGCATCGCTGGGACGCCATGCACCACCCCTTCACGGCTCCGGCGCCCGAGGA
>DAOUEW010000213.1:0-2325 GCA_034430275.1 Anaerolineae bacterium | reverse complement strand
GGGTCAATTCGCTTTCGGGAGGGGTTTCCGCAACCTTGCTCTCACGGACGTAGCGCTCTATCGTCTGCCGGGCCAGCTTCACCAGAGGATGGGAATCCGACATCGTCGCGCCTCGCTTCCATCATCGCTTGGGCCTGTCACGGAATCATTCTAAGCCATCACCTCCCTTCTGTCAACGCCAAATCGGAACCGGCTGCGGTTGGTGCCGAACTGGCAGTGGAGGCCGGGGCACACAGCGCACCTCACCCGCTGGGGTTGACGCACAAAGCAAGATGGTGTATAATGGAATATGCTACCCTGGTGGTCCTTCTCCCTACGGCGACACCTTCTAGCGACTGGGTGTCCGAAGAGAGTCAGGGGAGGGGTCCGCAGTACCTTTCAGAGGAGGGAGAAGATGGACAAGCCGTGGCTCAACTTCTACGACGATGGCGTGCCCCACACCCTCGACTACCCCGCTGTCCCGCTGCACTGGTACCTGGAGGAGTCCGCCAGGAAGTACCCCGACACTCTAGCCAGCATCATGCCTGGCAGGTTTGGGGAGACCACTCTGACCTTCAGGGAGATCAACGCGCTGGCCAACAGACTGGCCAACGCCCTCATCGATCACGGCGTCAAGAAGGGCGATCGTGTTGCCCTCTACATGCCCAACTGTCCCCAGTTCATGATCGCCTACTACGCCATCCTCAAAGCTGGCGGGGTAGTAGTAGCCACCAGTCCCCTCTACTCGCCGCGAGAGGTAGCGCACCAGTTCAACGACTCCGGCGCGGAGACCGTGATCCTCCTCAGCATGTTCTACGAGCTGGTGAAGGGCGTCCAGCCCAAGACCGGCGTGAAGAACGTCATCGTCACCAACCTCAAGGAGCATCTGGCAGGCCTCGACAGGATCCTGTTCACCCTCGTGATGGAGAAGAAGGGAGGCCATCGCGTAGATCTGGCCGAAGGGGACATCTGGATGAAGGATCTCCTGGAGCAGTATCCAGATACCGACCCTGGGGTGGACGTAGGTCCCGATGACATGGCTCTCTTCCAGTACACAGGCGGGACGACGGGCGTGCCTAAGGCGGCTGTGATCCTCCATCGCAACCTGGTGGCGAACGTAGAGCAGTGCTGTGCCTGGCTTCCTGACGTGAGGGTGCCGGGCGAGCAGCATCTTTCGGCCATTCCCCTCTTCCATATCTTCGGGATGGTGACCACCATGGCCGTGGCGGTGTCCATCGCCGCGCCTCTCATCTTCATCGTCAACCCACGGGACATCGACGCACTCCTCAAGGCCATCAACAAGTACCAACCCACTCTCTTCATGGGTGTGCCTACGATGTACAATGCCATCAATTCCCATCCAAAGATCGGCAAGTACGACGTCAAGTCCATCCGAGCCTGTATCAGTGGATCGGCACCTCTCCCCTTGTCGGTGAAGCAGACCTTCGAGCAGTTGACAGGCGGCCGTCTGGTGGAAGGGTATGGGCTCACCGAGAGCGCGGTGGCTACGCACTGCAACCCCTTGTATGGCAAGAACATCGAGGGCAGCATCGGCATGCCCTTCCCCGACATCGAGGCCAAGATCGTAGACCTGGAATCGGGAACCGAGGACCTACCCGTGGGTGAGGTGGGCGAACTGATCCTCAAGTCTCCCACGGTGATGAAGGAGTACTGGAACATGCCGGACGAGACCGCCATCGCCCTGCGTCAAGGATGGCTGTACACCGGCGACATCGCTAAGATGGACGAGAGCGGCTACTTCTACATCGTAGATCGCAAGAAAGACATGATCATCGCCAGCGGCTTCAACATCTATCCTCGTGAGGTCGAGGACGTCCTCTACGAGCACCCCAAGATCATGGAAGCAGCAG
Source organism: Anaerolineae bacterium (assembly GCA_034430275.1). Lineage (GTDB taxonomy): Bacteria > Chloroflexota > Anaerolineae > UBA7937 > B3-Chlor > JAUVXJ01. Next base: position 475 of record DAOUEW010000213.1, on the reverse strand, counting down.
TGGCCGGCATCCCCGACGCGAAGCGCGGCGAGACCGTGAAGGCATGGGTCGTAGTCAAGCCGGGTGAGACCGCTACCGCGGAGGAGATTAGGAACTTCTGCAAGGATAAGCTGGCCAAGTACAAGATACCCTACCACATCGAATTCCGGGATGCATTGCCCAAGACCATGGTGGGCAAGGTGCTCCGCAGATCTCTGGCGGAGGAAGAGGCCGCGAAACAGGGAGAATAGACCAGCAAGCTTGTTACTTCAGTCAAGAAGGGTAGACCCCATGCCCACCCTTCTTTGTTTTACGCGGTTCTTACGGTGGTGTAATCTGGACTTAGTCCGCCTCCGGGATAATGCTAGCGGAGCCCGGGGCAAGACTCTCGGGTCTGTGGCAAGAAGCACCAGAGCAAGAAGAGGTGGCAACGTGAAACGCAGAAGCATCGTAGTCGTAGGGATAGTCATCGCTCTCGTGCTGCTGATGACCTCGA
>DAOUEW010000212.1:0-2417 GCA_034430275.1 Anaerolineae bacterium | reverse complement strand
TCCGCAAAAAGCTCGACGGTTCACTCTGGCCGGGTGACACGCCGTTCACGGTACCTCGGCCCAAGGGTCCCAGCTTTGGGTCCTCTGGGGTGCGGAGTAAGCATACACGATGGTGCAGCCATGCGCCACGAGGCAGGCTGGCCTCGACACTGGTGTAGATCGCAGAAACAGTAGGAGCGTGGCCGGTGGCCGGGAGGAGAGTACGCATCCAGGACTCACCACACGTGCTGCGTACTCGCGCCTGGACGCGGGAACACTGATGGGACATCTATCGTGGTGCAGGTCGGACGGTGGAGAAGAACGACAAACTGCGAATTTGGTTCTGCAATCATGACTGACGAAGATGAAACTACTTCAGTGTCGCTGAACGAACGGCGCGTTCAACACGGCCGTCAGGGGTAGGGTCTTGACAAACGATGAAAAAGACAGTATACTGGTCAGCATAGAGTGTGAAATAGCTTCGTGATATGTGTAGTTTCTGTTGAGCGACTGGGAATCGAGAATCGGATCACTCTTGTCGTTCGTGGTGGTCGCAAGCTAGGATGTCTGCCAGTGTGGATGGAGCGTCTCGATCAATCTCGACAGGGAGGGGGAGGATGATCAGGCTGGGCAATCTGGATCGTCTGAAGAAGGAGGAGGTCTTCGAACTCCTGGAAAGCGTTGGCCAGATGCTTTCCGCCACGCTAGGGGAGTGGTGCGAGGTGGTGGTGCACGACGTCTCCGGTGACCTGGAGCATTCTATCGTCGCCATCACCGGCGATGTCACCGGCAGGAGTGTGGGAGGACACATCACTGATCTGGGCCTCGCCAAGCTGCGCGCTGGCCAAACGGAACCGCTGATCAATTACACCAGCTACACAGCAGATGGCAAGACTCTTCGCTCCAGCTCCATCTTCTTGCACGACGAGAACGGCGAGCCGTTTCTGGCTTTCTGTGTGAATCTCAATCTGACGCCCGTACTGCTCTTCGAGGGGTTCTTGCGCAACCTCTCCTCCTATGAACAGAAGTCCGAGGTGACCGAGTTCTTCTCGGACGATCTGGGCAACATGCTGGATGCGATCATTGCAGAGTCCGTGAAGCGCATTGGGAAGCCTGTGTCTCTGATGACCAAGCGTGACCGGAAGAGAGCGGTGGGCATCTTGGAGGAGAGAGGGATATTCCAGCTCAGGAGATCGGTACCCTTGGTGGCCGAGCGCCTGGGGGTGACCGAAAAGACGATCTACAATTATCTCACCGAGCTGGAGAGGGACAGCGCCGATGACGACTGATCGGTGCAGCGTTGTAGTATCCAGGCACGGAGCACAGAGGTGTTGCCCTATTGCAGTGCATGGAGCGGATTCTTCCTGGCGATGGAGTCCCCGCAGCGTGCTCACGACGGGGCGGCACACAGGCTCCCACACGGACAGGAGCGGCGATGAACGCTAAGATCCGATCCGATTTCCCCGTGACCGCAGAGCGGATCTACCTCGATACCGCGTACGACGGTCCCTACCCGACGCCCGTCATCCAGGCTGGAAAGGACTTCCTAGAGCGCCGTGGTAGGGGCTTGGCAGGTCACGTGGATGACTGGCTAGTCGTGGCCGACGAGGTCAAGGCCCTGCTGGGAAGACTTCTCAACGCCACACCCCAGGAGATCGCCATCACGACGAACACCACAGAAGGCACGAACATTATTGCCAACTCTCTGGGCCTCGGTCCGGGCGACTCAGTGGTGTGGGATGACCTCGACTTTCCCTCCAACGCGGCGGTCTGGTTCAACCTGGCTCGCAGGAGAGGCATCGAGAACCGGATCGTGCACAGCGTCGACGGCGGCGTACCCTTGGAGGATTTCGAGCGGCTGATCGACGGCAGTACCCGTCTGGTGACGGTGAGCCACGTCTCACACACGAACGGATACGTACACGACCTGGAGGCCCTCGCAGAACTGGCTCACTCTCACGGAGCATACCTTCACGTCGATGCGATCCAGGCTGTTGGCGCCATCAAGGTCGATGTCCGGAAGATGGGGGTCGACTTCCTGACCGCGGGCACGTACAAGTGGCTCCTGGGACCCATCGGGCTGGCCTTCCTCTACGTCCGAGACGAACTGATCCCGATGCTGGAGCCTGTATATGCGGGCTGGCGTCAGGTGATGACCTGGCCGGATGAGCTGCCGGTCCGGCCTCCTCTGCTGCACGCTGACGCCAGGAGATTCGAAGAGGCCACCTTGCACTTCCAGGGGCTGTACGAGGTCAGGGCGGCGCTGGAGTACATACAGGCGATCGGCATGGACAGGATAGAGCCGCAGGTTCTTCGACTCAGTTCGAGAATCTGGAACGGGCTGGAGAAGCTGGGCTTCCACCTGAACACTCCCCTTGGCACGTTCAGCGGCATCGTCAGCTGTGTGTTGTCCGACGTAGAGAGGACCGCACAGGCAC
>DAOUEW010000211.1:0-7513 GCA_034430275.1 Anaerolineae bacterium | reverse complement strand
TTGGACAGAGGTACCTCGAACAGCGCAGGCGTCCCTTCTCTGATCAGGAAGAGGAAGATCAAGAGCACGAAGCCGATACTAGATGTGCCCGTCAATCGTATGAGCTGCTCGACGAAGAACTCTCGCCAGTTCACATCTCTGGGGATGGTTGGGGTTCTCACCTAGTGCTCCATGATGAGCCCAAACAGGCAGAAAGCGATTCAAGAGCCAGCCAGGGGAACGAAGCCCAGCTCCGCCACGATTCTCTGCCCCTCGTCGCTCCTGATCCAGTCCAGGTACTCCTTGATAGCTCCTGTCGGCTCGCCGCTAGTGTACATGTATAACGGACGCGCAATGGGGTACGTGCCGTCGTTCACCGTCTCGATACTGGGAGGCACAAACGCCCCGTGCTGGTCGACACCGACGTCCACCGTCTTCTGGGCCGCGGTGACGTACCCCAGTCCGTCGTAGCCGATGGCGTTGGGGTTCTGAGCCACCTCGAGGCCGATCACCTCGGACGACGGTAGCAGCAGCGCCTCTGGGGAAAACAGGTCCTCGCTATCAGAATCGCCGAGCCGTACTACATTCTCCAAGAAGTATACGTAGGTGCCCGAGTTGCTCTCCCTGGAAGCCAAAACGATGGGTCTATCATCGCCTCCCAGTTCCTGCCAGTTCGTCGTGCGACCGGTGTAGACGTCGGCTATTTGCGGGATCGAGAGTTGGTCGACGGGATTGCTCGGGTTGACGATGACGGCGATAGCGTCCAGGGCCACCACATGCTCAACTGGCGAGTCGCCCTGCTGTTCCGCTTCCTGGCGTTCCTCTTCCTTCATTTGACGGGAAGCATTGGCGACGTCGGTCGAGCCGTTGATCAACGCGGCGATACCGGTGCCGGATCCTCCGCCCGTCACCGATACGGAGACTTCCGGGTGAAGCTCGTGGTAGGCCTCCGCCCAGGCCAGGGCAAGGTTGACCATGGTGTCGGAGCCCACGTTGACGATGGTGGTCGTGACCGGAGCTTCGGATCCCTCGCTTCCGGCGCAGGACGTCAAGAGAGGGAGAAAGAAAAGGAAGGAGACGAGCAAGTGACCCCAAGACCGGTGCAGCAACAAGGCACTTCTCCCAACCCTTTTCACGTCATCGATTATAACCCCTGCTCTGTGGCTCGTCAAGCATCTACGGGATATGATAGAATGGCAGACTGAGAAGGCTGGTGTGGTAGCTCCAGCAAGAGGCAGCGTCGTGCACCAAAACAGAATGGAAGTACAGAACGTCGATTTCTACTACGGCGAGACGATGGCCTTGAAGGACATCAGCCTGGGCGTCAAGGACCGGCAGATCACCGCTCTCATCGGTCCATCTGGCTGCGGCAAGTCGACTTTTCTTCGCCTCCTCAACCGCATGAACGACCTCATCCCTGACACCAGGGTCGAGGGAAGCGTGCTTCTGGACGGCCAGGACATCTACGCCCCAGACGTGGACGTGGTAGACCTCCGCAGGCGAGTAGGCATGGTCTTTCAGCGGCCAAACCCCTTTCCCCAATCCGTCTACGCCAACGTAGCTTTCGGCCCCAAAGTACTGGGTCTCGACAACGATCTCGATCAAGTAGTGGAGAGGAGCCTGAGGGCTGCTGCCCTGTGGGACGAGGTCAAAGACAACCTCAACGAATCAGCCCTCGACCTGGCAGCGGGCCAGCAGCAGAGGCTCTGCATCGCCCGCGTGCTGGCCATCGAACCCGAGGTCATCCTGCTGGACGAGCCCTGCTCGGCGTTGGACCCCGTGGCGACGCTTGAGATCGAAGAGTTGATGCAGCAACTCAAGCAAGACTATACCCTGGTGATCGTGACCCACAACATGCAGCAGGCAGCGAGGGCCTCCGACTGGACGGGACTCTTCTGGCTCGGGGAACTGGTCGAATACAACGACACCGCCACCATCTTCACAACGCCACAGCATCCCAAGACCGAGGCCTATCTCACAGGCCGGGTGGGCTAGGCTCATGTGAACGATCACCCAGTGTGGAAAGGAGTGCACCGATCATGTCTCTGACCTCCATACTGATGACAGTGCTGGTTCTGGTGCTTCTCGCAACGCTCGGCTGGTTGGTCTACTGGGCCTTCACCTGCCTGCACCTTTGGTTGATAGCCGTGGTACTCGGGCTGGCTATCGGTCTGCTGGTCTGGCTGGCCACGCTGCTGAGGCTGCCGTTCCCCCTCGTTGCGGTTGTGCTCGTGGTCCTCGCGGCACTGCTCGTCGCAGTTTGCTGGTGGACGTACAGAGCCACAGACGGCGCTTTCGTCAGACTCGTGGCCCTCAGCGTGGTGACCCTGGCGGTCCTTTCGCTGAGTTGGTATGGCCTGCTGTCTCCCTGGATCAACACGGAGGTCGTTAGCGCTGTAGAAACCCTGAATCCCGAAGGAGACATCCGGACGGCGCTGATAGTCTATCACCCAGGGAAGAGTAGCTTTCAGCGCGACGTCAGCCACGCCTTCGCGGAGGGTTTGGTCTCCAAAGGTTGGCGCGTGGAGATCACCACGGCAAGCTCCCAGGCCCCCACGGACCTGTCCACCTATGATCTCCTGGTGCTCGGTGCACCCACCTACGACTGGCTGCCGGCGAAGCGTATCCAGGCGTACGTGGGAGGTCTCGGGGACCTGAAAGGACATCCCACAGTGACCATCATCTCGGGGGCAGGGTATACCGAGTTGTCGCAGCCGGCGATGGAGAGGCTGGTCCACAAAGCTGATGGGCAGCTTGTCGAGTCTCTGGCCGTGTGGTCCATGAGACCCAACGAAGAACTCTACGGCACCAACGACGCCATGGAGGCCATGAGACAGGCCGCCCAGGGGATCTCGCTTCCTTGACAGAAGGGCATGTCTGGCGGTGGCCTCAAGCCCGTTCATACACGCGCCAAGCGCGTCTCCACCGTCCCATACGAATGTGACGCGTGGAAAGCAGAGACAGGATGGACACAGTCACCTTGCGCCGGAGCAGATGGGGCTGGCTCCTGTCGGTCCTCGTCGCAGTGCGCGCCGGCTGCGCTGTCGTGGTCTTCTTCGGCCTGATCAGAGATCTGAGACTCCTGGCCACGTGCGTGTTTGGGCTGGCCTGTGTCACCGATCTCCTCGACGGACAGATAGCCAAGAAGACGTGCACCTCCCCATCCCTTGGCAGCTATGCAGACCCGGCCGCTGACTTCCTGCTCATCCTGGGAGCCTTCTCCGCCTTCGCTTTCAACGGTGTATACCCCGTCTGGACGGTGATCGTCATCGTCCTGATGTTTCTACAGTTCGTGCTCACCTCAGGGCGGCTGGGACCCGTCTATGATCCGGTGGGCAAGTACTATGGGGCGGCCCTTTTCGGCGCCGTGGGCATCACCCTGGTCTCGAGCAGCCCTGTCGTCCACAGTGGTGTACTCGCCGGGGTGGTTCTGTGCACAGCGGCTTCCGTGGCAAGCCGCTGCATACACTTGATCAGGGCCAGGAAAGCGGCCGTGCGACGTCGCTGAGCGGCAGAGAGGGTCGCCTCCCCGAGGAGCCGCAGGCTTTCAACACCGTCCTGGATGAGGAGGACGTGGAGACCTCGAGGATCAGGTGACGCCACACCCCCACACGCGCAGAGGGCGGGCGGACGGGCATCCTTTCGCTACTCGATCGTGGCCAGGAACTGCTTCGCCATCTCGGCCACGTCGGTGTCCGTGCTGATGCCCGTCCACGGATCGCCCGGGTGCACCAGGTTGGCCACGACGATATTGGCCCCATTGAAGATGGCGCTGCGTGCCTCTCGGAGATCCACGCCCCCCGCCGCGGAGATGAGGACGTCGAACTTGCTCCGCACGCGGTTCACGTGACGGTACTGGATAACCTTGCCGCGAGTGGCCTCCTCGTCGCGCCCCAGGTGCAAGACCACCACGTCGGGCGGCGTCTTGAGCTGCATCAGCACCTTCAGAGGATCCTTCACGCCCAGCATGTCGATCATGGAGTTCATGCGCAGACCGCTACACCGAGCGATGAAGAGGTCGAGCGCCTCTGGAGGTGAGCTCCCCAGGACCGTGGCCGCGGTTGCCCCCGCCAGGCGAACAGCGTTCACCTCGCCCAGGGCTCCATCCACCGTTTTCAGGTCAGCCACGATGTGGCCGCTCCACATACTGCGGATGACCTCGATGCCCGCCGAGCCCTCCCGCTTGATGAAGGGGGTTCCCGCCTCGATGAGGATGCGCTCACTGGAGACGATGGTGGGCAGGACGCGCCTCACGAGCCCGACGTCGTAGTTGAAGGCGATCTGCAGATAGCGCGTCTTTCCATCCAGCGTCATTGCTCTCCTACGCGAGACGGCAGCCTCGCGGACCCGCTGCTGGAGTTGGCTAGACAATGCTAGGAGTAAGGGCATCCTCGGATACCGGCTCATCGACTGGCCTCGAGCTGCACTATTCTCCACCCTCTAGGAGCGAGCGCAAAGCGCCACCCAGATCGGACGGCACGAAGAGCACTATCTTCTCCGAAGGGTCGGCGGCGATGTCACGGATGGTTTGCAGTGTTCGCAAGTGCAGCGCTCCACGGCTCTTGGACAGGTTCTCCGCCGCCTGCCTCAGGTTCTCAGAGGCGGATAGCTCACCCTGGGAAGCGATGATCATGGCCCGACGCTCGCGCTCAGCCTCCGCTTGCTTGGCCATCGCTCTCTTCATCTCGGCCGGCAGCTCCACTTCCTGGATCTTGATGGACTCGATATCCACACCCCAACCTGTGGTCTCGGCGTCCACGATCTCCTTGATGCTCTCAGCGACTCGTTCCCTCTCGGTGAGGACGAAATCCATCTCGCTGTTGCCGATAACATCTCGCAGCGCGGCCTGGGTGTACTGTCGCACCGCGAAGACGTAGTCCTCGATCTTGATGATAGCGTCGGCGGGGTGCACAACCCTGAAGTAGACCACGGCGTTGACCAGCATGGGGATGTTGTCCTTGGTCATCACCTCCTGCCGGGGGATCTCCGCGGTTTTGATACGCATGTCCACTTTGCGCATGGACTGCATAATGGGAACGATCAGCGTCAGCCCGGGGCTACGCGTGCTGGAGTACTTGCCCAGCGTGAAGACCACGCCCCTCTCGTACTCGTAAAGCAGCTTGATGCCCGACAAGAGCAGCATGAACAAAGCGAAGAGCACGAACAGGAAACCGACGAACAAGCAGCTTCCCGTGGCAAATAAACCCTCCATCACCCACCTCCCATCCGGGATTGACCCGGCTATGTGCCGCCGTTTCTCGCATTGTCACGGCAACATCATTATGCCACGTTCAGGTCAACCGATTATAGACGCATCGTTAGGGCCCTGCAACCGAATCGTTGGCGGCAAAGTACGGCACACCAGACTCCCACCGCTTGGCTTCACGCGCACGCCTCTCCTAAGCCGTTCCTGGGCAGCGGATACGCCGTCCGACCATCACGCACCACAAAGGGGCCAACTCGGTTGTCACGAGTGGCCCCTGTAAGTCCGATCGTCTGGTACGGCGTCAGACAAAAAGGCTCAATCCAACCCTAGACGCCTGCGGGACTCAGTCAGCTTCTCCCCCGCATTCTCGAAATCGCCCCTCTGGCCTGAGGGCAACAGCAGCGCCACCTGTGACATCGCCAGCTTGGTGAGATCGATGAGATAGTCGGCCCTTTCGAAGTCATCCAGCTCGGAGGTGGAGGGTGGGTAGATCGGGTCCCCAAACCTTACCTTGACCACTCTCAGCCTGCCCTTTCTCTCCTTGGTCACGAGTCCCATGGGCAGCAAGGGCACACGTCTGTTCAGCGCGAACAGGGCCGCCCCCGTTCTGAGGTCTCCCTCCAGTAGACCGTTGCCCCTGGTTCTTCCAGTGATGGAGAGCCACAGTACGTGCCCCGGCCCGTCTAGCCAGACCAGCACCTCTTTGACCAGCTTTCTTTGCAGCCGGTACGCACCAGCCTCGTCCTTGTGCACGGGGAACACGAACTTGCTCACTCCCAGCACCTTCATCGAAAGATTGGCCTGGGTCACGATCTCCGGCCGGGCGATGGCCTTCAGACGTGGCTCGTCCGGAGAGAGACGGCACCCGACCTTGATCACCGCTCTAAGGGATTGGGATACCGAGGGGTAGTTGCTGACGAGAATGGTCGCGTGATCCGCGTAGAGCGCAGGGGGCAGTGGCTCCACTCCGATCCCTGTCATGGCCAGATCCGTCAGACGACGCACTTTCGCACTGCGGTCGAGCAACGCCAGCGATGCCAGCGCGGAATCGACACGCTCTGCCGTCGCCTTCCTGGCCAAACTGGGTATGGCCCCGGCGTAGCGGAGTCCCTTTTCCATTCCTACCTCCTCCGGCTGGGAGAGTCATTCTTCCTAATAAAACAAATCAATTATAGGCACCACCTCGTTTCCTGTCAAGTTGGCCGCCGTATGTAGGGGCGGGTCTGAGACCCGCCCCTACGGGCCTTTTCCGGCGTAGCATTAGACCTGGCTCGTTACGGTCTTTCCATACGCTTGTTGTACGCTCACGCAGCGCGTTGCCGTAGAGGCATGGTTCACTCAAATGAGAATGTTACCGGGGGGGACCGTGCCTAACGAAGAGAAGCCGACCTTGAACGAACGGAGGAAGTATCTGCGACTGATCAGGAAGCGGTATCTCAAGGCGAGCAGGATTAGACGCGCGCACTTCCTGGATCAGGTCGTTCGCCGTCTGGCTGTGGGGAGCGACGATGAGTACGAGAAAGAGCCTCACCGCTGGCACCTCGGCGAGGCTCTCTACTGGGTTGCGCTCTTGGCTCCTAGACTAGGTCCTGGCGTCTACCATCGGCCATAGGCAGGTCGCGGGGCCTCTTGCGTGACTAGCAGGTCCACGGCCCGAGGGCCGCGAGGGTCATTCTGGATGACGAACTCCACCTTGTCGCCCTCATAGAGAGAACGTGGACCCCCAGCGCGGATGCCGGAGTAGTGGACGAATACGTCCTCGCCCCCGTCACGGACTATGAAGCCGTAGCCCTTACGGTCACTAAACCACTTGACTGTGCCCTTGATCCTTTCCTGATGCTCTTCCACGGCTGCTGTACACTCCTTTCTATGAGGGTTTGAAGGTGCGGCTGTGCCCCAAGAAGCCTCAGCACTTACACAACGCCGCGCCGTCCAGAAAGAGAAAGCAGCCACGGATGAGCCCCTCCTTTCTGCGACGGGCCAGGCCGATGTGTACCTTCTATCGTAGAATAGCACAGGCGTTGACTCCTGTCAAGTAGGAAGGAACGAGAATGTTGATGATGGTGCTAATGTCGAGAGGAATGTCTCACTCCTTTGCAATTCGTGGGGCGAAGGCCGGTGAATCCGCCTGCTTGACAAAGGGGAAGGTTCTTGTTATAATAAGAACAAATGTTCTATAGCGTGCCCCTGATAGATAGGGGAAGAGGCTAAGGCCTTACCGCTCCCAGAGCGAACGCCGCGCGGGAGCCTTCGGATACCCGATCGACCATGCGTGTGGTCGGGGTAGCCGGGGGTTCTCGCGTTTCTGTTTCTCGATCTCAGCGTAGC
>DAOUEW010000210.1:0-6646 GCA_034430275.1 Anaerolineae bacterium | reverse complement strand
TCCCCGCCGCCAGACCGTCCATGATCGCCTCGTAGGCGTCCACATCCTCCGCCAGCGCGGCATTGGAAAGCTCCACCACCTTGTCCTCGTCGAAGTCTACGACACCATCGTAGAGCCCCTTCAAGATCTCCTTCTTCCTTGCCTCAGTTGCCATCTACTGACCTCCTTGCTCTCTTGATGCGGACCGAATCACTCTGCATCGCTGCCAGCACCCCCGAGGATCCCTCACCTCCTTTCCCTGGATCGCTGATGGCAGCACCAAACGGGGACAGAAGCTTGTCCAAGCGGACTCGTCTCCTGTCCCCTGTTTCGCGAAGGCTATGGGAGCACGCCAGAGCCAGATCCCCCAGGGACTCTAGAGCCCCTCCAGCGACCGCCCCTCACCAGCTCCCACCTTCGAGACCGGTCTCCCAGGCTGTCGGGCACCACCACGCCGCGGACCTCCTTGTTGCGTGGCCAGAGCACAGGCCAGAGGCTAATTGACTTACGTGTCAGAAAGCACTATATTATGAACTCGTTTTCTTGTCAAGACTTGGATGTGCTCCGAACTGGTCGTTCGCCACTCCTGCCCCTCCTCTACACCGGATGTCCTTGACTTCTCCCTGTGAGTGTGGTATAAATACAGGTGAAAGCTGAATACCCTCTCCGAGTCGTGTCGCCTAAGGCTTGGCAGTCATGGGACATGACCGATAGGGTGCGACTGGAAACGGTCGCGCCTCCCGTGCTTGGAAAGGAGATCGATCCTGGGCCGGTGTCCCCTCTTGGAAGAGCACCGGCCTTTCTCTTGGAGGCGAGCGGCACAGTGCAGCGCAAACGACGGTACTATTTCCCCACCCGCGACCTATTGATGATGGCTGTGCTGGCAGCCCTGGGGGGCATAGCCAGCACCTACATCCAGACTCTGGCTAATGCGTTGCACGCAGCCCTGGGTTTTCCGGGTGCGACCCAGGTCCTGGCTGGCCTGCACGTGATCTGGATCGTGCTCGCCGTCGGTCTGACGGACAAGGAAGGGGCAGGCACCGTCACCGGCATCGTCAAAGGCGCTGTGGAGTTCCTGTCCGGCAACACCCACGGTATCTTGATTATTCTCATCGATGTGGTGGCCGGGATTCTGGTCGATGTTGGTATGCTCCCCTTCCGTAACAAGAACAGCTACCTGGCCTACTCCGTTGCCGGCGGCATGGCCACGGCCTCCAACGTCTTCGTCTTTCAGTTGTTCGCATCCGTTCCCAGCGACGTGCTAGCCATGAGCGCCATCTTGCTCGTGGGACTGGCCTCCTTCATCTCCGGCGTGTTGCTCGCCGGAGTACTGGGCCGAGTCCTCCTGGACTCGCTCAGGCGGGCCGGCGTGGTCAAAGACCAGCCGGAGTCGGAGATGGGGCGTTGGGTCTACCCTGCCTTTCTGGTTTGTGTCTCAGTGCTGACTGTGATCGGGGGGATCTACCTGCACTCGACCCTCCAGGGACCACCCACCGTGCACATCGGGGGCCAGGTAAGTGAACCCTACGACTACAGCTACAGTGATGAGGACGAGGATCTGCTGGTGACGATCCTGGAGACGGCCAAGCCTGGGTTGATGGGCACGTACACCGGCGTGCCCCTCCTCGAGATCATCTCTCGAGCGCAGCCCGTGGAAGACGCGACTTCCGTGCTAGCCAGGGCTACTGACGGCTACGATTTCTTCATCCAGATGTCCGAGTTGGAGGAGAACGACCAGGTCATCCTCGCCCAATCCGGCGGCGGCAGCGAGATGACTTATAGCGTGGCTGGCGCCAAGAACAGTAAAGCGTGGGTCAGGAATGTGGCTGAGATCCTCGTCGTTGGCCATGTGGAGATCGAGATCACGGGGGCTCTCGAATCCGCTCATCCGTACGATCCCGACCACTGGCAGTTCGACATGGACAACGCCCGACTGGACCTCGGCTATGGCGTCCGCAAGTACCAGGGAGTGGCCCTGGGACTTGTCCTGCAGTCGATGTTGCCTCAGCCGCAGGCCAGCAAGGTGACCCTCAGAAGCCGCCGTGGCGAAGAGCAGTCGATGGACCTGAGCCAGGTTCTACAGGATACAAGCATCCGCGTCTGGAACGTCACCGCTGAGGAGGGGATCGTGTTCGCCGTCGCCAGCGAGGGTGGTCACATCTGGCTCACGGACGTGGTGGAGATTGAGGTCAGTTGATCCGCATTCGCGATCTGAGCTTCAAGTTCCAGGGCAGCACTAGCCACGCCCTCCGCGACGTCAATCTGGACATTGAGCCAGGGGAGTTCGTGGTTATCACCGGCCCCAGCGGGTGCGGCAAGTCCACCCTCGCGTTAGCGCTGGGAGGATACCTGTTTCGTCAGCATGCTGGAGAAGCCTCTGGAAGCGTGCTGGTGGATGCTCTGAACACCCGCGAGGCTGAGGTCTTCGACGTTGCGGAGAACGTTGGACTCGTACAGCAGAACCCCGAGGCCCAGCTTTGCACTCTGACGGTGGCCGATGAGGTGGCCTTCGGGCTGGAGAACAGGCGACTCCCCCGCGCCGAGATCGAGGAACGATCACAATGGGCCCTTGAAATCGTGGGCGCCCTGGATCTCGTGGATCGCCTTCTGTCCACCCTATCGGGAGGCGAGAAACAAAAAGTAGCCATAGCCGCCATCATGGCCGCGAAGCCACAAGTGCTGATCTTCGATGAGCCAACCTCCAACCTCGACCCCACAGCCACCGGAGAGATCTTCAGGGTCATTCAGCACATCCGCGAGAAAGCCGGCATCACGGTCGTCGTCATCGAGCACAAGCTGGGCTACCTCGCCCCCTTTCAACCCCGCGTGCTCACGATGGACAGCGGTTGCATCGTTCACGATCGCCAGCGGCTGACGCCGCGCCGCGCCAACCTGAGTTGGAGCACGCCCGCTCCGAGTTCCCGTCCGCCATCACCCAACGGCTGCGTCGCCAGAGCCGAGAACCTGACCCTGAGCTATGGTGGTGTCCCTGTTTTGGACCGCATGTCGCTGAACTTCCACGCGGGGGAGTTCGTCGCCGTCATGGGCAAGAACGGATCCGGCAAGACGACTCTACTACGCTGCTTGATGGGTCTGCTCAAGCCTCAAGACGGCAGAGCGGAAGTCCTGGGTCAGGATACGCGCCGGCTCCCTGTCTCGTCCCTGGCACAACACGTGGGCTTCATCTTTCAGAATCCCGACCACCAGTTGTTCGCCGAGACCGTGTGGGAGGAGGCTACCTTCGCGCCGCGCAACTTCGGCTCGCTCACGAAGGAGACCGAGAACCGAGTGGAACTCTTGCTCGAACGATGCGGCCTCCAGCAGTACAGAGACAGCCATCCCTACCGACTCAGCTATGGTGAGAAACGCCGCCTGAACTTGACCTCGATACTCTCCTACCAGCCCCGCCTGATCCTCCTGGACGAGATACTGATAGGACAGGACCTCGACAATGCCGCCCTGATCATGGACCTGCTCAGAGAGCAAACCACCAGGGGCAGCACGGTCGTCAACGTGACTCACGATCCTCAGACGACCCGTCTGTACAGCGACCGCGTACTGTTCCTGGAGCGTGGTCGCATCCTGGTGGATGCCCCCACGGAGCAAGCTTTCGCTCAATTCGCCCAGCTAGGGCTGAAAGACTACCTGCCCAACGGCGGCATCGAACTGCGGTACCAAGAGAGATGAGCGCGAAGCCCAAGATAGCCTATCAACCAAGGGATTCCTGGCTGCACCAACTACACCCCCTGGTCAAGCTGAGCTGGCTGATCGGTTTCAGCGTTTCGCTGTTCGTGATCTCCAGCCCTGTCTGGGTACTGGTGGTTCTGCTGCTTGCCGTCGTCTCTTTCTCCCTCGTGGGTTTGAGCTTGAGGGACGACGTCAGAGGCATGCGCTTCCTCACCATCACGGGATTGGCGCTATTCCTGGTACAGATCCTCTTCAATCATTCAGGATCCGTCGTTCTTCACCTGTCCCTCGGACCTGCCAACCTCTCTGTAACCGACTCTGGCATCACCAACGGTATCTACATAGGGGGCAGATTCCTGGCCCTCATCTTCCTGAGCTATCTCTTCGTGCTCACCACAGAGCCCAGCGCTCTGGCGTACTCACTGATGCAGGTGGGCTTGCCCTACAGGTACGGCTTCGTCTTCATCACGGCCCTGCGTCTTGCCCCTATCTTCGAGGTGGAGGCCAACACCGTCTACCAGGCCCAACTGACCAGGGGCGTGCAGTACGATGTCCGCAGCCCACGGAGGTTCGTGACCCTGGCCAGACAACTGATCCTTCCTCTACTGGTGTCTGCTCTGAGCAAGGTCGATGACCTTGCTGTGTCCATGGAAGGGCGCTGCTTCGGCAAGTACGCCACCCGCACCTATCGGCGAGTCCCCTCCTACACCAGGAGGGACGTGCTGGCCCTGTCGCTGTTCTTCCCCGGCGTTTTGGCTTTGGTCTGGTTTGCGCTACAGAGACTGCTGTGAGGAGGCTGGTCCAAAGTGAAGAGGAGTGTCACTCTCAACTTATCCATCATCGTCGCGGTTCTGGTCGGAGTCGCCATCGGAGTAGGAGGCAGCGTCGCTGGAGTGCTGATTTCCTCTCAACTCACCGGCATCACGTCAGAGTTCCGATGCGTGGACTGTCATCAGCTTCACGGGGCGATCACCCTCGAAAACGTACCCTTCAACGCCTTTGTGCTTCTCACCGGCGACGTTCCGGAGCCGGCGCTAATCCGCGTGAATGACATACTGCCCTATCGACTTGCGGGCCAGGCCAGCATCTCACTCCTTGATCTATTGGCACAGAACGGGGTCGAGGATTTTAAAGAAGTCAGCCTCATCGCTGCCGACGGCGGCATCGTCACTCTGGAGAGGCAGTACGTCGGTAAGCGCTCACTTCTCTTGTCGTACCTGGAGGGCGTCCGCTTTCAGGACGATGGACTCCACATCTCCACCTGGCTCAAGGGCGTCAACAAAATCATCGTCGTGGGTAACGATCTGCCTATCATCGTAGACGGACGCGCGACCTCCATGGGGCGCCTGTTGAGAGAGAACACCCTGACCGTGATCGCCGAGCGGAGCTACCCCATGTACCACAGCGAGGAGGATGGACAGGTTCGAGAGGGAGAATACTCCCATTTGCACACCGGTGCCCCTCTGGATGCTCTGGTCGCCCACGCCGATTTCAGTACCGTCACCGTGACCGATGCTGAAGGCCAAATGTACACCATCGACGCGCGCACGGCCGAGGGAGCGATCCTGACCATCTACTACGGCAAGCCGACGCTGATGTTTCCCGACTTGCACAAGGGAGAGTGGGTATCGGACGTGGAGCGGATCATCTCTAACCCCTAGCGCCAGTCTGCCCAGGACGTGCATAAACTGAGAGGGGTGGCGACACTCGGTGTCACCACCCCTCTCTACTCCGCAGACCGTTTTCTCTGCCTATCCCAGAGTGAGGCTCACCAGCATGGAGATCCACTGATTGCCGGGGACTCCTGGGACCACCAGTTCGATCGGGCTCTCTGGGTCAGCCTCCGCCAACCACTCACCATCCGCCTTCAGAGCCACCATGGCATCGCTGCCCAGGTCAGCGAGAGGTATCGACGCGCTGTAGCCGTCCGACGCGGTCGCCGTTAGAGTCTGCGCGGCGCTGTCTACACCTGCCAGATCGAAGAGGGCGCTGAGGAGTACGCCATCATAGGAGTGGGTGCTCTCACCACTCTTGGTCGTCTTCACTACGTCCTCAAGACTGACCACGTCCATGCTCGCCAGCTCGGCGTAGTCCAGACTCAGTTCGTTGGATACCGCACCGTCCACCACGAGCGTCCACTCAGCCGTGGGCGCCTCGGGAGCCGCTGCGCTGGCTCCCCCCACGGTGAGATTCGTGAGCATGGTCACCCACTGGTTGGCAGCCAGGCCCGGCACCATGAGGCGAATCGGGCTGTCCGGCTCGCTTTCAGCCAGCCACTCGCCGTCCATCTTGAGCGCCACCATGGCATCCGCGGACACATCCGCCATGGCGATGGTCACAGCGTATCCATCACTGGCCGTGGCGGTAACCCCATCGGCCTCACTGCTCGCCCCCACCAGATCGAACAGCGAAGAGAGCAGCACACCCTCGAAGTCGTGGGTGCTCTCACCACTCTTGGTCTGCATGAGCACCCCTTCGACGAGCGCTGTGTCCATGTTGACCAGGTCGGCAAACTCGAGGGTGGTCTCACTATCGACCGCGCCATCGATGGTGAGCTGCCAGTCTACGTCCGGACCCTCTGCCTCCTCTGGCTCCGGGTTTCCCTCCGACTCAGCAGGGGCCACACCCTCGGTGCTGGCCGTGATCTTCACCAGCGCAGTCACCCACTGGTTGGCGGGCAACCCAGGGACCACTAGGCGGAGGGGGCTCTCGGGGTCACTCTCCACCAGCCATTCGCCGTCCATCTTCAGGGCAACCATGGCATCCCGACCCAGGTCTGCCATGTCGATGGTGACCTCGTATCCATCGACAGCCATAGCCGTGATGGACTGGGCATCGCTGCGGAGCGCCACCAGGTCGAAGAGGGTGGTAAGAGGGACTCCCTCGAAGTCGTGAGTGCTCTCACCACTCTTGGTCTGCATCACCAGACCCTCTAGTTCGACCCTCTCCAGCCCTGTCAACTGCACGAATTCAAAGGTCC
>DAOUEW010000209.1:0-11501 GCA_034430275.1 Anaerolineae bacterium | reverse complement strand
ACCAAGTGAGCAGCGACGGTCTGGACAACCTCACGCGCCTCCTCGGCTCCGTTCCCTACTTCGCCCATCTGGACGCGGCTACCCTGGACGTCGTGGCTAGGGGTGCTTTCAGGCGTCCTTTCGCCAAGGATCAGATGATCTTCCTGGAGGCCGAGCCCTGCGCCGGTCTGTGGGTCGTGGAGAAGGGAAGGGTCAGACTGCTCAGGCTCTCCATAGAGGGGAGGGAGCAGGTGGTGAAGCTCCTGGCCCCCGGCGAGTTCTTCAATGAGGTGGCTGTCCTGGACGGTGGTCCCAATCCGGTGAGTGCCATGGCCGCCGTGGAGTCCGCATTGTGGGTTATCGAACGGAATACGATGTTGGAGCTCCTGGAGAGGTATCCGGCGCTGGCGGCGGGAGTGATCGAGAACCTGGCCTCACGCGCCCGCCATCTCCTCGCGCTGGTGGAGGACCTGTCTCTGCGCACGGTCCGGGCGCGGCTGGCGAAACTGCTGCTGGCGCAGGCGGAAGGCGGTGGCCAAACAGCCCGCCGTTTGACTCAGCAGGAGATGGCAGCTCAGGTGGGGACCGTTCGAGAGATGGTCAGCCGCGTGCTACGGGGGTTCGAGGAAGAGGGGCTGATCCGTTTCGACCGTCACAGGCTCATCGTTGTGGATCGGGAGGGGCTGGAAAAGGAGGCCAAGGTCTAGCTGAGGCAGCTCGATGAGACTTTTGTCACAGACACCCGGTCGGCTTTCACGTATGATAGTAGTAGAAAGCTGACCGTTTTTCTTATGGAGACCAGGATGGACGAAGGGGAAAGGCGAACACCGGAGATAGATGGCGGGTTGTGCACCGGGTGCGGCGACTGCGTGGCCGCTTGTCCTGTGGGAGCGCTAGCGGTGAGGGAGCTTCGAGCGACTTTCATACATCCAGAGTACTGCCGATACTGCGGCGAGTGCGAGGAGCTGTGTGCGGTGGGCGCCATATCGCGGCCCTTCGAGGTCTCCTTTGCCGAGAAGGCTTAGTCCAGGGAGGCTGGCATGGTAACAAGGCAGATGGTGAGGATAGACGAGGAGTTGTGCAACGGCTGTGGACTGTGTGTGATCCCGTGCGCCGAGGGCGCTATCGAGCTAGTGGACGGAAAGGCCCGGGTGCTGAGGGAGGAGTTGTGCGACGGCGCCGGGTTCTGCCTGGGCGTCTGCCCCACCGGTGCACTGACCATCGAGGAACGGGAGACGGTGGCTTTCGACGAGGCTGCGGTCGAGGAACGGCAGCGCGAGAGGGAATCCCGGTACATGGTCCAGAGCTGCTTCCAGTGTGGAGGTTCCGAAGAGGAGTCCACTCTGCTGCCCTGCCGCCGGCAGGGGCAGAGTCTGTGGGTGTGCACCAGGTGCCTGCCCGCCCTCATTCATGGGTAGAAAGGTGGAGACCATGTCGCTGTTCAGCGGCTGTCCGGGGGCGAGGGACATCAGAGAGGTCAAGCCAGAGAACGTAGAGTGCCCTGAGTGCGGGAGGGAAGTGGAGATCTGGTCCGACGAGCTCTCTGCCCGCTGTCCCGGCTGCGGGGCGCACGTGACCAGGGAACAAGGGCCGTCCTGCATCGACTGGTGCTCCTTCGCCGAGCAGTGCATCGGCACGGAGAAGTACGAGCGTTTGAAGAAGGGAGGACCCGAGCAGGAGAAGACGTCGTGAGTGAGGACGGCCTGTGGGAGAATCTCAGCGCCGACTACGACCGCTTCGTGGACTGGCCAGCACGTTTGAAGAGGGAGATGCCCACACTGGAGAGGGTGCTCCAGGAGCATCAGGCGCGCCGGGTGCTGGACGTGGCCTGCGGGACCGGTCACCACGCCATCGCCCTGGCCCAGCGGGGGTACGAGGTGCTGGGGGTCGATGCCAGCGCTGGCATGATCGATCGGGCGCGGGAGAATGCGGAGGCCGCTGGCGTGACCGCCGGGTTCGAAGAGGCTAGTTTCGGCGCTCTGGGCACGGGGGTGAGTCAGCCTTTCCACGCCGTGCTCTGCCTGGGCAACTCGCTGCCCAGTCTGCTGAGCGAGGAGGCGCTCCTCGGAGCACTCGCAGACATGGCCGGCGTGCTGGTTCCCGGCGGAGTGCTCTTTGTCCAGAACTTGAACTACGACCGGGTTTGGCCACGGCGGGAGCGGTTCCTGCCACTGGAGAGTTTTCGTCAGGGCGAGGAGGAGTGGCTCTTCCTGCGCTTCGTGGATTTCCACCAGCGGACTCTGACCTTCAATATGGTGGTGCTGCACCAGCGGGACCACCTCTGGAGCTACACTGCGGACAGCACGGAACTCAGACCCATCTTCGAGGACGATCTCCAGAGGCTGCTGGAGCGCGCGGGCTTCGTGAACAGTGGATTGTATGGAGACTATGCTCTTCATCCCTACGAACGTGATTCGAGTCGGGATCTGATCGTCACGACCGAGAAGAGAGGAGGTAACTCTAATGACAACGTATGACGTGCCAGAGATATCGCCAGGTGTACACTGGGTAGGGGCTAGAGACTGGAACCGCAGGGTCTTCGATGCCTTGATCCCGCTGCCGCAAGGGACGACTTACAACGCCTATCTCGTACAAGGTCAGAAGAAGACCGCGCTCATCGACACCGTGAATCCGGGCTTCGAGGGGGAGTTGGAGGGGAGGGTCAGCCACGTGACGAACCTGGCGGACCTGGACTACCTGATCATGAACCACGCCGAGCCGGATCATGCGGGCGCCATTCCCTACGTCTTAGAGCGGAGCGAGAAGGCGCGGCTGGTGACTACCGAGAAGGGCGCCAAGATGGCGCAGGTGCAGTATGGGGCGCCGCAGGAAAGGATCACCACGGTCAAGGATGGGGAGACTTTCGATCTCGGTGGCAAGACCCTCCGGTTCGTCGAGGCTCCCTGGCTCCATTGGCCGGAGACGATGTTCACCTACCTCGTGGAGAACAAGGTCCTGTTCCCCTGCGACTTCCTGGGCTTCCACACCGCCTATGGCTTCTACGACGACGAGGTGGAGGAGTTCGTCCCCTTTGCTCAGCGGTACTTCGGCGAGATCATGATGCCCTTCCGCAAGATGGGACAGAAGGCGCTGGAGAAGATAGGGGGGTTGGAGATCGACCTCATCGCTCCCAGCCACGGTCCGATCCACAGGAATCCAGAGAGGATCCTCGAGCTGTATGGGAAATGGACCGCCGGGCAGACCAGGGAGAAGGTGATTGTGGTCTACGTGTCGATGTGGAGCTCCACCGAGAGGATGATCAAGGCCATGGTGGAGACGTTGACGGCGGAAGGGATGGAGGTCGGCCTCCACAATCTCGTCAACGCGGACCTGGGTGACGTGGCCCGGGATCTGGTGGACGCGCGGGCCATCGTGCTGGGGACCCCGACCGTCTTGGGCGGCATGCATCCCCTGGCTATCTACGCGGCGTCTCTGGTCAAGGCGCTGCGCCCGCCGCTGGAGTATGGCGCCGTGTTGAGCTCCTACGGCTGGGGTGGGGGCGCTGTCAAGCAAGCCGCCGAGGTCCTGGAGCCCACCAAGATCGAGGTGGTAGGCGCCGTGGAAGTGAACGGTCCTCCGTCGGCAGACGACTACCAGCAGATCGCCGAGCTGGGCAGGCAGTTGGCGGTCAAGGTGAAGGGCCAGGCCTAACGCGTGGTGGTAGCTGGGCCACACCTTGTTGTTGAACTGGCTTGACCCTGGCGGAGTTTCCGAGCCTTCGCCAGGGTTTGTACCCCCCTGGTGTGCAATTGGCACAGGAATGGAGTGGCGATGAGATGTCCGATAAGGTGAGTGCCTACGAGGGGCTGAAGCGCTGCTTTTCAGCGACCGCCGACCACTCTGGGGATGCTCCAGGGTTCGCTGGGTTACCCGAGCACGGGGTAGCTCACTGCTCTTCCGGATGTGAGGGCGAGATCTGATTGTCCGCCATGACGCCGAAGCTCCGAACGAATCTAAGGATATCTTCCGGCTCCACAAAGTCGGCCCGCTGACCGCTTTGCACGTGCTCGATCCGGCCGCGCCAACGCTCGGTGGTGACCGACCAGTCGCGCCAGAAACGGATCACAAAGGTGCTGGCCGGAGATATCCGGGATGGCTCAGCCATAAGGTTGTCCCCTGCGCACGCCCGCTACATCTAGAGGGGCCCGGAGGTGTTTTCCAGGCCCCGAATGCCGCTCCCCTTGCGTGAGCCCTGTTGTCCTGCGGCTCGTGGATCCCTGCTGCAGCCCTACACAGCCTCCTCGATCTCGATGGAGCACCCTGCTCGGTGAGCATGGCCATTGCCTTGCCTGTCTACTCGCCATGCGTGTCGAGGATGTGCCCGCTGGCGGTGCCAGGATGGAACAGGCTAGGGAATTCGATGTCAACAAAGACTTGCTGCCCTGCTAGGTCGCCGTACCCGTGCCCCTCCACCCGAATCGAGCTAGTGCCATCGGCGTAGCTCATCCCTGTCCAGGTCCCGTCCCAGCCACCGGTGTAACTGCTGTACTCGTTCGGAACCACGCGGAATGTGCCCCAGGAGGGCCCAACCCCGTTGGCATCCCAGTTGGCGTTGGTGACCACGGTGTTCAAGCCGTTGCAGCGGGGGTCGCTGCCGGGCATGACCTGCTGGTAGAACGCGACCATGTCCCTCACGTGGCAGTTTCCACCGGGATGGGTCCACGTACCGAAGTCGGCTATACCCCAGGGGATAAACGCGCCCTCGCACGTGATGAACGTGGCCCGCGCCGAGGCAACGGATACAGGGAGCAGCAACACGGCGACCAGAGCCACCACGATCACTGCCAACGCTTTGCTTCGTCTCATGTTTCTTTCTCTTCTTCCTCTTGAATGTCCGGACTGGCTCGTGGGAGTCCGCGCATTCAACGCCTGCAGAGGAGCGGCATCTGTGGGGCTGGAGGGGTAGCCGCCAGGCGAGTTGTTCCTATCTTAGCTGGGTGCGAGGCCCGTCAAGCAATAGCCGCGGCGGCTCTACGCCCCGACGCCAGGGCATACGCGAAGGCCGCGCTAAAGAACGCCTGAATCAGAACGGGCATCCAACCCAGTACGTTGAGCACGCCGGCAAGCTGGCCTAGCACTGACGCGGCCAGGGCCGTGAGGTAGGCGGCCAGCAGGGCCAGGGCAATGGCCCGACCGGCTTCGGATTGCGCCGCGTTGCGGGTCAACCAGGTCAGCAAGCCGATGCCGATGAGCCAGGCTCCGCCGTACTGGGTCATCAGTGCGCCAGCGGGCCGCAGGGTGGCCCCAAAGAGAGCCAGGAACAGGTGCGGTGCCAGTACAGAGCCGATGCCGAACGGGATCGAGACGACGGTGTTGGCGACGAACAGACTCTTGAGTTTCATACGATTCTCTCCTTTCAGCTACTGTCATTGGGATGGAGCGGAGAGCCCACGCTGGGCACCACGCTCTCGAGCGACCAAGATGACCACGCCCACAACCCCTGCGATGACGAGACCCGCGTCCTCGACCATGCCAAGGTAAAACCAAAGGACGCCGCTCACTGCCCAGAGGGTGGGGATGACCAGAAGGTACAACGGCACACGTCGTGCTAGCAGAAGAACGCCGAAGGTGAGGACGATGGCTGGACAGGGGAAGAGCGGGGATAGGGCAGTGTGCGGATACACGTGTCCCGCCAAGAGTCCGACAAGGGGGTAGCCGACGAGGGCATAAGCGATGAACGCGAGCCCGATGGCAGTGTCGGCGCGCCCCGCCGCTCCATAGGCGATGCGGCCCTGGACAAGCGCGTAGAAGAGGAGAGCTCCTTGGACCGCAAAGAGGACTGTAGGAGCGTAGAGCATCGCCATTTGGCTCGCGGCCTGGCTCCAGAAGATGAGGCTCACCCACAGCCACAGAAAGGCCAACACTCCAGTGACCACCCGATTCCAGGCTCTGCCAGGACGAAAAAGAGGAATGAGGGTGAGCAGGGCGACCGCACAGCCGACTAATTGCATCGGCGCGATGCGCTCGTTGTACACTGCAAAATAGTCCAACAACATCTCAATGCTGAATGGCATGGTGCTATTCCCCCATCACGATAATGCTTGAGCCGAAGGCGATGGCCTTTTCGCGCTCGGTGGTCGTGTCAATGACGACCTGTTCCACAGACTCTGCTACTGATGGTGCTTACCGCATTTTCCTCCTCCTTCGGGCGCGTCTCCACGAATGGGGTGTCACACAACGGCCACAGGCATTCGCAGCCGTTGGCGCCACCCAGCTATGTCTCTACGCTACAATCAGACGATACAGCGAGGGTGTCAAAAGGGCGTCAAACCACTACGGGATTGGTGCGTTGATATCCAATAGGGTCTTTGAGCGGGGTGAGGAATCAGGAGGTGAGGGTAAAGATGGGGGGGCCTCCATGGCCTGCTCAGTGGGACTCTATGATGGCGTCCTTCCAGTAGCCATACCACCTCAGACTCGATGTGGGGAACCTGCTGACCCACGGCTTCACCAGCATGTGCCCCCGATCATAGTAGACCGGCATGATGGGTGCCTCTTCCACCAGGATCGCGTCGGCTTGCTGGTACAGCTCGATTCGCCTCGCGGGCTCGGCCTGATGCCGGCCCGCCTCCACCAGCCTGTCGTAGGCGTCGTTCTGCCAACGATTCCGACGGCGAAACGGGGTGGCTCTCAGGAAGTCGTCGGGGTCGGGGTACTCGGCCACGTATGCTACGAGGTAGAGGTGTGGCGGTTCGCCGTTCAGCCTCTCAAACCAGGCGCTCACCTCCAACGCCTGCCACTTGATCTCCAGTCCCAGGTTGTCACGCCAGTACGCCTGCAGTTGTCTAGTATCTACTCGTTCATCAACCCGGAGCCCGGGCGCCAGCGCCTCGACTGTAGGAAAGCCGCCCCCGCCCGGGTAGCCTGCCTCGCCCAGGAGCTGTCTGGCCTGCTCGGGGTCGTACGGCAGGCCGATCCCGGGCGAATATCCCGGCATACCCGGCGGCACGAGGCCGCCCGTGGCGGGGAACACCTGACCGCTCAGGTGCACGTCCGCGAGCTGTTCCCTATCAACTGCCAGGGTAAGGGCGCGTCGCACCCGGGGATCGTCGAAGGGTGGCCGGCTAACGTCGAATCCCACGTGCAAGGTGCAGAGGATGGGAAAGGAGACATACTCTCCGGGGTGTCGCCGCCGGGCCAAGTCTACGACGGGCGGGTCGCGCAGGGTGGCGACGTCAAGGTCACCGGTCTCGTACATGTCCAACTCTCCAGATCGCACCGCGGGCAGGAGGAGCAGCGCCACCTCGTGAACGTTGCCCGAGAACCGGTCGTGGTACTCGGGATTGCGCACCAAGCGCATGGACTCGCCCCGGCGCCAGTCGGCCAGCATGAAAGGGCCATTGGTGACGATATTCCCCGGCTCTGCCCAAGACGCGTCGTGGGCCTCTACCACATGCCTGGGAACGGGCGAGGTGGCCTCGGAAGTTAACAGATGGAGAGCATAACCCACCGGCTCTTCGAGCTCTACCTCCAGCGTGACGGAGTCGAGCGCGCGCACCCCCAGAGTGTCTCGGTCGCGTACCTCGCCGCTGTGCAAAGCCTTGGCTCCCTTGACGTCCAGCAACAAGCTGGCGTTCTGCGAGGCAGTGCCCGGGTCGAGCACGCGCTTCCAGGCGTACTCGAAGTCGTGCGCGGTGACGCGCATTCCGTCGCTCCAGTGCACGTCTTGCCGCAGGTGAAAAACGAACCGCCGCCCGCCTTCATCTATCTCCCAGCTTTGGGCCACGTCGGGCACCACGTCCATGTCGGGGCTCAGTTCCACCAGTCCGCTGAAAAGGTGGCCTAGCACGCCGACAGAATAGGTATCCGAGGCCAGCGTCGGATCCAGGGTGACCGGTTCGTACCACGGCAAACGCAGAGCGTGGGGGGCAGGCGGTGGCAGTACGACCGGCGGCGCGACTGCCGCCCGTTTTCTGAGAGCGAAAGCCTCGTCGAAGGCCTGGCGGGCCTGCCCAAACTCCGAGACGGTGTGATAGGTCAACCCCAGCTTCATCAGGGTCCGTCCGGCCTGCTCATATTCGCCACCCTGACTCTGCAGCGCCACCGCTTGGCTGTAGTATTCGATAGCCTCGCGGTGGGCATACGCGAGCCGGGCCTGGTCTCCGGATAAAAGCAGGTAGCGGACGGCCCTGGGCACCAGTGATTTGTCTACCTGTCGGCCCTGGCCGAAGTGGAAGGCTAGCTCGCCGGCCACCTCGCCCACGTTTGATGCATGGAGCGTCTCCATTGCCTTTCCCGCCTGCCCGTGCAGGTGCTGCCGGCGCCGTAGCGGGATTCCGGCGTAGACAACCTCCTGGATCTTGTGATGATGGAAGGCATAGTCGCGGCCCAGGACTCCACTGCCCTCGTCGACGAACCGCCGCCGCAAGAGCGTGTCCAATGCCTCGAGAGTCGCTTCCTCATCCTGCCTCCAGGCGGCGTTGAGCAGATCAAAGTCAAACTCGCGGCCGAGAACGGCTGCCACCTCCAGGACGTGCCGAGCATGCCCGTCCAGCCGGCGGACCCGTGCCTCAACGGCCGCGCTCACCCCCGCGGGCAGCGGTAACTCTACCTCGGAAATCCGCGCGAAATCCCCGCTCCAGGCTACACCTTCCAGGCTGACCAAGCCAGCCTCGAACAAGGCCTTGGCGATCTCGATCAGAAAGAAAGGGTTGCCCTCCGTCTCCTCGTATAGACGGCGAGCCAGCGGTGCTACTTCTTCCCCGCTGCCCGACATCTCGACCACCATCGCTTCGATAGTCTGTGGTGAAAGACCCGCCAGGTGGAGTGGGCGCACCAATCTCTCTCGGGCCAACTGTCGCTGGAGGGAATCAAGGGGGGATTGCGGCCCGACCGCCTCGGGCCGTAGGGTACCAACTATTAGAACCTGATGATTGGCCAGATGGCGGGCCAGATAGTGGACCATCTGCAGGGTGGACTCGGTGGCCCAGTGGAGATCGTCGAGGATCAACACCAGCACTCCGTCCGACGACAAGTTGGCCACAAAGCGGGCCACGCCTTCGAAGAGGTGCATCTGCTCCTCGTCCGCGGGTACCGCAGAGCTGGCAAGAAGCTCGGGAAGTTTCTCGGACAGTTCTGGGACCAGACGGACCAACTCTGCCAGGATCCAGGGAGGGAGTTTGGTCAGCTCCATGGGCGTCATGGTCGATAGAAGGGCTTGCAGCGCTTCACCAACCGGCTGGTAGGGCAGGAGACGCTCAAACTCGTAGCAGCGACCCCAGACCGCCCGCACCGCCTGCCAGTGCAGGTGGTTCACAAACTCCTGAACAAGGCGGGTCTTGCCTACCCCCGCGTCGCCGTGGACAAGTACCAGACAGCCATGTCCCTTCCGAGCTTCCTCGAAGCTACCTTGGAGGAACTCCATCTCTGGTTCCCGGCCCACCAGTGGGCTGCGAACGATGGGGTCCAGGGGGTTGTGTCCCGGCGAGAGCGTCGGTTCCACCAGCGCCATCCCAGTGGCCGCTGCGTCGATGACAGGCGCGACTTCAAATCGCCCATCCAGGATCCCCTGGTAGAGGTCCACCGTCTCCACCATCGGTTCGGCACTGAGTTCCCGCTTGACCATCTCCTGGCAGCGGCGATACTGATCCAAGGCAGTGTTGCGCTGCCCCAGGCGACAAAAGGCGCGCATCGCCAGTCGGTGGGCGTCCTCGCGCAACGGATCGTGCTGCAGGAGCTTCAGAGCGACGGCGAGCGCGTCGCGGTATTCTTCCCTGAGTTCCAGTCCTGTCATCAACCGCGCCAGTGTTTCAGCAAACAGGGTCTCCAGCCGATATCGCTCGTTGAGCACCCAATCGTCGTAGAAACCATCCATGAAGTCGCCCCGATAGAGGTGTAGAGCGGATTGCAGGCACGAGAGATCGCTGCGGATGGCCAGAGACTCGAACTCTTCGACGTCGAGCCAGAGGTCCGCCTCCGGATCGAGGTAGGCTGAGTGGACATCGCTGAGTAACGAAGCCTGGTTGGGTAGGCAACGGCGGATGTGCCACAGGGCGGTGGCTAGGGAGCGACGTGCCCTGCGCTCTGGCCGGTCACCCCAGAAAAGGTCAGCCAGCCGATCGCGGGGCTGGGGCCTCTGACGATGGAGAGCGAGGTACGCGAGGAGAGACTGGGATTTGAGCGTAGGCGGCTTAGGCAACCGCTGACCATCATGGCGGATGTCCAGCGGGCCGAGGAGGAAGAGCCGCAAGGCAGGCATCAACAAACCCTCCACAGAGCTGACCCGATAGCGTACGTGTGTTATAGTCGAGAAGTGGTCATCGGTCAATGTTGCTCTGACCCTGGCGAAGGGTCCAAACCTTCACCGGGTTTCATGTCCGCGCGCGCTCGACAGAGGAGGCAGGGTGTGATATGCTCATGGCCGAAGAGTCGTGCGGGACAGGCGGCACGCTCAGATAGGAAGAGCCTGTGCCCAGATTCGATGCGAAGAAAGATCTCAAGCACCTGTATTCGCCTTCCGCGAAAGAGGTATCCGTCGTCGATGTCCCGGAGATGAACTTCCTGCAAATCGACGGGCGAGGTGATCCCAACACCTCCCGCGAGTACCAGGAGGCTATCGAAGCGCTGTACACCGCGGCCTACCAGCTCAAGTTCACGGTCAAGAAACGGGATCCGGAGCTGGACTACGTCGTTCCACCCCTGGAAGGGCTGTGGTGGGCAGAGGACAAAACCTCGTTCACCACGGGGAACAAGGATGCCTGGCAGTGGACGGCGATGATCTACCAGCCCGCCCAGGTGACGAGGGAGCTGTTCGAGGAGGCGGTCCAGCAGGTCAGGGAGAAGAAAGACCCGGCGGCGCTGCCCCTGCTCAGATGGGAGCCCTACCATGAGGGTTTGTGTGTACAGATCATGCACATCGGCCCCTGGGCGGACGAAGGCCCCACCATCGAGAAGCTCCACGCTTTCGCCAAGGAGAAGGGTTACCGGCTCAGGGGAAAGCATCACGAGGTCTACCTGGGCGATCCGCGCAGGACCGCGCCGGAGAAGCTGAAGACGGTGATCAGGCAGCCGGTGGAGTGAGGGCCGGCTCAAGGGATGCGGGCAGCCAAAGCGTTTCTCTAGCAACAGTAGTCGTTTCCATGGAAGGAGGCTACTATGCAGGCAGAGAGAGGCAGCAGGACGGCAGCAGTGCGCTCACGGCACTCATGTGTGGGCTGCCCGCTGGAGGGGAGACAGCTCTGCCGGCATACACCCACGGGCCTTCTCGATTTCGGGCTGCTGGCGGTCGGCTTCTTTGTCCCCTTCGTCGCCGGCATGATTATCAGCGGCTACTGGTTAGCCTTCGGCCTGTGGCTGCTCCTGGCGGCGGCCTTCTTTGGCTACGTCGAAGCCCTGGTGCTGTGCCGGCATTGTCCCCACTATGCTGGGGCAAGGCTCACCCTCGGGTGCCACGCCGACTACAGCCTGGCCAGGGTGCCAGGCTTTTCCCCACGCCCCTTGACCGAGCGCGAGAAGATGGTCTTTCTGTCCTACGCCGGGGTGATAGGGCTGTACTATTTCCCTTTCTTCGTTGTGGGGCACCA